>JAJZDA010000071.1 GCA_021851525.1 Actinomycetes bacterium | reverse complement strand
CGGGCGGCGGGGGCGCGGCGTGGCCGCCGGCAAGGGCGTCGCATCCGTGTCCGCGGGGGCCGGCGCGGGGGCGCTCTGCGCCGTGGTTCGCGGCACGCGCTTCGGGCTGCGGCGCTGCGGCCGTGAGCTCGGCAGCGATCCCAGGATCGTCGGCTCTGTCTCACTCATGCGAGCAGTATCGCCCCGGCGCGCAGATATTTCCAACTTGCGCCCTTCAGGTGGCCAGCGAGCGAAGGTTCGCTTCAGGTTTGCCGTCTCTCGGCCGTTTACTAGGTACGACATAGACTGATCGGCGCCTTGGTGCGCGATACCATTGCCCTCATGTTTGAGTAGGCGGGGTGTGCTCTCCTCGAGCCGCTGATCGCCGTGCAAGGCGCCGGACTTACCGACGTACTCGAGACACGACGGAAACGGAACCAGATGTCAGTAGCGGAACTGCAGGAACTCGAAGAGGTCAAGAGCCTGGTCAACCGTGGCCAGCAGCTGGGCGTGCTCACGTTCGCGGAGATCAGCGGAGCGATCGCCGAACTTGACCTCGACGAGACCGACGTCGAGGAGCTGCACGGCTTCCTCGAGCGCGCGGAGATCGAGCTGGTCGAGGAGGTCGACCCGGCGCTGGCGGCAGCGGAGGTCGAGCGCGTCCCGGACAAGCGCGGCCGACGCAAGTCCAAGACGGCGCTGGATCTGAAGCCCGACATGACCACGGACTCGCTGCAGCTGTTCCTGAAGGACATCGGCAAGGTCCGCCTGCTGACAGCCCAGGAGGAGGTTGACCTCGCCAAGCGGATTGAGCGCGGCGACCTTGACGCCAAGCAGAAGATGGTCGAGTCGAACCTGCGGCTGGTGGTCTCGATCGCCAAGAACTACCGCAACCAGGGACTCCCGTTCCTGGACCTGATCCAGGAGGGGACGCTCGGGCTGGTGCGTGCGGCCGAGAAGTTCGACTACCGCAAGGGCTTCAAGTTCTCGACCTACGCCACCTGGTGGATCCGTCAGGCGATCGCCCGTGCGCTCGCTGACAAGGCCCGCACGATCCGCATCCCGGTGCACGTCGTTGAGAAGCTCAACAAGATCGGCCGCGCGGAGCGCAAGCTGGTGACGGAGCTGGGGCGCGAGCCCACCGCCGAGGAGATCGCCGAGGTCACGGGCATCGAGCCTGAGGAGGTCGAGTCGATCAAGCGCTCGGCTCAGGCGCCGGTTTCGCTGGAGAAGCCGGTCGGCGACGAGGAGGAGTCGGAGTTCGGTCAGTTCATCGCCGACGAGCGCGCCGAATCGCCGTATGAGCGGGCCGCTGAGATCCTCACCAAGGAGGCGCTGCGCGAAGCGCTGGAGAACCTCAGCTACCGCGAGCGGCGCGTGCTCGAGCTGCGCTACGGGCTCGGCGGCGAGCATCCCCGCACGCTCGATGAGGTCGGGCGCACGTTCAACGTCACGCGTGAGCGCATCCGCCAGATCGAGAACCAGTCGCTGAAGAAGCTGCAGTCGCTGGCTGAGGCGCAGAAGCTGCGCGACGTCACCTGAGCGGGTGGCCGCCGCGCTGACCGTGAGCGCCGCGCCGCCCTACTTCAGTTCGTGAAGCGCGACGCTAGAATCGGTCCACAGAATGGCCACCGACCAGTCATGTCCCGTCTGCCGAACCGCAGAGATCGTCTGCGGCAAGTGGACGCTGCTGCTGGTCAAGGAGCTGGCGGAGGGCAACTCCCGCTTCTGTGAGCTCGAGCGTCAGTTGACCGGCATCAGCCCCCGCACCCTGTCGCTGCGCCTGCGCGCGCTGGAGGAGGAGGGCATCGTCGCACGGCACACCTACCCGGAGGTGCCGCCACGGGTGGAGTACGTGCTGACCTCCAAGGGGCTGGCGCTGGTGCCGCTGATCGAGGACATGCGCGTCTACGGCAGCCAGTGGCTGGGGGATGAGTGCGCCGCTGAGACAGCCGCGGTGCTCGGCTCCGACCCCGCGCTCGGCTCCGACCAGGTGCTCGGCTCCGACCCGGCGCTGGCCGAAGTCGCCGCCTGAGCGCCCGCGGGCGTCGACTCGCTCGGGCGGCCCGCGCCGCTGAGCGCGGGCCGGGAGTATGGACGCCGGATCCCGCGGTCACGCTCGTGCCCGCTCGCGGCCTGCAATGGCGCTCGCGGCCTGCAATGGCGCTCGCGGCCTCCAATGGCGCTCGCGGCCTGCAATGGCGCTTGCGGCCTGCAACAGGGCTGGCGGCCTGCAATAGCGCTGGCAGCCGCAGGATCGGCGGTTCATCTGCCGAAACGGCTGGACGTGAGAAACCTGACGCTGCACGGCCTGATCGAGACGTTCACGACCGAGGCCGGCATGCGCCTGGAGCTGGCACTGACCAGCGGCGAGGAGATCCCGTTCGAGGTGGTCGAGAGTGAGGGGCGCGGCGCCCGGCGCGTGCCGCTGTACTGCTACCGGCCACTCACCACCGAGTTCATCAATGAGCGCCTGGGCGTGCTCGTCGCGCTGCCCAGCTACGCGCCGGCTGCGCGTGCGCTGGAGAGCGTCGGCGGGACCGATGCCTACCTGCGCGCCCGCGGTGAGCTGCTGATCCCTGACAGCCACCGGGCGCTGGCCGATACCGCGCTGCGCCTGTTCCTCTGGCGCGTGTTCGACGGACGCTCGGAGTTCGCGTTTGACGATGAGCGCTTTGCGCTCGCCTATGAGGAGCTCGAGCGCGCGATCTACCAGGGCCGTCTGGTCACAGAGGTGGTGGTGCCGCTGCGCGGCATCGACCTCGATCCCGGGACCTCCGAACTGGCGCTCGGCGACGGGCTCTCGATCGTGCGTCCCCGGCTCCTGGCCGAGCCGCCGCCGGAACTCAGTGCCGGCAGCCAGCCGCCGCTGCTGCTCGTGCTGCGGGTCGCGCATGAGCGCCTGCGCGAGCCCTCAGCGGGCTTCGCCAGGGCTCGCTTCAGGCGCGTGCTGACCGCACTGCGCCTCTATGAGCGGGGCGACTATGCGCTCGGCGCGATCGGCTATTCGCGTGTGGACAACGGCAGCTGGACCCCGGTGGCGATCGGCTCACACGCGGCACCCCGGCGGCTGACGCTCGTCCCGGCCAGCGCCGAGGATGAGCTGCGCGGCTTCTGCAACCTGATCTCACGCCGGCTCCCGGCGGGCGCCGTGCACCGCCTGGAGAGCTCGGGCGCGGGCGAGCTCGCCTGGGCGCTGGCGCGCTTTGAGATGGGCGCCGAGCGCCCCGCCGCGTTTGAGGCGCTGAGTGACTATCTGCTGGCGCTGCGGGCGCTGCTCGAGCCCGAGGGCCCAGCCAGCGGCAGGCTCGCCCAGCGCCTCTCGGTGATCTGCGCCGCGCCCACCCGCCGCGGAGAGTTCGCCGAGCGGATCGCCGGCGCGGTGGCGCTCGAGCGTGCCGTGATCACCGGGATGGCACCTCCGGAGGACGTGATCGAGCCGCTGGTGGATGAGCTCTGCGACCACCTGCGGGCGATCCTCCGTGACGTGCTCTGCGGCCATCTCGACGCGGATGTCCGCGCCGTCGCGGATGAGCTGCTCAGTGAGTCAGCGGCGGCCGCCGCGTAGCGGCCACTAAGCTCTCCCGCGTGTACCACGTGGACCTGCGCAGCGGCGTGCACGGCGCCCGCGCGTTCAACCTCTCCGAGGACGAGCTGGAATCGCGCTTCCTGGTCTCTTTTCGAGCCGGGCGCACGTTCAGCTATGAGGACCGTGAGTGGGATCCCAGCGAGACCCAGCTCACGGTGTTTGAGGCCGGGCGCCTGCGCCCGGATCAGATCGGCATGGGGCGTGGCTGGGCCAACGTGCAGAAGCGTGGCACCGACGTGACCACGCGTCTGCTGGGCTCGGCGCCGCCTCAGACGGCGGCCACCGTCGCCGAGGACTCGCCGCGCTCACAGCCTGATCCGCGCCGCCCACCGGGCATAGACCGCCTCCAGGAGCGGTTGATCGGGCGCCTGGGAGCCGGGCCGCTGGAGCTCCACGCCGCCGTGACGATGGCGGCCGAGCTGCTTCCCGGCCACCGGGCCAGTGAGCAGCTGGCGCTGGCGGAGCAGGCCGTCTGGGAGATGCTGCACCGTGCAGGCGTCGGCCTGGAGGTGGACGGGCGCCTGGCGCTGCGCGAGGAGTGGGAGCGGCTGCTGCTGACGATCGACACCTGGCTGGCGGGCCGCGCGCGGCTCACCCGCGGCTCATAGGCGGCGCAGCGGCAGATAGGCGACAGCCTCCCCGGCCGCGAGCGCTCCCTCACCGGCGGGGATCCGCGCCAGCGCGTCCGCCTGCGCGCTGAACGCGATCTGGTGCGAATCCTGGGAGGGGAGCGGATCGAGCCGCCCGTCTGCGTCCTCCCAGACGCGCACGAACTGCTCGCGCTGGCGGTTGCGGGCAACGTCCCGTGCCAGCACGCCCGCTCGCAGCCCGGGCCGCGGGTCGCGCGCGCCCTGCAGCGCGTCGATCGCCGGACGCACGAACAGGGCGAAGCACACGAGCGTCGAGAGCGGATTGCCCGGCAGCCCGAAGACCAGCGTTCGACCCGCCTCACCGGCGCGCTCCCGCACGCCGAAGCTGAGCGGCTTGCCTGGCTTGAGCCGCACCCCCCAGAACAGCTCCCGCACGCCGAGCTGCGCCGCGGCGCCCCGCACCAGGTCGTGTGGGCCCACGGAGACCCCGCCGGAGCTGATCACCAGGTCATGGGCCAGGGCGCCGCGCAGCGCCTGCAGGTGTGCGGCGTCGCTGTCGGCCACGGCCGGCAGCTCGAGCACCTCGCCGCCGGCCTGCTCGATCAGCGCCCGCAGCATCGGGCCGTTGGAGTTGTAGATCTGGCCGGGCCCCAGGGGGTTGCCGGGCGTCTGGAGCTCGTCCCCCGTCGGCAGCACCGCCACGCGCGGGCGGCGAGCACAGGGCAGCTCAGTCAACCCGAGCGCCGCCGCCGCCCCGATCTGCGCGGGCCCCAGCTCGGTTCCGGCGGTGAGCACGAGCGTGCCCGCACGCACATCGCTCCCGGCCCGCCTGACACAGTCGCCCGGGGGGACCGTCTGCGTGAGCGTGATCAGCTGGCCCTGCGGACCGTCGCTGACCAGGCTCACACGCTCGATCATCACCACCGCATCGGCGCCCGCGGGCAGTTGCGCGCCGGTCGAGATCCGGGCCGCCTCGCCCGCCAGCACGGCCTCACCCAGCGGCCTTCCGGCTGCCGACTCGCCGCTCACCCGCAGCGTGCCCGGCGTGTCCTGCGAGCGCACCGCGTAGCCGTCCATCGCCGAGTTCGCGAACGGTGGCAGGTCCAGCCCGGCGTGGACGTCGGCCGCCAGGCGGCGGCCGCGGGCCTGCGCCAGCGCGACGGGCTCCTCGGGCAGCGTGGCTACCTGCGCGAGGATCAACCCCAGCGCCTCATCGACGCTGTGCAGCGCCTCGGTCATCGGAAGAGCTGCTCCCGGATCTGCAGCAGGCCGCTGAGATCGTGGACATCGCCGCTCAGCTCGGGGACCAGCAGCAGCGGCGCGCCCTCCAGCGCCCGCTGCAGACGTTCGATGCTGGTCGCGTCGCGCGCCACCAGCGCAGCGTACTCGTGGGCGGCCTGCGCAACCTTCGCACCGAGCGCCGGCGGCAGCGGCGCCGGCGGTCCGGGCTCTACGGCCGGATGCACGCGGTTGACCACCGCGCCGGTGAAAGGCAGGCCGCCCTGCACCAGCGTGCCGCGAAACCAGATCGCCTCCTCCGTCGGGCGCGGCTGCGGGGAGCTGATCACCAGAAACCCGCTGGTGGGCGAGTGCAGCAGCCGGTCGACCTGCCGGGCGCGCCGGTCAAAGCTCTCGGTCATCGTGCCCAGCAGCGTGAAGAAGGTGCTGAGGTCTGCGACCAGGTCGATCCCGGTGACGCGCCGCAGCGCCGCCAGCACCGGCGCAGTGCTGAGCGCCAGCACCCGCATTCCCATGCCGGTCGGGCGCAGGAACGCCTTCAACGCGCCTCCCTCCAGGAACGATTCCAGCCGCGCGGGCGCATCGAGGAAGTCCAGCGCGTTGCGTGAGGGCGGCGTGTCCAGCACGACCAGGTCGTACTCACCGGTGCTGGTGAGCTCGTGCAGCTTGGCGATCGCGGTGAACTCCTGTGAGCCCGCCACCGCGGTAGACAGCTGGCGGTAGATGCGGTTGCCCTTGATCTCCTGGGCGCGTTGGGCAGATGGCGCGACCGCGTCGATCAGCTCATCGAACGTGCGCTTCGGGTCGAGCATCATCGCCCACAGCTCACCCTCGAGCTCCAGCGGCGCCAGCCGCGCCGGGTCGATCAGCCGGGGCTGGTTGTCCAGCTCTCCCAGCCCCAGTGCGCTCGCCAGCCGTCGCGCGGGGTCGATCGTCACGACCGCCACCTTGCTGCCGCGTGCGGCCATGCCCAGGGCGATCGCCGCGGCGGTGGTCGTCTTGCCGACCCCGCCGGCGCCGGCGCAGATCACCACCCGCTTGCCCTCCAGCAGCTCGGCGATGCTCACAGTCTCAGCTCCGCGGCGAGGCGGCCCAGCGCGGCGTCATCGAGCTCGGGCTCAAACAGATAGGGCAGCCGCTGCAGCCGCTCGCCGAAGCGTCGTTCCAGACGGGCCGCCTGCTCGCGCTCCATCCGGGCGCGCTGATCGGCCCCGAGCGCCAGTCGCACCGACGTGTAGGGCCCGCCGTCAAGCGCCGTGAGCGTCTCCACCTCGGGCGGCTCGAAGCGGTCCGGGTGACAGCAGTTGAGGATCACCGCGTCCAGTTCGAGGCGCTCCCGCTGGAGCGCCTCGTGGAGCTCGAGCGTCTCCCCGACAGCCAGCTCCTCGGGGATCGCCACACCGACGATGGCGGTGAAGTCGCGGTCGCTGAGCGTCTGCGCGATCGCCGCCGCCTGCCGCGCGATCGGGCCGACCCGCGCGATCTCCGCGAAGGTGCGTGGCGTGCGCAGCAGCGCGGCGCCATGCCCGCTGGCCGGCGCGTCGACGATCGTGAGGTCATACGGGCTGGCCTGCGGCGTGCGCCGGTCGGTCTGCGCGAGCTCCCAGATCTTGCCGAGGCTGAGCAGCTCGCGCATGCCGGGCGTGGCCATCGCAAAGGCGCTGAACAGGCGGCTGTGGCCGAGCAGTTGGCCGGCCGCGCCGCCGACCTTCAGCGACAGGTACTCCTCCATCGCGTGCTGCGGATCCACGGAGATCCTGAACAGGTTGGCCTCATGCTCGAGCTCATGCGCGTGGCCGTCCGCGTTGAGGTCGGCGATCACCGTCCTCAGGCCGCTGCGCGCGGCGCGCAGCGCGAGCGCTTCGGCGACGGTTGACTTGCCCACACCGCCCTTGCCGGTGACGAAGATCAGGCGCCTTTGCAGAAGTGGGACGGGCACGGGCAGCTCAGAACATAGCGGCGGTCAGATGCAGGATTCGCCAGCGCGGTTGCGAATAACGGCGCGAATGTATCTCCCTGCAGACCAGACTTCTCGGAGGAAGCTCCTGTGACGGCCAACCTCGAGGTGATCGCGTTCGCCAATCAGAAGGGCGGCGTCGCAAAGACCACCACCACGCTGAACCTCGCTGCGGCATTCGCGGAGGAGGGCCACCGCGTGCTCTGTTGCGACATGGATCCGCAGGGGAATCTGACGATGTCCCAGGGGATCGACCCCGACAATCTGCGCACGTCGATGTATGACGTGCTGGTGCACAAGACACCGATCCGCGACGTGATCCACACCCGCGAGGTGGATGTCGCGTGCGCCTCGATAGACCTCGCGGGCGCGGAGATCGCGATGTCGACGATGATCGGGCGTGAACGCTCGTTGGAGCGCGCGCTGCGTGAGGTCGAGCAGGACTATGACTACGTCTTCATCGACACCCCGCCGAGCCTCGGGCTGCTGACGATCAACGCGCTGACAGCGGCCAACAAGGTGATCGTCCCCGTGCAGTGCGAGTATCTGTCCATGCGTGGGTTGATTCAGTTGCAGAACACGCTCGCGATGATCCGCGAGAACCTCAACCCGGACGTCGAGATCCAGGGGATCCTGCCGACCATGGTTGACACGCGGACGCTGCACGCCAAAGAGGCGATTGAACTGCTCGAGGAGAACTTCGGGGACCGCGTCTTCGCATCGCGGATCCGTAAGACGGTGCGTTTCGCCGAGGCTCCGGTGAAGGGCATGTCGGTGCTCAAGTACGACCCTGACGGTCTGGCGGCTCACGCCTACCGGCAGCTTGCGAAGGAGGTCCTCTCGAATGCCAGCCGCTAAGCGCGCAAGTATGCGGGAGGGACCGCTCTCACAGCTGTTCCGCAAGACCGTTGAGGACACCTCCTCGGGCAGGCCCCAGCCCGAAGCGGGCCGCTCCGGCGAGGCGCCGGGCGCGGTTGACGCTGAGCTTGCCGGGTCGGCGCCTGACGCCGCTTCCGAGGTCCAGCCGGCGGCTGCCGGTGCCGAGGCCCGCTCGGCCGCTGCGGCTTTCGAGGTCCAGTCGGCGGCCGCCGTCGACCTCTCCCCGGAGGCGCCGCGCGGCGCCGACGTCCCATCGCCGCAGGAGCGCCTGCGCTCCGCGTTCTCAGCTGAGATCCCGGCGGGCATGACAGATCAGCCGCCGGTACCTGAGGCTGAGCTCTATGAGCAGCTTCCTGAGTTCACCCATGACGTCTATGCGCGGGTCGATGAGAGTCGCGACCCGTTCTCGACACCGAGGCCGATCGGCCATCCGGTGCTGCGCGTGGTCGGTGTCGGCGGTGCCGGCGTCAACGCCGTCAACCGGATGATCGAGGCCGCCATCGAGGGCGTCGAGTTCATCGCGATCAACACGGATCTGCAGTCCCTGCAGACGTCGGCCGCGGAGACGACGCTGCACATCGGCGACAACGTCACCCGCGGTCTGGGCTCGGGCGCGAATCCGGATCTTGGCCGCCAGGCCGCCCGCGAAGCGTACGACCAGATCAAGGCGATGCTGCGAGGCTCCGACATGGTGTTCATCGCCGCGGGTGCGGGGGGTGGGACAGGCACCGGCGCGGCCCCGGTGGTGGCCCAGATCGCCCGCGAGCTCGGAGCGCTCACGGTCGGGATCGTGACGCGGCCCTTCCAGTTCGAGGGGACCAGGCGACGTGACCAGGCAGAGGCGGGGATCGGCGCGCTGGCGGAGGAGGTCGACACGCTGATTGTCGTCCCCAACAACCGGTTGCTGACGGTGCTGGACCGCAACACCACGATGGTCGACGCCTTCCGCGTCGCGGATGACGTGCTGCGCCAGGGGGTGCAGGGGATCTCCGACCTGGTGACGCTGCCGGGCCTGATCAACCTTGACTTCGCGGATGTGCGCACGATCATGTCCAACGCCGGCAGCGCGCTGCTGGGCATCGGCATGGGCAGCGGTGAGCGTCGTGCGATCGACGCCGCTGAGGCGGCCGTCTCATCGCCGCTGCTGGAGACCAGCATGGAGGGCGCCCGCTCGATCCTGCTCTCGATCACCGGCGGATCCGACATCTCGCTGTGGGAGGTCAACGAGGCCGCCAAGGCGGTGGCCGAGGCCGCTCATCCGGACGCGAACATCATCTTCGGCGCGATGGTCGATGAGAAGCTCAGCGATGACACGGTCTGGATCACGGTGGTGGCCACCGGTTACGAGCAGCGGCCCGCGTCGATGCGGCGCGAGGCGCAGCGCGCCCCGACCATCGCGGAGCCGCGGCCTGTGGGTGAGCCGCGGATCACGCGAACGGCTGAGCGTCCGGGGCGCGACGCGCTCGACATGGACGTCCCGGAGTTCATCCCCAACATCTGAGCCCGCTCCGGCCACCGGTCTGAGTCCGGCTGGCCGGAGCACCTCCCAGGCTGGCTCTTCGCCGCCGGCGCGTGCCGGGCGGAGCGGCGCTGAGCGTGCCGGTTTGCCGGTGGTCAGTGCCGGGCGCAGCGGTGCTGAGCGTGCCGGTTCGCCGCTGGCGAGTGCCCGGCGCAGCGGCGCTGAGCGTGCCGGTTCGCCTCTCGCCTGCGTAGAGTTGGGAGCAGTGGTGCGCAGGTCCGACGTGTCACCCTGCCTTTAGGTTCGCCAACGGTAATGACGCTACGATCGCCGCCCGTCCGCCGCGGATGATGCCCGCCGAGACTCCGTGGCCAAAACGGCAGATGACCCGATGACAACACAGCTTAAGCAACCACGACGGCGCGTCCGCATGGGATGGCGAGTGCTGGGCGCCACGGTCGTCGTGCTCGTTGCCAGCGCCATCACAACGACCGTCTTCGTGCGCGGTCAGATCAACCAGCTGGCGCACGCTCTGGGCAGCAACAAGAGCCTCGTGCTCAAGAGCGGGACGCTCGCGCCCGCGGGCTTCGGTGGCCCGGAGACGCTGCTGCTGATCGGCAACGACCAGCGCAAGCACACCACCACCACACCGGTGCTGCCGCACGCCAATGAGATGCTGCTGGTGCGGATCGACCCGGGCAGGCCCTGGATCTCGATGATGTCGATCCCGCGTGAGCTGCAGGTTCCGATCCACACGCCGTCCAGCGGGATCGTCACCACGCGCCTGAACGCCGCGCTGTTCTACGGCGGCATCAACCTCGTCGTGTCGACGATCAAGCAGGTCACCGGGCTCTCGGTCAACCATGTGGTTGAGATTGACTTCGGCAACTTCGTGCGCGCCGTCAATGAGATCGGCTGCGTCTACGGGATGATCGACCGCCGCTACTACCACGTCAACGTGCCCGGCGGCCCGCAGTACTTCCAGGTCAACCTGCAGCCCGGCTACCAGAAGCTCTGCGGTGAGCAGGCGCTGCAGTTCGTGACCTACCGCCACGACGACACCTCCCTGGAGCGTGACGCCCGCGATCAGACGTTCCTGCTCGAGGTCAAGCAGCAGTACGGGCCGACGCTGATCGATCACATCTCAAAGTTCGAGCAGATCTTCGGCCAGCTCGTGCAGACTGACCCCGGTCTGCACACACCCAACGGAGTTGAGAACCTGCTGGGTACGCTGATCTCCTCAGCGAGCCTGTCCGTGCGGCAGGTGAAGTTCCACGCGAACCTCGGCGCACAGACCAACTGCGCCTGCGTTACCGCCACGCCGCAGCAGATCGCCACCAGCGTGCACGCCTTCCTGTACGGCGGTGGCCTGCCGCCCGCCAAGAAGTCGGTGGCGACGCTCGCGACCTCCGTGCACAAGCACACGGGCGCGCCTCCCGGCAGTGGCATCGTCCCGGTCCCGGCTCCGGAGATCGCGGCGGTGCGCACCGAGGCGCAGCCGCTGAAGCTGCCGGTTGAGCTGCCGAAGATCGAGGTCAACAACGGCTACGGCCTGCCGCTGGACTTCCGCAGCTACAGCATCACCGCACCCGGCGGGCAGCGCTACCCGATCTACGTCGGCGTCTTCTCGGTGGGGCTGCTCGGTCAGTACTACGACGTGCAGGGCACGACCTGGCAGACAGCGCCGCTGTTCGACAGTCCCGGAGACTCGATCACGGTCGCCAAGCGCAAGTACTACATCTACTTCTCCGGCCAGCACATCGCCCAGGTCGCGTGGTTCACCGACCACGGCGCCTACTGGGTTCGCAACACGCTCACGCTCGGGCTGACCAACGCACAGATGCTGCAGATCGCAGAGCACACCGCGCCGATCGCGGGGGCCGCGCCGGGCTCTGTGCGGGCGGACGTGGTCCACCAGACGGCCGCGCCGGCGAGCGTGGCGGTCGTGTCCACCGGCACCTCGACGATGACGACGATCGGATCGATCGCCGGGCTGCTCGCGCTCGCCTCGATCTTCGTCGGCCTGGTGCTGCTCGTGGTCCAGCGCCTGCGGATGCGCGACCTTCATCGCAGCGCTGAGCTGGCCGCCGACCGGGTGCTGCAACTGGAATCTGAGCTCGCCCGCTTCGGGCCGGTCGGGCAGGGATTTGGGGCCCGCCCTGGGATGCGCGTGCCGACGCCTGGTCTGGTCCGCGCTTCGCGCCGCGGACCGGACGGCTCACGTGAGCTCGACCGTGAGACGCGCGGCGAGGGGCGCACAGCGCTCCGTGCCACGCTGCTGGTCAGCACGGTCGGCATCGCCGCTGCGCTTGCGGTGCTCGAGCTGGGCGGGGGACGGTCGCCCGCGGCCACGCGCGTCGTGCACAGGCCGCAGTTGAGGGCCACCGTCGCGGTGCTCAACGCCGGTGCCGTCGGCGGCGCTGCCGCCAAGCTCGCGCACTCGCTGCAGCGCCGGGGCGTGGACGTGCTGGGAGCGGCGAATCTCAACTCAGCGCCACCCACCGGCTACCAGGTGCTCTACGCGCCCGGTTCACGTGGTCAGGCGGTGCTGCTGGCGCGGCTGCTGAGCGCTGACAACCCGACGATCGCGCCGATCGACCCAGCGGCGCAGGCGGCGGCCGGCGTCCGCGCGAAGCTCGCCGTCGTGATTCCCTGACTCGCCCCCGGCTGCGCCGCGAGCCCGTCGCGGCGCGGTGCTCAGCCGAACCTGACCTTGCCGTTGGACTTCGCCCGGGTCTGTGCGCGGTCCACGAAGTCAAGCCGCTTGATCGCGGCACGGAAGAGGCGCATCACCAACTGCAGTCGCGCGCTCTCAGAACGGAGGTCAAGCAGTGCCTGCTTGGCCTCGAGGCCGAACTCCACGGTCGCGGCCATCTCGTAGGCGGACATCGACGCCAGCAGGTCGGCGTCGGGGTGCTTGTCGGTGGCCTTCTGGACCAGCTCGGCGTACAGCGCGTGCGCCTCCAGGCGCAGCTGCGGATCGATCTGCTCCGGGGTGTCATGGAGGAACTCAATGACACCGGCGGGGTAGGGGAGGTGGCTCTGGCGTTCCAGCACCCGAAATGGGCTGGTGCCGCGCGTGAGCAGGTTCATCCGGCCATCCTCGAGCGTGTCCAGGACGCGCTCGATGCGGCAGGCGCAGCCGATCTCCTGCAGACCGTCGTCAGCCATCCAGATGACACCGAACTCACGCTCGGCCTCCAGGCAGTCTGCCGCCATCGCCTTGTAGCGCTCCTCGAAGATGTGCAACGGCACAAGTTCGCTCGGGAGCACCACGAGCGCCAGCGGGAAGAGCGGGAACTCTGCCGTCCGTGTCATGGCGTGCAGGCGGTCAACAGCAGGTTGTAGAAGAGCGCCGGCGGGAGCCGCGACTCCAGCGCGCGCTCGTCGAGGCGCTGCAGCAGCAGGTAGCCGCGGAACGCGTAGCGCCGCCAGAGCATCGGCACCTGATCGGCGACGGCAGTGGCCTCGAGGCCGCGGTTGAACCAGCCAAACCAGTTGGCGATCAGCTCCTCTCCACGGAGCTTGACGGCGACGAACCCGGCCTGCGTGGCGAGATCCGCCAGATCACCGGGCATGAACGCGTGGATGTCAACCTCGCGCTCCAGGGCGTGGTGGTGCATGGGATCGTGCTGCGCGCCCGGCTGCGCGTCGCTCCCGTCGTGGCCGGTGGTGCCTTCACTGGCCGCCTCGGCCCCGACCAGCCGGCGCCAGGCCGGGGCCAGCAGGCCTGCGGCGCCCTTGGGCACCCGCGCCAGGCGGTCGCCGATCCGCGAGGGCTCACCGGCGAAGACGATTCTGCCGCCGGGCTTCAGCACGCGGCGGAACTCCTGGAAGGCGCGGGGCAGGTCCGGGAGGTGGTGCAGCACAGCGTGACCGATGACGATGTCGAAGCTGGCGTCGGCGAACGGCAGCGCGTCGGCGTCGGCCCGCACGGCGCTGACCTGCTGGGAGAGACCGAGCAGCTGCGCGTTGCGAGTCAGCGCCTCCACCATCCCCGGGGCGATGTCGGTGCAGGTGAGCTGCCCGACGACCCCTGCCTGGAGCAGGTTGAGCCCGAAGTAACCGGTGCCGCTGCCGATCTCGAGCGCCCGGCCGAAGCCGCGCTCGAGCTCCTCGCCCAGCAGTTTGCGGACCTTGCCCACGACCTGCCCCTGGCCGACGGTGCCGTAGTCGATACCCCACTTGGCGTCATAGCCCGCGGCGGCAACGTCGTGGTAGCGGATGTTGACGTCGCGGATCTCCTCGTGCGAGCGCAGCACCTGCATCGCCTTCTCACGTTACCGTGTCGCCCGTGGAGACGACCCTTCACGTGCAACAGAACCAACCGCCCGGGGTGCCGCCGATGGCACTGACGGGCGAGCGCACGCTGCCGGACGTGCCGGCCGAGAACTATTGGTTTCGCCGGCACCTGGTGGTCTACAGGTGGATCGCCGGGCAGCTCACCGGGGGACGCGTGCTGGACATGGCCTGCGGGGAGGGATACGGCAGCGCGGCGCTGCTTGCTGGAGGCGCGGAGGAGGTGGTTGGGGTCGACGCCAATCCGGAGGCCCATGAGCATGCGCGCCTGCGCTACGTCGCGCCCGGCCTGCGCTTCGAGCGCGGCCTGATCGACGGCTGGCAGGATGGCGGGAGCTTCGACGTGATTGCGTTCCTGCAGACGATCGAACATGTGCGCGACCCCGGCGCGGTGCTGCGCCACCTCGGCGGGCTGCTGGCCGACGGTGGCACGGCCTTCATCTCCACGCCCAACGTGCTGACGCTAGCTCCCAGCGGTGCGCAGAAGTCGGACAACCCCTGGCATGTGCGGGAGTACCGGGCACACGAGTTCCGTGAACTGCTGGAGGCTGAGTTCGCTCAGGTCAGGATCTACGGGCTCTACCACTCCGGAAAGCTGCGCTGGCACGAGCTGGCGCTGAAGCTGGGCTGGGATCGCGTGCACCGGAGCCTGGGGATCACCTCCGCGTTCTACGAGCGCTTCACGCCGGCGATCAGCGCTGAGGACTTCGTCCTCTCGGACATCCGTCCGCTGCATACGGCGCTGGACTTTGTGGCCGTCTGTCGTGGCCCTCGTGTAGCTTCCACGCGTGAACGGCAGGAAATGGCAGCAAATACGTGAACCTTTAGGTCTGCGTACGTACCGTCCACTTGACGTCGGAGCCGGATTTGCGAAAGTTGTGGAGTCCAGAGCCGTCGCGGCCGAGAAGCCGACTCAAGCGGGCGCGGTTGACCTGCCGATAGGTAAGACACGATGCCCTCACTGCTCTCCCGCACACGTCTACTGAGCGCCGGCCTGCTGGCCGCCGCGGCCCTGTTGGCAGGCGCAACCGCCGCGCAGGCCAACGTTGGAATCCTGCCTCCCGCAAACCCGGCGGCCAACTGCGATGCGACGGGCGTCGGGATCCAGTTCACGCTGCAGAATCTGAACGCCTGTCGGGCCAAGGAGCACGTCGGGCCGATGGTCCTTCCCGGCAACTGGGCTTCGCTGACCGGCGCGGAGCAGCTCTTCGTGCTGCTCAACCTGGAGCGGGTCAACCGCGGGCTTGCACCGATCGTTGGGCTCAGCAGCTCACTGAACCAGTTGGCCGCCCAGGGGGCCGCCGCGGGTACCGATCCGTCATTCCCCGGAGGAGGCTTCATCGGTGGTGGCGGCGTGTGGTTTGGCGGTCAGAGCGCCCTGGCGGCCGACTACGCGTGGATGTATGACGACGGCCCCAACGGCTTTGACGTGAACGTCGACTGTCCTCACGGGGGCTCCAGCGATTGCTGGCTGCACCGTGACATCGTGCTCTGGCAGGGCACCGGCGGGCCGCTGGTCGGCGGCGGCGGCGTTGACGGCCAGTCCTTCAGCTTTGAGGTGCTCTCCGGGTACTCCACATCCGGCATGGTGTTCACCTGGGCGCATGAGCTGCGCTACTTCGCGCAGAACCCGACGGTTGAGCCGCTGAATCCGCTGGCGAAGCCGGCGAAGAGCACCAACACGCGTCCGGTCCGCCACCGGCGCCGCAAGCGCCACCACCGGCACGGTGGCGGCGGCAACAGCGGCATCACCATCACCATCGGCTGAGTCCGACGCCGGGCGGCGTCAGGCCGGCACCGTCAGGTGTGTTGCTGCCGCCTTCGGGCGACTGGCAGGCCGACGGTGGCCGCTTCGGGTGACTGGCAGGCCGACGGTGGCCGCTTCGGGTGACTGGCAGGCGTGTGGCGGCCGTTTCAGGCGACCGTCGGGCGTGTGGCGGCCGTTTCAGGCGACCGTCACGAGTGCGGCGGCCGTCTGGGGCCAGCGTGTGCCTCTCAGAGCGTCGGCGCTGCGCAGGCGATGCGGGGCGCCGCTCCGTAGTTCCCGCGGCCGCGCCGGTCTCTTACTACGGATTCACGGCCGTGGCGCCGCTCGTAGGCTGCCTTCACCACTACGAGGGGATGTGAGATGGCTTATCTGATCGGGATCGGGCTGTTGGCCGCGCTGCCGGTGCTGGCGCTGCTGGCGGTGATGGCAGGGCCGGTGATCGTGATCGTGCTTTGCGCGCTCGGTTTCGGGTTGATCGCAAACCTGCTGGGGCAGGTGCTGATCAGGGCTGGCGTGGTGGCGCGCTCGGCGGAGCGCGGCGCCGTCCGGCGGATCCGCGGCTGAGGCCTGGCCGGGCGCGGCCCAGCCTGGCGCCGCGGCACGCGGCGC
>JAJZDA010000257.1 GCA_021851525.1 Actinomycetes bacterium | reverse complement strand
CCGCCGGGGCCGCCCGCGGGGCCGCCCGCCGGGGCCGCCCGCGGGCACCGCTCAGGGCTTCTTACAAATGGCTTGCACGACCCGATAAGACTTGTGAGCGATGCACGTGCTGGTGATTGACGACGATGACAACGTGCGCACCGCGGTGCGCCGTGCGCTGACGCTCGACGGCCACGAGGTGACTGTCGCGGGCAACGGCCAGCAGGGCCTTGATCAGCTCAGCGAGAGCCGCCCGGACGTGGTGATCCTTGACCTCGGTCTGCCGGACATCGACGGCATGGAGGTCTGCCGCAGGCTGCGTGAGGCGGGCGACCGCACGCCGGTGCTGATGCTCACCGCGCGCGACGCCGTGGAGGACCGCGTGGACGGCCTGGAGGCCGGCGCCGATGATTACCTGGTCAAGCCCTACGACGTGCGTGAGCTGCGGGCCCGGGTCAAGGCCCTGGCCCGGCGCCACCTCGATGATCCCCAGGAGCCGCGGGTGCTGCGCTTTGGCAACATCACGCTCGACCCCAGCCTGCACGGGGCCCAGGTCGCCGGGCGCACCGTGGAGCTGACTCGCACCGAGTACCAGCTGCTGGAGCTGCTGATGCTCAACCCCCGCCGGGTGCTCAGCTCAGAGCTGATCTACGACCGCATCTGGGGTTATGACTTCGGCCTGGCGGGCAACTCGCTGCGCGTGTACATCGGGTACCTGCGCCGCAAGCTCGAGGCCGACGGGGAGCCCCGCCTGATCCAGACGGTCCACGGCGTGGGTTACGTGCTGCGCGAGCCATGAGCCTCAGACGCCGGATCACGGCGGCCACGACACTCGCCGTCGCCGCCGTGGCGCTGATGGTCGGCCTGGTTGGCTACCTGAGCGCCCGCTCGCATCTGATCGGCCGCACGCGGGATCAGCTGGTCAGCCTGGCCGACACGTTCATCGCCAACAGCCACGGTGATGAGAGCCTCGCCACGCTCGGCGCCACAGGCACAGGCACAGGCACAGGCACAGGCGGCGGCACAGGCGGCGGCCAGGGGGGCTCCCAACCCGGCACCACCACGTCGGGCCCCTCGCCGCAGCAGACCGTCACCACGCCGCGCTCCGGGCAGCCCCGCGACGGCGACGAGTACCCGTCCGTGCTGCCGACGCCGCCGCTGGGCGGGGCGCGCGGGACCTTTCAGATCGTCGGCGCCAACGGCAGCGTGACGGTGCTCGGCACCAGCAACCCGGTGACACGGCTGCCGGTGCCCGAGCGGGTGCTGAGGATCGCGCGCAGCGGACGCGGCAGGTACTTCTTCTCAGCCGATGTCAAGCACACCCACGCTGAGATCCTCGCGGTCGGCAACGCCCGCAACCACACGGCCGTCGAGGTGGCGCTGCCGCTCACCAACATCGACCAGGAGCTGCGCGGGCTGCTGATCAGCTACGCGCTGATGGTCGGTGGCGGGATGCTGCTCGCGGGCCTGATCGGGACGCTGGTGGCGCGCAGCGCGCTCGGTCCGATCAACCGCTTCACAGATCTCACGGAGCAGGTCACGCACGAGCTCGACAGGCCGCGACGGCTCGAGGAGACCGGCGCCACGGAGCTGCGGCGGCTGGCGATCAGCTTCAACCAGACGCTCGACGCGCTGGAGCGCTCGATCCTCGCCCAGCAGCACCTGATCGCCGACGCCTCCCATGAGCTGCGCACGCCGATGGCGGCGCTGCGCAGCAACATCCAGATCTTCCTGGAGGCGCAGCGGCTCCCGCAGGAGGAGCGCGAGGAGCTCCAGCAGGCGATCATCGCGGAGCTGGATGAGCTCACGCAGCTGGTCAGTGACGTGCTGGACCTGGCTCGCGGGGCGGCTCCCAGCGACCATGTGGAGCAGGTTGAGCTCGACACCGTGGTGCGCGAGGCGATCGGCCGCACGCAGCGCCGCGCGCCGGAGCTGCGCTTCGAGACCGACCTGCAGGAGACGCTGATCGACAACGCCCCGGAGCGGGTCGCGCGGGCTGTCAGCAACGTGATTGACAACGCCCGCAAGTGGAGCCCGCCGGATGGCGTGGTCCAGGTCAGCCTCAGGGATGGGGTGCTGCGCGTGCGTGACCACGGGCCCGGCTTCCGTGAGGTCGACCTGCCGCACGTCTTCGAGCGCTTCTACCGCGCCGACGAGGCCCGCAGGATGCCGGGCTCCGGCCTGGGGCTGGCGATCGTCCAGCAGGCAGCCGGCGCGTTCGGCGGCAGCGCCCGTGCCTTCAACGCACCCGACGGCGGCGCGGTGGTGGAGGTACGCTTCGGCTCGCGCTCCGCGCCGCACGCACGCCAGCACGCCTGAGCGCCCCCGCGAGTAGACCCAGGAGGTCCGATGCAGAGCTACGAGCTGACCGACGTCCAGGCCGAGGGCAGCGCCACGGTGGCGGCGCTGCGCGCGGAACTGCAGGCGCGCGGGATCACGGAGTACGCGGTGGTGGATCACGGCCACGACATGGCGCAGGCCGGGGTCAGCGCGCACCCGGCCTGGACGATCGTGTTCGGCAACCCGGCGGCCGGCGAGGCGCTTCTGGCGCGCGAGCTGACGGCGGCCGTGGACATCCCGCTGCGCCTGGCGGTGATCGGCGCCGAAGCGGGTCGCAGCCGGATCGTGCTGCGGCCGATGGAGTCGCTGCTTGACCCGGCGCTGGCTGATCTGGCGCAGCGCCTCAGCGCGGTGCTGCGGGAACTGGCGGCCGCCACGCGGGAGCGTGCGCAGCGGGCCTGAGGCCCCG
>JAJZDA010000256.1 GCA_021851525.1 Actinomycetes bacterium | reverse complement strand
CGGTTCGTGACCCCGGTCGCCCGCCGGGTCGCGGCCGAGCGCAACATCGATCTCGCGCTGGTGACCGGGACCGGCCCCAACGGGCGCATCGTCCGCCGAGACGTCGAGGCCTTCAGCGCCGGGGCGCCCGCGCAGCCTGTCGCCCGTGCGGCGACGGCCGGCGGCGGCTACACCGACGTGCCGTTGACCGGGATGCGTCGCGCGATCGCGCAGCGGCTGACGGAGAGCAAGACCACCGTGCCGCACTTCTACGTCACCGCGCACGTGCGTGCCGACAGGCTCCTGAGCCTTCGCCAGGAGGTCAACGCCGACGGTCCGCGCAAGGTCTCGGTCAATGACTTCGTGGTCAAGGCTGTGACCGGAGCGCTGCTTGAGGTGCCGGCCGCCAACGCGATCTGGAACGGGGACTCGATACGCGTCTTCCAGAGCGTCGACGTGGCGGTAGCGGTGGCGGTCCCCAACGGGCTGCTGACCCCGGTGGTGAGGGGCGCGGAGCGACTTGGGCTGATCGAGCTCAGCGCCGAGATCTCCAGGCTTGCCGAGCTGGCCCGCGCCGGCCGCCTGCAGCAGCACGAACTGGAGGGGGGGAGCTTCGCCATCTCCAACCTCGGGATGTACGGCGTGGACGAGTTCTCGGCGATCATCAACCCGCCGCAGTCGGGGATCCTCGCCGTGTCGGCCGCCAAGCTCCGGCCGCTGGTCGACAGCGAGGGCCAGCTCGCGGCCGGCAACGTCATGAGCGTGACGCTCTCAGCGGATCATCGCGTGATCGACGGTGCGGTCGCGGCCGAGTGGATGGCGGCGCTCGTCCGCCGGCTCGAGAGCCCGGTTTCACTGCTGCTGTGATCGCCGGCGTCCGGGAGCCGGTGGGAGCCGGAGCTGTGACCCGGCGCCCGGGTGCGCTCGCGGCAATGTGAGCGATCTTCGAGGGGGGAGATCAGGACCGGTCCTGATCTCCCCCCTCGGCGCTGCGCCTCGCCGTGAGGCTGGGCGCCTCCCAGCCGCCCACGGGCGGGCGCTCGCGGGGGGCGGGGCGCTCGCGCGGCGGCCGTCAGGGGCGCTGCGGCGGCCAGGTGGGGATCACGCCGCGGCCTGACGGGTAGCGCACGTTCTTGGCGCGGACGAACTCATGCAGCGTCTCGGCCCCGTACTCACGTCCGTAGCCGCTGCCCTTCACGCCACCGAACGGCGAGCCGATGAAGTTGCGGCGCGTGTAGTTGTTGACAAACACCATCCCCACCTCCAGGCGCTCCGCGATCCGCGCCGCACGGGTCTCATCTGAGGTGCAGATCGCCGCGGTCAGCCCGTAGCTGGTGCCGTTGGCGATCGTGATCGCCTGCTCATCGGTCTCAAAGCGGATCAGGCTCGCGACCGGGCCGAAGATCTCCTCCTGCGCGATCGTCATCTCCGGCAGCACGTCGCCGAACACGGTGGGGGCGACGTAGAAGCCGGCGCTCAGCTCGCCCTCCCGGGGAACCGTGCCCTCATACAGCAGGGTCGCGCCCTCAGCCCTGCCGCGCTCGATGTACTCCATCACCCGCCGCTGCTGGCGCTCGTCGACCATCGGCCCGATGTCGGTGCCGGCCGCCAGCGGGTCTCCTACCACCAGGCGCTTGGTGGCCTCCACGAAGCGCTCCACGAAGGCCTCATACAGGGAGGCGTGTACGACGATCCGTGAGGTCGACGTGCAGGCCTCGCCCTGGTTGTAGAACATGCCCTCGATCGCGACCGTGACCGCCGCGTCCAGATCTGCGTCGTCGAGCACGATCAGCGCGTTCTTGCCGCCCAGTTCGAGCGTCGTGAAGGTCAGGTTGCGGGCGGCGGTCTCCATCACCTTGCGTCCGGTGGCGGTCGCCCCGGTGAAGGAGATCCGCTCCACGCGCGGGTGCCCGGCCAGCGCCGCGCCCGCGCTCAGGCCGCTGACGGCGTTGATCACGCCCGGCGGGAGGATCTCGTTGGCGATCTCAACGAGCCGCAGAACCGTCAGCGGTGCCTGCTCCCCGGGCTTGATCACCACCGTGTTGCCGACCGCCAGCGCCGGCGCGCACTTCTTGGAGAAGTGGATGGGCGGCCAGTTGAACGGCAGGATCGCGGCGACCACGCCGTAGGGCTCGTACACCACCCGGGCTTCGATCGGGCCCTGGTCGAGGATCTCCCCGTGCACCGACTCAGCGATGCCGGCGTAGTAGTCAAAGCTCGAGTGGCAGGAGCGGACGTCAACGTTCAGCGCGTCGCGCGCCGGCTTGCCGACCTCCCTGGCGCAGATCTCGGCGATCTCCTGCGCATGGTCGCGGATCCGGGCCGCCACCTGACGCATCAGCTCGCCACGCTCCCTGGGGGAGAGTGCGCGCCAGACCTCCTCGTAGGCGCGGCGTGAATCACGCACCGCCATGTCGACCACCGCGTCGGAGGCGGCGACAACGCGCGCCAGCGGGCGCGCGGTGGCGGCCTCCAGCACCTCGAAGGTCTCGGCGTCTGCGGGGCTTGAGAAGCTGCCGCCGATGAACGGGCCCCAGAGCGGACGCCGCTCCAGCAGCGGGTCGCTGAGCCGTGAGTGGGTCTGCGTGCTCATGCCCGCCCTCCGTCGCTGATCCGGGCGCGCGCGCCCCGCTGGGCGCGCGCCATCTGGGACGGCGCAGCGGGCGCCGCCTGGGTCCGCCGCTCGCAGGCGGCCTGGGGCACCAGCTCACCGGCGCTGCGGGCCCTCCGCGTGCCGGCTGGGGTGTCGTGGTGGAGGCCCGGGGAGACGCCCG
>JAJZDA010000255.1 GCA_021851525.1 Actinomycetes bacterium | reverse complement strand
GGCGACGGTCGCCGCGAGCGCCCTGCGATGGGCGCTGTACCCTTGCAGAGACGATGAGTGCCACGCGATCCCGATCCAACCCAGGCGGGATCCAGGACGTCCTGACGGTTCTGGGGCCTGAGGTCGAGCCTTACAAGGGGCGCAAGCCGCCGTGGTTCAAGGTTCCGGCGCCGGGCGGGCCGCGTTACCGCGAACTGCAGGCGCTGATCAGGAGCGAGAACCTGCACACGGTCTGCCAGGAGGCCGCCTGCCCGAACATCGGCGAGTGCTGGCAGCGCGGGACCGCGACGTTCATGATCCTCGGCGACACCTGCACCCGCCGCTGCGGCTTCTGTCACGTGAAGACCGGCAAGCCGACCTGGAACGATCCCCTGGAGCCCGCGCGCGTGGCGGCGTCGGTGGCGCGCATGGGCCTGCGTCATGCGGTGATCACGAGCGTCGACCGCGACGACATGTTCGACTACGGGGCGCACGCCTTCGTGGGAGTCATCCGCCAGATCCGTCGCCAGTCGCCGAACACCAAGATTGAGGTCCTGACCCCTGACTTCCGCGGCCAGGAGATGCCGCTCGCCAAGGTGATCGCCGAGCGTCCCGACGTCTTCAACCACAACGTCGAGGTCGTGCCCAGGCTCTACAAGGTGGCGCGGCGCGGCTCAACCTGGGAGCGCTCCAACCGCGTGCTGCGCAACGCCAAGGAGATGGGCGGTGACGAGGTGGTCACCAAGTCCGGCCTGATGGTGGGCCTCGGGGAGTCCTTCGAGGAGATGCTCGACGCGCTCGGAACGCTGCGCTCAAACCACGTGCAGGTGATCACCGTCGGGCAGTACCTGCGCCCCACCGAGCAGCACCTGCCGATCGTGCGCTACTGGACGCCCGAGGAGTTCAAGGCGCTGGAGGACGCGGCTTACGCGATGGGCTTTGATCACATCGCCGCGGGTCCGCTGGTGCGCTCCAGCTATCACGCCGACCAGCACGTGCCGCAGAGCGAGCCGGGCGAGGGGCCGCTGCGGGCGGCATCCGCCTGAGGACCGGAGCGGGCAGCCGATGAGACCGCGCGATCGCAGGCACCGGTTGCTCACGGTGGTTGCCGTGGTCGTGCTCGGCGCGCTGCTTCTGGCCCCGGCGGCGCTGGCGTCGGCCGGCGGCGGCACGGCGGGCTACAGCGGCGGTGGCGGGGGCGGCGGCTTCAGCGGCGGGGGCGGCGGCTCGCACGCCTTCGAGATCTACCTGATCTTCCGCGTGATCCTCGACATCGCCCTGCTCGGCCACGGGCTGGGGCTGCTGGTGCTGATCCTGCTCGGGCTGGCCTGGTACTTCATGACCCGGGGCGCGCCCCAGATGGAGCGCTGGTGGGCCGCCCGCAGCCGTCAGGGCAGGGCGCACCGGCGTGAGGCCAGGCGGCGCGAGCGCAAGGTCGAGCTGGCCGCCGCCGAGGCGGAGGATGAGAACCCGATCTTCGGGCCTCAGGCGGTGCGGGAGGCCGCCGCGGCGCTGTTCACGGAGATCCAGCTGGCATGGTCAAGCGACGACCGGATGAAGCTGCGGGGGCTGCTCACGCGTGAGCTGGCCGCCGAGTGGGAGCTGCGCCTCGATGACTTCGAGCGCAAGGGCTGGCGCAACCGGGTGGAGCCGGTGGGGCCGCCGAAGGTGGAGTACGTCGGTCTGCTGCGACGCGGCGGTGAGGACGGCGCCGAGCAGGTGGTGGTGCGGATCGAGGCGAAGCTGCGTGACTTCGTGGTCGACACGAGCGGGCGCCAGATCAAGCGCGAGGGCAGCTTCACCGAGTCTGTGCGGATGCGCGAGTACTGGACGCTCGAGCGGCGCGCGGAGCACTGGGTGCTCGCGTCGATCGAGTCGGGCGCGGAGGGCGAGCATGCGCTCAAGGACAAGATCGTGCAGACGCACTGGGCAGATCAGGAGGCGATGCGCGATGAGGCGGTGGTGGAGGGTGCGGTCGCCCAGCAGGCTCCCGACGGCGTGGCGATCGCTGACCTGGCGGACCTGCAGTTCAACGGCGACGCGCGCGCCGCCGCGCTGGACCTGAGCCTCGCGGACGGCCGTTTCGCGCCGGACGTGCTGGAGGTTGCGGCACGGCGCGCGGTGGCCGCGTGGGCGGTCGCCGTCGACGGTCCCGACACGGAGCTGCGCAGGATCGCGACCGCCGACGCCACCCGTGAGCTGCTGCACCCGGGAGACCCCAGCGAGCAGACGCGCCTGGTGGTTCGCGGCGTGCAGGTGCAGCGGATCCGCGTGGTGTCGCTCGATCCCGCCGGGCAGCCCCCGACGATGACGATCGACGTCGACCTGCGCGGACGCCGCTACATCGAGGAGCGCGCCAGCACGCGCGTGCTGCTGGGGAGCGCCACGAAGCTCGTCGGGTTCACCGAGCGCTGGACCATGGCGCTCACCGAGGACCCCGCTCAGCCCTGGCGCGTGGTCTCCGTGCAGACGCCGCTGCCCACCGCCTGAACAGGCCCCGCGGCGGCTTCGCAGGCGGCGGCTTCGCAGGCGACCGCTTCGCGGGCGGCGGCTTCGCGGGCGGCGGCTTCGCAGGCGGCGGCTTCGCAGGCGGCGGCTTCGCGGGCGGCGGCTTCGCAGTCCGCTCAGGCGGGGCTGCTGACCGAGCGCTCCGCGTCGGAGAGCTCCGCGTCCGGCTGCGCCAGCGGGTCCGGCAGCGCGGTCCGGGCCGGGTCGACGCGGGCGGGCTGCGCCGCGCGCGTGGCCCGCGGGGTGAGGCTGGCATCGAGCGGGCGGTCCGGGCGCATCAC
>JAJZDA010000070.1 GCA_021851525.1 Actinomycetes bacterium | reverse complement strand
AGCCGACGAAGCCGGCAAAGCCGTGCCGGATCCCAACTCGGTCATGACCGCGCGATCAACCGCATCGAAACCGCGTCGATCCGGAGCGCCCTCGGGGAGCCCGCGAACACCCTGATTTCTAGGTTGTTCCCAAAGAGGGCGCCGACCGGGTCGATTTGGAAGAGCGCTGAACCGCTTTGGGCAACCGCAGCCCGCTTCGGGTCCGATCGCGACACAGCGGCTGGGAGTGTCACGCGCAGGCGTCCCCGGACCACGGAGGTGCGGCTGGACAGAAGGGTGTTGGTTGTGTCGTTCCAGACCTGGACATCGGCAACCGCTCCGTGGCCTGCCAGAGTGACGCTCGCCGCGTACTTGCCCACGGATTCCAAGAAGTAGTCGCCCCATAGGACCGGACCGTCTGCCGTCTTGTTTCCTGTCACGTACCAGTCGCGCATCGGCCCTCGCCGCACCGCGTTACCGCCGGTCGAAAACAACGCCGCAGAGAGGCGGGCTCGCTTGCCCGCGACGTAGAGGTCCTTGTGCGCCTGACGTGGCGTCACATGCAGGCGGAAGGCCCAGATCCCCTGGCTCACATACTTGAGCTCAGCGTCGGGGTTCTGAGCCAAGGCCGCAATCAGCTGAGCTGACTGCTCCACCGTTGCTGTTTCGACTCCAGCGTACGGAGCGATCACAAACCAGGTGTAGGGCGACTTGATCGGCAGGCGAGCCGGCGTACCGAAGAACATCTTGATGAACGAATGGTTCGCGAGATCACCTGCGATGCCCTGCGACGCAACCACCCCATCACCTGCGGGAATCATTGACTGTACGTGCTTCAGCGCGGACGCTTCCGGTGACGTCACGAGTAGCCAGTTCGGGACAACCTTCGGGATCCAGACGACCGCCCAGCCGACGACGTTGATGACCAGCGCCGCACTGAACCAAGCGGCAAAGCGCGGGCCCACACGTCGGCGCAGCCAGATCAAAGCTGCCACCGTTCCCACGGGCACGAAGATGTAGACGGGAATCCCCTGAAACGATGGGACGATCGAGTTGGGGTTCCCCTGACTGAAGTTCTCCCCGAGGGTGATTCCAGCCACCCCCAGAACCGGCGCGGTGAACAGCCCGATCAACCCAGACGGCGCGAGGTTGGCGAACAGATCCACCCAGTGGTGCAACAGCATGTGAGCCAGCGTCGAGAGCCGCGTGGTGATGGTGCCGAGCGACGCCGGCGTCGCCTGCTTGGTGGATACCGCCTTTTCGGTCGCGTACCCGAGCGTGGTGCCCGCTCCCAGCCCAGTCAGCAGCAGGAACCAAACAGCACTCGCGACGAGGAGTGCATATCCAGCGATGCGCCGGCGCTGCCGGATCACCAGGGACACACCGATACCTGCGACATACGTCGCGGGCACCATGCCGCAGAGGATCGTGATCCCGCCCCATAGAAACCCGATGCGACGGCCCCTAAACAGCTCCCGAGCAGCAAGGACGGCAAAAAGCGTCCCAAGCGGCTCCGAGTGATAGTCCCACGAAGCCGACCAATAGATCCACGGATTCAGAGCGAGCAGCGCCAGTCCGGTGAGGCAGTAAGGCCACAGAAGCGAGCGGTCAGATGCCGCGACGAGGTCACAGATCCAAAGGTATGCGACAACTTCGGCGCCGACGATTGCAAAGTCCTGAACGACCAGCAAGGTGACCGGATGCGGCCAGATGAGCGCCAGGAGCGCCAGCGGGTACTGAATGAAGATCCCCTGCGCCTGCCACCAGTGATCTGGGTTCAGCACGCCGTGAGCGATCAGGTACCAGGACTGATAGAAGCCGACGAAGTCTGCGCCCTGCACGCGGTGATACGCCTCGACGACGCTCCAGACAAGGAGCACGACGAGCTGCACGCCGAACACAAAGAAACCAACCCGCCGGAGCTGGCGCACGCTCGCGAGGCGCCCATCCAGGACGCGAAGCGTGGGCGTCCCGGTCGCGGTGCGAGCCGACGGGGCGTAGCTGACTTGAGACGTCGTCGTGTCCATGGCTGACTCAGGAGACCGTTCAGCAGCGGCTCCTAACCGGCGAGCGGAACGACAAGGGTAGCGGTACCGGGCGCGTTAGACTGCCGCCGGTGCATGTCGGCCTGAACCTGATCTACCTCCTGCCAGGTGAGACCGGGGGGACGGAGACGTACGCGCGCGAGCTGATTCCCGAGCTTCAGCGGTCAGCACCCGAACTGCGACTGACCGCGTTCATCAATCGCGAGACCGAGCGGTCACGACGCACGCTCGGCTGGCTCGACGACGTGACGACGATCACGGTGCCCGTGCAGGCGACCAGGCGCGTCGAGTGGGTTCGCGGCGAGCAACAGATCCTGCCGAGGCTCGCGGCCAGACAGGAGGTGGACATTGTCCACAGCCTTGCGAACACGGGCCCGGCGTGGGGCGCGTTCAAGCGAATCGTCACGATCCACGACATCCACTTCAGGCTCGTCCCAGAGGCGCATACGCCGCTGATGCGGCTGGGGATGGGCGTCCTGGTCCCGCTCGCGGCACGGCGCTCGCACAGGATCATCACGGATGCGCGGAGCACCGTCGGCGAGCTCCAAGAGCAGCTTGGAGTCGCGTCCAGCAAGGTGGATCCAATCCCGCTGGGGATCGGCAACCTCGCGCGAGCGCTTCCGCTCCCGGAAGCGGAGCTGCGTGTCCGCTTCGGGCTTGGAGAGCGGCCGATCGTCCTCTGTGTGGCGTCCAAGCGTCCCCACAAGAACCTCGCGCGCCTGATCTCGGCTGTGGCGCTGATCCCCGCAGAGAGGCGCCCAGTTCTCGTCATCCCTGGGTACCCGACACCGCACGAGCATGACCTTCGCGCCCATGCCGCAGCCCTCGGTGTAGAAGCTGACGTGGACCTCCGCTCGTGGGTTTCGGCGGAGGAGCTTGAAGGGCTGTACGCCGCGTCCACCTGCTTGGCATGTCCCTCACTGCATGAGGGGTTCGGGCTGCCGGTGCTGGAAGCGATGGCCAGAGGCTTGCCGGTCGCGTGTTCCGGACGAGGAGCGCTAGCTGAGGTCGCAGGTGACGCAGCGGTGCTCTTCGATCCGCTGGCGCCGGACGCGATAGCCGCAGCCATAGAGCGGATCCTCGGCGACCCTGACTTGGCTGCGCGCCTTGGCGTTGCTGGAAGGGCGCGCGCGAGCGGCTTCACCTGGCGCACGACTGCGGATAGGACGGTGCAGACGTATCGCTCGGTCCTCTCGACGGTCGAGCCAGCCCAGGACAGCCAAGCCGGCCACGCCTGATCACACGACGCTGAAGCGGCGACGGTCTGGTGTGCGCGCTGGGCGCCGAGGCGCAAGCTGTGTTCCCGCCCGGCGGGACGGGCGCTACGCCGACAATGCGCACAGGATGCGCGTCAGCCCGAGCGCGAGGCCACGATCAGGATGCCCCCGCCGCGAGCCGAGTCCTGTCACGCGCCGACGGCCCCGGCGTCCACCAACTAACTGTATTGTCAGCCGCCGTGACCCAGACCCAGAATGACGTGCGTTGGTACGCCGGCAGAGTCAAGGATCTGCTGGCGATCGAGCGACAACTGCTGACGGCGACTGGCTTGGGGTTTTCTGAGCGGGCTCGGCTTTGGCTTGAGCGCTGGAGCGCAGTTGCACGGAACCGGCGCACACTCCGGTATCTGGGCGCTCCGTTCGAGTACGACGGGCGCCTCCTCCCGTTGCTGCTTCCGGCGTACGTGGACGACGTCAGCCGCCTGGACTCGATCGTGTCGCTGCGGGGCGCCACGGTGATCGATGTCGGCGCGAACGTCGGTCAGTTCGGCGCGACCGTAACGCGACGGTTTCCAGGAGCCTCGGTCTGGTCGTTTGAGCCCAACGCCACACCGCTTGAGATGCTCCGCCGCAACGCGTCGGGAGCGGCCAACTGGACGATCGTTCCCTGGGGAATCGCTGAGCAGGACATGGAGGCGAACCTCTGGGCGGTCGAGGGGCATTCTGCCCAGGGCAGCATCTACCGTGGCAACGCCCTGCTGGGGCTGAGAGAGGACTCGGCGGTCGAATACAGGGTTGAGCTCAGGCGGCTCACGCCCGCGCGCCGCGCGGAGCTGCAGATACCGGACGTGGTCGACCTTGTGAAGATCGATGTGGAGGGAGCGGAGGGCGCCGTCCTTGCGGGTCTCGATGGCCTGCGCTGGCGCTTCATGACGATCGAGACCTCCCGTGGACGCGAGGGCGGACTGACGGTGGACGAGGCCTGTGACCGCTGCGAGGAGATCTGGCAAGCGCGCCCGCAGGTGATCTGGACCAGCACCCCAGCACCCGATGCGATCACTGTCGAGGCGATCCTGGCTATGCCAACCCCTGGCGCCGCTCAGTCCCAGTAGCCGGCCTGCGCAGAGTTGGCGGTGCCGACCGTGCTGCGCGGACTGACCGCAGACGGAGACGCAGCCGACCTGAGACCGGCCGTGAGCTCAGCCGTCCTCGCGCTCCAGGTGCGACGGCTCCATCTGCAGGTACATCATCTGCCGGATCTCATCGCGCGTGCGTGCCACGCTGCGCAGGATCGCCCCGGCCAGCAGCGCCAGGAACCCGACGATCTGTATTGCCACAGCCAACACCGCTGTTGGCAGACGAGCGACGCGCCCGGTGCGGGCATACTCATCGAGCACCGGGATCCCCAGGGCCAACGAGACCGCCGTGAGCAAGCAGAAGAACGCCCCGAAGAACTGGAACGGCCGCGTCTCCTCGACGAGCCGGATCAGCGCAAGCGTGATGTGCACACCGTCTCTGACCGTGCGCAGCTTGCTGGCCGAGTCCTCGTGACGCGAGCTGTAGGCGGTGGGCACCTCCGCCGTGGCGGCCTTCATCCGATCCGCATGGGCGCAGAGCTCGGTCTCGATCTCGAACCCGGACGAGAACATCGGGAGCGACTTCACGAAACGGCGTGACATGACGCGATAGCCCGAGAGGACATCCGTGAACTGCCCGTGGAAGAGTGTTCGCACGGCCTTGGTGAAAACGGCATTCCCGGTGGCGTGCCCGCGACGGTAGGCGTCCTGGGCCTGCTCCTCCACGACGCGTGTACCGATCACCATGTCCAGATGATCTGAGATCAGTCGCTCAACCATCGACTTCGCGCTCGAGGAGTCGTACGTCCCGTCGCCGTCGACCAGCACGTAGATGTCGGCATCAATGTCGGCGAACATGCGGCGCACCACATTGCCCTTGCCTCGCCGACTCTCAAAGCGAACGATCGCTCCCGCTTCGCGGGCCCGCTCCACCGTCTGGTCGCTCGAGCCGTTGTCGTACACGTACACCCTGGATCCCGGGAGCGAGTGTCCGAACTCTCTGACGACCGCACCGATCGCATGCTCCTCGTTCAGGCAGGGGACCAGAACCGCGATCTTTGGACCGGGCGCGGATGCTGAGAGCCTCCTGGGCTGAACCTCGGCGGTGTAGACCAGCGACTGGTCCGGACGGCTTTCTACGTGACTCATGGCTACTTGCTCTCGGAGGCGCCGGCGACCTGAGCCGTCAGCTTCGCCGTGCCGCTGGGCGCGGTGGCGGGCCTGAGATGCTGAACATACAGTGCCACAACCATTTGCACGGAGCGCTGCATGCTGTTCTCTGCCGCCATCGTCCGAAACTCCTGCTCTGTGGTCTCGCGCAGTTCGGCCCCGGCCCGCACGGCCTTCACGATCCCGTCCGCCACGCCGGCGGGCGTCGGCGGCACTATGAAACCGTTGCGGCCGTCGATGATGTGACCCACGGCCGCGTTCTCCGGGCCGTCGGTCACGACCGCCGGCGTTCCGTGTGCGGCAGCCTCGACCGGAGCCAGGCCATACCCCTCACGCACCGAGGGGACAGCTACACAGGCGGCCGAGGCGACGTATGCAAACAGATCTGCATCAGAAAGCTTTCCCACGAAGTCAACGGCGTCTGTGAGCTCGAACTCCCGGACGAGCTCCTTGACCAGCGGCGTCTCCACCCCCTCGCCGGCGATGACCAGCCGCAGGGATGGGATGCTCTGGCGTGCGATCCACAGCGCTTCCGGAAGCAGTCGCACACCCTTGTCCTTGATGTGACGACCTGAGAAGAACACCGTCGGTGGATCAGCGAGGAGCTGTCCTGCGTCCGGGTCGGTTGCCTGGATCTCCGGCAGCAGCCCAGGCAACAAAACCGACTCTCCCCTGAAGCCATGCTCAGCCAGCCGGCTGGCCGTGTGGTCCCAGAAGACCAGCGCTGTGGGAGTGAGGCGAACACACAGTTCCTGAATCGCATAGCCGATCGCGCCAACCGCCGCGCCCGCATAGTCGCGCCAGTAGCGCAGAGGCCAGACCTCAAACCAATCGACGTGGACCGGATGCTGCGCACCGACCAACGCAGCCCGCGTGGCGATCAACGAGAAGTAGGGGAAGTTCGCCAGGTGCACGGCGTCAAAGCTCCGGCGGTTGCGGACCATCCAGGAGAAGAGGCCGGCCGCATAGCGGATTGGCTGATCAGCGCGACGCTTGCCGTCGGGGTGATAGATCTCGCGCGGACCTCGGACCGCGACGACCTCGATGCCGTCCAGCACCGGCGGGTCGCCATCCCACTGCAGCCGGGTCACGTAGGTGACACTCGCTCCGGCGCGCGCAAGGCCCTCGGCCAGCGCGCGATACCAGCGCTCCGCTCCACCGATGCTCCACGGGAAGATGCCGTCGTAGGCGATTGCGATCCTGACGCCCCGCAGAGGTGAGGACGGCTGGAGTCGGTCCGCGGATTGCTCATCACCGGACGGCGCGAGCTGGGTCCGAACGTGAGTGGCAGCCGGCAGGTTTGATCTAAGACTCTTGAACATATCCTCTACGGGACCAGCGCTGACAGCTCACCAGAGATGACGGCCCGCCCGTCGGCAAAGAGTAGTCAGATCCGCCTAGGCGCGGGACAGCCCGCGACTGCCAACCAGCACGGCGTTCCCGCAGGAGTACGGACTTCCATAGCGGATGCTCGCTGCCTGCTCGATTGGCCTGCTCTCCCAGCGGCCCAGACGAGACGTCTTGACCAGCAGTTCAACAACATCGAAAGGCCCCTCAACGAAGCGACCATCGAACTCCCGGTTGTACCCGACGGGGATGGTCACGAGGAGCTGATCCGCGAGCCCCGCAAGGTGAGCCAGCGCGACGGTTGCCTTTTCGGGATCTTGAGGGTGCTCGTCAAAGCCGACGTGTTCCAGTGTCGAGATCGAGACGGCGATGTCATAACGGCGCGCCGGCTGGAAGTCGATGATGTCCACGTTCAGGACGCCCGGGCCGGGCTCATACTTGTCAACCACGGCGTGACCAGCGACACCAGCTAGCGCCAGCACGTTGCCGACCTCTAGCACGCTTGACGCCTCGCGACCGTTGAGCACGTGCTTGGCGATCGCGATCTCAACGCAGCGCTCTGTACGCCACCACCAAGTCCGAAACCCATACTCGAGCGGAATGGCCCCGAATGCGGTCTCCACGGTACGGCGAGGCCCGGCGAGCAAGAGCGGCAGCACGAGACCATCGAGCGCTATGTTCCGTAACCTCCCTGCAGGGACGACCTTCGGGACAACCTCCGTACCCGGAACGAGACTGCGCTGTTTTGTGCTGTAGGCCAAAGCGACGCAAGTCTAACCCGCCGCTCGGAGGCAAGGCTGGCTCGCGCGGCTTTGCCGCGTGCGCCCGAGCGGGCCGCTATCGTGCTCAGCCGACATGCCCAAACGTAGAGCACTGATCACCGGCATCACGGGCCAGGACGGCTCCTACCTGGCCGAGTGGCTGCTCGAGCAGGGGTATGAGGTCCACGGCATGGTGCGCCGCGCCTCGACCGAAAAGTTCGACCGGATCGACCACCTTCGCGACCGGATCCGCCTGCACCAGGGAGACCTTCTGGACCACCGTTCCCTGGTCGACGCCCTGCGAGCCAGCCAGCCAGACGAGATCTACAACCTCGCAGCGATGTCTTTTGTCGCGACTTCCTGGATCCAACCGACGTTGACGGCGGAGTTCACCGGAACCGGCGTGGTTCGCCTGTTGGAGGCGATGCGCGAGGTGTGCCCGGATGCGCGCTTCTACCAGGCGTCGTCGAGCGAGATGTTCGGGAAGGTGCTGGAGGTCCCGCAACGTGAGACCACCCCGTTCTATCCGCGTTCGCCGTATGGCGTCGCAAAGGTCTACGGGCACTTCATCACCGTGAACTACCGCGAGTCATACGACCTGTATGCATCGAGCGGGATCCTCTTCAACCATGAGAGCCCGCGACGCGGCCTGGAGTTCGTCACCCGCAAGATCACCTGGCACGCCGCCGCGATCAAGCTCGGGCTCCGCAAAGAGCTGTCGCTCGGCAACCTCGACGCTGAGCGTGACTGGGGTTACGCAGGGGACTATGTGCGGGCGATGTGGCTGATGCTGCAGCAGGACGTTCCCGAGGATTTCGTGGTCGCCACCGGCGTCGCGCACTCGGTGCGCAAGTGCCTGGAGATCGCGTTTGACCAAGCGGGGCTCGCGATCGACGAGCACGTGCGGATCGATCCGGCGCTGCAGCGTCCCGCCGAGGTGGACCAGCTGATCGGTGACTCGAGCAAGGCCCGTGAGCGGCTGGGTTGGGAGCCACAGGTTGACTTTGAGCAGCTGATCCGGATGATGGTGGACGCCGACCTCAAGCTGCTCAGCTGAGCGCCGCCGCAGCGACGCGCGAGCGCCAGTATTCGAGCGTGTCCGCCAGGGTGGCGCTGAGCGCGATCGACGGCGCCCATCCGGTGTGCTGACTGAGCTTCTGGCTCGAGGCTCTCACGACGCTTGCGTCGGTCGGCCGCGTCAGCGCGGCGCTGCGCACCACTTCAACCCTGCTGTTGGTCAGCTCGAGCAGCCGCTCGACGATCTCATCCCCGGTGTGCGAATCCCCGGTGCATACGTTGTAGATCTCACCGGCGCGCCCATCCCTGATGAGCGCGATGTACGCGGCGCAGATGTCGCGCACGTCGGTGTAGTCGCGCGCAGAGGAGAGATCGCCAACGGTGACCGTGCCCGCGCCGCGGCGCTCAGCCGCGGCGATCTGGCTGGCCACGTCAGCCACCAGATATCCAGGCTGCTGGCCCGGGCCGATGTGATTGAACGGTCTGGCAACCACCACCTCAAAGCCCCGCTCACCGTAGTAGGCGCCAAGCAGTTCCTGAGTCAGCTTGCTCACCGCGTAGGGGCTCGTGACGGTGACCTGCGTGTCCTCTGTTATGAGCCCCCGCGCGCTGCCATAGACCGCCCCGGTGCTCACGACCAGCACCTTTGGAAACGCTCCCTGAGCGAGCAGCGTCTCAAACAGATTGACCTCCATCGCGCTGTTCTCGGACACGTACCTTGCCGGCTCCGCGAAGGAGCGTCCGACGTTGGCGAGACCGGCCAGGTGGATGACCGCGTCAAACGGCGTCAGATCGTGTGCACTGACCGCGCGCAGGTCACGCAGATCAACGGCCACAGATGGCTCAGAGCCAGCCTCCGCCAGACCCCAGCTCACCACCTCCGCGCCCTCGCGTCTCAGGGCCGTCGCGAGGTGCCCTCCAACGAACCCTGATCCCCCGGTGATGAGAACGCGCATTGGCGTCAGACTAGCCAACAAGCTGCGGGGTCCGGCACGGCGCCGCCGACCGAGCCCAGGACTCGTGTGACGCCGGCCAGAGCGGCTGCACCCACCTGTACCGCTAAGATCGCCCGGCGATGTCAGCGGACAGCCAGATCAGCTCCTATCACGAGTGGCACGCCGAACCCGGCTACTGGGCCGACGTGACCCGGCATTTCTCGCCTGACGTGCAACTGCTCGACGTTGGCTGTGGCACCGCCTGGCTGTCACGCCACTTCGTCAACTACACCGGGATCGACAGCTCCGACTCCACTGTCGCCAATGCCCGCGAGCGCGGGATCAACGCGGTGGTCGGGGATCTCAACGAGGGCCTCCCGTTTCCGGACGGTGCGTTTGATGCGGCGATCCTCAAGGACCTCCTGGAGCATGTGAACGACCCCGTCGCTCTCGTATCGGAGGTGCGGCGCGTGTTGCGTCCGGGCGCCCGCGTGTACGCCTGCTCGCCGGATGCGCAGCGGTGGGTTTGGGACGACTACACCCACAAGCGCCCGTTCACGCGGGTCAGCTTCCGCAAGCTCTTCAGCGATCAGGGGTTCAAGGTCAGGACTGCCGGATACGAATCGATCTTTCCCGGTGTTGGGATCATCTCTGCTCGAACCAAGTCCCATCGGCGCCCGCTGATCTTTCGGATCATGGTGTGGCTGCCGTTTCACCGTCGCAACGTCTGGTTGCTGGCCGAGCGAACGCAGGGCTGATCCGCCCGAGACCAAGCAGCGCCCGCCTGGCACCCTGAGAGCTGCCGGCGGCGCTAACCGGCGAGGATCCGGCGTAGGCCGTCGTGCATCGGCAGCTCGGCAACCCAGCCGAGCTGCTCACGCGCCTGGGTGACGTCCAGGCAGCTGCGACGCACCTCCCCGAGGCGCTCGGGCTCGAAGCTGGGCTCGGGGAGCGTCAGGCCGCGCTCAGCGCCGACCTCGCGCAGCGCCTGCACCAGATCAAGGACGGAGGTCTCGCGGCCCTGGGCGATGTTGAGCGCGCCGCTGATGTCCGCGTCGGCGGCCAGCAGGTTGGCGCGCACGACGTCAGCGACGTCAACCCAATCCCGGGTCTGGCGGCCGTCACCGAAGATCACCGGCGTACGGCCGTCCAGCAGGCAGCCGCAGAAGATCGCGACGACACCGGCCTCACCGTGGACGTCCTGGCGCGGGCCATAGACGTTGCCGTACCGCAGAGAGACAGTGGAGACACCATGTACGCGGGTGTACATTTCAAAGTAGCCCTCGGCCGCAAGCTTGCTCTGACCGTACGGCGCGAGTGGCCTGATCGGGTGGCTCTCCGGCGTCGGCAGCAGCTCGGCGTCGCCGTAGAGCCCACCGCCGGTGGAGGTGTTCACGAGCCTGCGCGCGCCCACCTGGCGCGCGGCCTCCAGCACGTTGATCGCGCCGAGCACGTTGATGCGCGCGTCGGCCGCCGGCGTCTCCACGGACAGACGCACGTCGATCTGCGCGGCGAGGTGGAAGACCAGCTGCGGACGCACCGCCTCGAACACACGCGTGACCGCCTCCGCGTCACAGACGTCGAGCTCGAAGAGCTGCGCCCCCGCGGCCAGCGCAGCCTCGAGGTTGGCGCGCCTGCCGGTCGAGAGGTTGTCGATCACGGCAACGCGGTCACCACGCGCGACCAGCGCGTCGACGAGGTTCGAGCCGATGAAGCCGGCACCGCCGGTGACAACACAGTCCACACACCGAGCATAGGCCCCGCGCCGCAGATGAGCTCGCCGGCCAGCGCCGCGGGCGCCGCGCCTCAGCGGCTCTCGAGCAGCAGCGTCACGGGACCGTCGTTGACCAGCTCAACCGCCATCTCCGCGCCGAACACCCCGCGCGCCGCGCCCGTGAGATCGCAGAAGTGCTCATAGAGCGGCTGCGCGAGCTCCGCCGGGGCCGCCTGCCCCCAGCTGGGGCGGTTGCCGCGGCTGGTGTCGCCGTAGAGCGTGAACTGGCTGACGCAGAGCAGCTCACGATCTCCAAGCGGGGCGTTCATGCGTCCGTGCTCATCCGGGAACACGCGCAGCGCCATGACCCTCTCGGCCAGCCGCTGCGCGTCAGCGCGGGTGTCGCTGCCGCGCACGCCGAGCAGCACCAGCAGACCGGGACCGATCGCCGCGACCTGCTCCCCGCCGACGCTGACCGCCGCGCGCGTGACGCGCTGGACCAGTGCCCTCAGAGCAGCTTCTCCATCGCCACGTGCTCAATGTTCGCCTCCACGAACTCCCGCCCGCGGGCGACGTAGCCGGCCTGCTCGTAGAGCGCGCGCGCATAGGTCTGGGCGTGCAGCACGATCCGGTTGGCGCCGCGCCTGAGCGTCTCCGCGTCGGCCAGGTGCAGCAGCGCGGTGGCGATCCCCTGGCGGCGCGCGCTGCGCGCCACCGCGAGCCGGCTGAACTGCACCACCGTGCCGACGAACACGAGCCGACAGGTGGCCACCACCTCACCGTGGACCAGGGCCACCAGGTGCAGCGCGTCGTGGTCACGCCCGTCGCGCTCATCGCCGCGGGGGACCCCCTGCTCCACGCAGAAGACCTCGTAGCGAAGCTTCAGCGCCGCCTCCAACTCGTTGCGCGTGGAGACCTCGCGGACCTCAAAGTCCGCCGCAGGAGCTCGGGTGCCCGCCGGGATCGCTTGCACACCGCAAGCTTGTCACACACTGATCCGTCCGCAGGTCTGCTTAAATATGCGCTGTCCTCCCGCCGAGGCAGCGGCGAGGAGGGGGTCGCCGTTCCAAGCGCTCTTTGGAGCCGAGGTAGCTGCGACGAACCGTTCTTGAGCCGCCACGTCCCGCCCTGCGGCTTCGCGCTGTTCCCAACTCCCTTTTCCAGATCTTTTTGATGGGTGATTCCACCCCTTTCCCGAGCCCTTCGGCCATCAAGCGCGCTGAGCGGCTGACGCGTGAGCGCTTTGTCCTCGAGGGCGAGACCCGCGAGGCGGCGCTCGCGCCCGGCTCAGCGCGCCGGCGCGCGCTGGACGCCGCGCTGCTGGAGGTCGACGCCGGGCTCGCGTTCCCATCGCAGGAGTGGCGCCAGGAATACTCGCTGCTGCTGGGCCTGGAGCGCGTGCTCTCCGATGATGAGCCGAAACTGGTGGACGGCACTGTGCTCTCAGCACACCAGGTCGACGCGCTGTCAGGGACGCTGACGGCACTGCTGGCCGGGGTCCAGGCCCCGGAGTCACTCGCCCCCGCAGGCGCGCAGGAGCCCGAGGCGCAACTGGATGAACCGGCGACAGCGCCGGCGGAGGTGAGCGACGAGCCCGACGAGCAGCCGCCGGCGCTCGAGTCAGAGCAGCTGGAGCTGGAGATCGAGGCTCTGGAGCAGGATGACGAGGACGAGTACGACGAGGACTCCGCGCCCGACGAGGACGACGACGAGGACGAGGACGACGAGGACGACGGCGACGAGGACGCGAGCGCCGCCGAGGACGAAGCCGAAGCCGAAGCCGACGACGAGGCCCAGGACGAGGAGGACGAGGAGCCCCAGGACTGGCAGGAGGACGACCCCGAGCTTGATGAGGACATCGCGCCCGAGGGCGCGGCCGACGATCCTGGCGCCGCACGCCGCTTCTGGTTCGAGCACGCGACCGGCGCCGGCAAGACCGTGGCAGCCGTCGGCTTTGTCGAGGCCTCGCGCACCGGCGGGGTGCTGATCCTCACCCACCGGCGCAACCTCGTTGACCAGTTCATCGGAGAGCTCAAGGACCGCGGCTACAAGGACCGCCTGTGCAAGCCGCTGCTGGTCGGCGAGGACTCGACCAACGGCCCGGTGACGGTCGAGACCTACCAGTGGTTCGTGCGCAATGCCGGCAAGATCTCCGGCGCCTACACGATCGTGATCTGCGACGAGGCCCACACCGCGCTCGGTGAGAAGACCTCCGCCGCGATCCGCAAGTGGCACCAGCCGATCTGGATCGGGATGACCGCCACCGGCGCGCTGATCGCGCGCCACGTGACCGACCTCTTCCCCACGCAGACCTCGCGCTTCGACCTCGCTCAGGCGGCCCGGCGCGGCGTGATTGCGCCGCTGCGCTGCATCCGCATCCCGCCCGGACCGGGCGTCCGCACGATCGCCAAGGTCCCGCTGCGACGCGGCGAGGTGGACACCGAGTTTGACCAGGAGATGCTGGCCGAGCTGCTTGACCAGACACCCTTCAACTACGCGATCGCGGACCTCTACAAGACCCGTTTCAACGGTGTCCCCGGGGTGGTCTACGCAGCGGGCGTGGCACACGCGTACAACGTCGCGCAGTCCTTCAGGGACATGGGGATGAAGGCGATGGCGGTCTCCGGTGAGACGCCCAAGCGTGAGCTGGCGAACATCCTGGCGGACTACGAGGCCGGCAAGATCGACGTGCTGGTCAACGCCCAGCTGCTGGCCGAGGGCTGGAACAGCCCGCGCGCGACCGTCTGCATGCACCTGGCACCAACTGCCTCAAAGCGCATCTACCAGCAGCGTGTCGGACGTGTCACCCGCCGCCATCCGGGCAAGGAGGCCGGCATCGTGGTGGACTTCGTGCATCCGGCCACACGCCACGACGACCCGGTGGTGACGCTGCACTCGCTGCTTGACCGCGACGTCTACAGGGGCGGCGCGATCGTCGTGGGGCCGGTGCGGCGCGGACGCGGAAGGCGCGTGCGCGTTGAGCGCCGCGTGCTGCCGGTGACGCCGGACCCGGTGCGCCGCGCTGAGGTCTTCGAGCGTGAGCTGTGGCGCATCGCGGTGGAGCACCTGGATTACGGCGAGCAGCGTGTCTGGGCGCAGCTGGCCGGAGCGCGCGTGGCGCCCAACGGCTGGCGCCGCGCGAAGGCGATGCTGCACTTCGACCGCCAGGGCGAGCTGCGCCGCCTGTTCCTGGTCAACACGCTGCAGCGCAACCGCAACGCCCAGCTGCGGCTGCGGGCGCTGCAGGAGATCGCGGCGGGGCGCGACGCGGAGGCATTTGACACCGCCATCGACCTGATGGCCGGCTGGCAGCGTGACGAGCGCCGCGAGGGCGTCAAGGTGATGCTGCAGGCGCTGGCCGAGCGGCGCATCGGCCGCCGGGACCAGGCCAACAACTGGATCTGGCGGATGGCTGAGATGACGCGTGAGGTGCACGAGGAGTACGCCGTCCAGCGCTGGCCGGAGACCAAGCGGCTGCTGGGCCTGCTGGTCAACTCGAGCGGCCAGGCCCACGCCCGCAACGCGCGGCGGCTGGTGCAGGCCACACGCGGCGAGGATCGGCGCCTGGGCGCGGCGCTGCTGGCCGCGGCGCTGGCGCACACGCCGGACGCCGCCGAGGCGATCAACAGCGCGCGCACCCGCATGGCGCGCAAGCCGGCCGCGCTGGCCCGGGAGTTGCTGCGCAACTTCCCCAAGGGACGCCGCGCCAAGAACCGCCGCCGGGTCCGCAAGCCGGGAGAGGAAGCGCTCGCCACTACCGCGGCCGCGGACGGCCAGCTGCAGGATGCGGAGGCACTTGAGCGGGAGACACCAGACGAGAAGGCTCTCGACCGGAAGGCTCTCGACCAGGAGGCAGCTGAGCGGGAGGCGCCCGACCAGAAGGCGCCCGACCAGGAGGCAGCTGAGCGGGAGGCGCCCGACCAGGAGGCGCCCGCGCGCAAGGCACCCAGGCGCAGGGCACCCGGCCGGGCGACGCGCAAGCACGCCGAGGACGGTGCCGAGTTCATCGACGGGGTCATCGCGGTGGGTGAGGCGCTGGGTGCAGATGAGGCGGCCAACGTGCGCGCGCTTGACCTGCGTGGCGCCGCCAAGCGGGTGGCAGCCGCGGTCGATGGTGAGAGCGACGCCGGCCAGGACATCAGCGGTGACGGCGACGCGGCCGGCGATGTCCAGGACGCGCGCGGCGCAGAGCCTTCGGAGGATGGCACCGTGAAGCCCAAGCCCCGCAGATCACGCTCGACCAAGGCGGCGCGCGCCAAGCCGCAGAAGGATCCGGGCGGGGACGGTCGCGAGGAGGCGTTCGAGCGGGAGCCCGACGCCGACCTCGACGCCGCCTGAGCGGAAACCCCGCTCAGCGCCGATAGGCCGCCTGGGCGGGGCGCATCACCCGAGCGCCGGTTGCCGACCGGTGCTGGACAGGTGATCTAGCGGGCCGCCCGAAGCTTCGCCAAACGGCGTCCGGGCCGATATCTCAGCCGTGGGATCGCTTCACCGCCGCGCACGGGCAGGATCACTGTTGGTCGCCGTGATGGCGGCATGCCTGGCCACGGGCACCGGCGCCGCCGCCGACCAGATGGCCTACGTGGCCAACGCCGGTGACGGCACGGTCACGCCGCTGGACCTCACCACGGCGACCCCGCAGGCGCCGTTCGCCGCCGGCTCCGGACCGGCAGCGGTGGCACTGACGCCCGACGGCGGCACGCTGCTGGTGGCCGACGGCGGTGCCGACACGGTCACGCCGGTGGCGATCACGAGCGGCGCCGCCGGGCTCACGTACACGGCCGGCACGCCGATTCCCGCCGGCTCGGGGCCACGGGCGATAGCCGTGACCGCCAACGGCATGACCGCCTACGTGGCCGACGACGGCAGTGACACGGTCACGCCGATCACGCTCGAGGGCATCGACGTGGCGGGCGCGCCGCTGAAGGTCGCCGCCGGCCCCAACGCGATCGCGCTGACCCCCAACGGGGAGCTGGCGTACGTGACCAGCGACAGCGGCTGGGTGACGCCGATCATCACCAGCACCAACGGCATCAGCAAGACCCCGCCGGCGATCCACGTCGGCTCAAACCCGGACGCGATCGCGATCTCACCGGACGGCTCAACCGGCTACGTCACCGATTCCACCAGCGCGACGATCACCCGCTTCCGGATCCCCTCGGACAGCCTGCTGGCGCCGATCAACGTCGGCGCGACCCCCAACGCGCTGGCGATCACACCGGACGGCTCCACGCTCTGGGTGGCCAACAACATCGCCTCCAGCGGACCGGCGCAGTACGCGCTGACGCGCGTCAGCCTGCCCTCGGGGCAGGTCGGCGGCGCCATCGCGCTGCCGTCGCAGCCGAGCGCCGTGGCGATCTCCCCGGACGGCTCAACCGCTTATGTCACCGAGTACGGCAGCGGCCAGGTGATCCCTGTGAACCTGGCAGCCGGCACCACCGGGCCCCCGCTGACGGTCGGCGGTGACCCACAGGCG
>JAJZDA010000254.1 GCA_021851525.1 Actinomycetes bacterium | reverse complement strand
CGAGCTCACCGCGCTCGCCGGGGCGCGGCTTCAGCGCGCGGTCGATGCCGGCCGCCAGGCCGCGTGAGAGGTCGCGCCGCTGGCGGCGCAGCGGCGGCAGGAACGGAGCGTGGCGACGCGAGCGTGAGCGTGAGCGTGAGCCGCCACGGCCGCCGTCCGCCAGCGGGTTCACGCCGCTCAGCGCCTCATAGAGCACCAGTGCCAGCGAGTAGAGGTCGGAGCTCCAGGTGGCCTCGCGGCCGGCGGCCTGCTCCGGAGCCATGTAGGCGAGCGTGCCGATCACGTCGCCGGTGCGCGTCAGCGCGTCGCCGCCGACGACGTGCGCGACACCGAAGTCCGTGAGCTTCGCGCGCACGCTCGCGCCCCTGGAGCCGCTCGCCACCAGGATGTTGGAGGGCTTCACGTCACGGTGGATCACGCCCTGCTCATGGGCGTGGGTGAGCGCCTCACAGAGCGCGATGCCAAGCTCGATGATCTCGTGGTCGGAGAGCCGGCCGGCGCTGAGCAGCTGCTCGAGCGTGCGGCCGCGCACCAGCTCGGAGACCAGGTAGGCGCCCTCATCATCGACCGCCGCCTCGTACAGCGTGACGATCGCCGGGTGCTGCAGGCGGGCGGCGGCGCGGGCCTCGCGCTCGAAGCGCTGATGATCGACGCGGCCGCGGGGCAGCGCCTTGACGGCGACAGCCCGCTCGAGGCGTTCGTCGTGCGCCGCCCACACCGTCCCGAACGCCCCACTGCCGAGCTGCTTGGTGAGCCGGTAGCGGCCGAGCAGCCGCTGGTCAGCGCCAGTCTCTTGCCGGATCGCGCTCACGTCTGACTGTTGTTCGCGGCGCCTGCCGATCTCCCTGCGCCGCATCGCCTCTGCACGCTGGCTTGCGCAGTTGCCGCCGGTGGCCCACAGTCGCTATTACTCACTGTTGAGATATCCCGCAAGGAGCTTTAGAGCTTGTCGTTTTTCGACGAGGGCGATGAGCCACCCGAGGAGCCGCGGCCACAGCCGCGGGCACCTCGCAACCGCCCCCGTGCCGCACCGCGCCCACCGGCCGGGCGGCCGGTTCGCCCGCCACGAGGACAATCGCAGCAGGTGCAGAACCGGCGGCTGATCGCTGCCGGCGTGATTGTGGCGGTCGTGGTGGTGGTCGCGTTGCTGGTGCATCAGCTGCAGGTCAGCCAGGCCAACAACTCGATGAAGACCTACGCCGGCAACGTCGACGGCCTGATGACGGCCTCCTACAACAACGGCACACGGCTGTTCGCGGAGCTGCAGCGCGGCAACGCCACCAACAACGAGTCAGCGCTGACCACGGCGGTGACCAACATCCTCGCCCGCGCCCGCGCCAACCTGAGCACCGCCGAGCATTACAGCCCGCCCAGCCAGATGGCCTCGGCCCAGCGCCATCTGATCGACACGCTGCAGCTGCGCTACAACGGCATCCAGCAGATCGCTGCGGCGATCCCCAACGCGCTGACCAGCCAGTCCGCCAGCCAGGGCGTGGCCGACATCGCCGTGGGGATGTACGACCTGGCTGCGTCTGACGTGGTCTACAAGAGCTTTGTGGCCACCGGGATCGCCACGGCGCTCAACGGCGCCGGCATCACGATCGGCGGCACCAGCGGCGTGCCGATCAACTCCAGCCAGCTGATGGGCGACCTCAGCTGGCTGGACACGAGGGCGATCGCGGCGCGGCTCGGGGCCCCGGTGCCGAGCTCCCAGGCGAACCTGCCCTGCTCCGGCAGCTGCGGCCATCAGCTGAACTCGGTGAGCTACGGCACGACCCTGTTCTACACGACGATCACCAACACGCTGCCGGCCGGGACCCGGCCGACGCTGACGCTGAGCGTCACCAACACCGGCACCTCCGTGGAGTACGACGTGCAGTGCAAGGTCTGGATCAAGGGCTACAACGACAGCGCCACCAGCTCCATCGCCAGCACCACGCCCAACCAGAGCACGACCTGCAACGTGACGCTGCCGCGGGCGCTGCCGGCCGGGACCAGTTCGACGCTGCACGCGGAGGTGGTGCCGGTGCCGGGCGAGGCCGATAAGACCAACAACTTCCTGGCCTACCCGGTCACCTTCAAGTGAGCCGCTTATCCTTCCCTCGGTGCACGGCACTGCGAACACGAGCGAGATCATTGCCGCGGCAGCCGCGGCGCTGGCGCTGATCGCCCTGATCTGGGCCCTCAGCCTGAGCCTGGCGCTGCGCCGGCTGCGCGCCGCGCAGCGCACCGTGCTGGGCGATGGCGAGGCCGATCTGGTGGCTCACGCCGCGCACCTGCAGGCCTCCTTTGAGTCGCTGGCCCAGTACGTGGAGGACTTCGGAACGCGGCTGGATGCGCGCATGGATCACGCGGAGCTGCGCCTCGACGGCTCGATCGCGCATCGCGCGCTGGTCCGTTACGACGCCTACGGCGAGATGTCCGGCCGGCAGTCCACGTCGCTGGCGCTGCTCGACGCCAACCGCTCAGGAGTGGTGCTCTCCACGATCCACCATCGCGAGCACGCCCGGCTCTACGCCAAGCAGCTGCATCAGGGCAGCTCCGACCTGGAGCTCTCCCCGGAGGAGGCGCAGGCCGTGGCGCTGGCGCTCTCCGGTGACACCGGCGAGGCCGCGGTTGCCGCCGCCGCCCGCCAGATCGGCGCCCGCGGGGCCGGCGTCGGCACGGGCCGCCGCACCCCACCGGACGCGGGCGCGCCGGCGGGGCCCACGCCGGGCCACGACCTGGACCCCTCGTGAAGGTCGGGTATCTCGGCCCGGAGGGCACCTTCTCCCAGGCCGCGGCGCTG
>JAJZDA010000069.1 GCA_021851525.1 Actinomycetes bacterium | reverse complement strand
CGAACTGCACGTTTGAGCCGCCGGTCTCCACACCGATCGCGCGGATCACCGTGATCGCCTGGTCGCGCAGCTGCTGGTAGAGATGGTCGGGGAGCGTTTGCTGCGGCGCCACGCAGACGCTGTCACCGGTGTGCACGCCCATCGGATCGAGGTTCTCGATCGAGCAGACGATCACGACGTTGTCGGTCCGGTCGCGCATCACCTCGAGCTCGAACTCACCCCAGCCCAGCACCGACTCGTCGATCAGCACCTGGCTGATCGGTGAGGCCTCCAGCCCACGACCGATCACGCGGTCAAGCTCGGCCATCTCACTGAGCACCCCGCCGCCGGCACCACCGAGCGTGAACGCCGGACGGATGATCACCGGCAGGCCGATCTGCGCCACCGCCACGCGCGCCTCCTCGAGCGTGTGCGCGATCGCCGAGCGCGGCACCCGCAGGCCCGCCTGCTCCATCGTCTGGCGAAACAGCTCGCGGTCCTCGCCGCGTTCGATCGCGTCGATCTTCGCGCCGATCAGCTCAACCCCGAACTGCTCCAGCGTCCCGTCCTCGTGCAGCGTCTTGGCGAGGTTCAGCGCGGTCTGACCGCCGAGCGTCGCCAGCAGCGCGTCGGGCCGTTCGCGCTCGATGATGCGGCGCACCGGGCCGGGCAGCAGCGGCTCTACGTAGGTGGTGGTGGCCACCTCCGGGTCGGTCATGATCGTGGCCGGGTTGGAGTTCACGAGCACCACCTCATACCCCTCCTGCATGAGCACCCGCGAGGCCTGGGTGCCGGAGTAGTCGAACTCCGCCGCCTGACCGATCACGATCGGCCCGGAGCCGATCAAGAGGATCTTGTGAATGTCGTCGCGTCTAGGCATTCCGGATCTCCTGGATGAAGCGGTCGAAGAGGTAGAGAGAGTCGTGCGGCCCGGGCCCCGCCTCCGGGTGGTACTGGACGGTCGCGCCCTGCACGTCGAGCAGCGTCAGCCCCTCGACTGTGCGGTCGTAGAGGTTGATGTGGCTCAGCTGCGCCGCGCCGAAGTCGGTCTCCCAGCGCACCGGCTGATCGCCGTCGATCGTCGGCGAGCCACCGGGCCGGTCGGGCGTGGGCGGCCCGAGTACGGCGAAGCCGTGGTTCTGGCTGGTGATCTCGGTGCGACCGGTGGCGAGGTCCTTGACCGGGTGGTTGGCGCCGTGGTGGCCGAACGGCAGCTTGTAGGTCTGCAGCCCGAGCGCACGGCAGAGCAGCTGGTGGCCCAGGCAGATCCCGTAGATCGGCCGCCTGCCCACCAGCTCACGGATCGTCGCGACGACATAGTCGAGTGCGGCCGGGTCACCGGGGCCGTTTGCCAGGAAGAACGCGTGCGCGTCGCTGCCGAGCAGCTCCGCGGCGCTCACCGTGCACGGGTAGAGCGTCACCTGCGCGCCGCAGCGCGCGAGGTTGGCGAGGATCGAGCGCTTGACGCCGGTGTCGATCATCGCGATCCGCACCACCTCGGAGCGATCGTCTGGCCCGCGCCCGTCGAGCGCGACGGGCGCGGAGGGCGTCACCTCCCGCGCCAGGTCGCGTCCGCTCATCGGCGGCTCCGCGCCGATCAGCTCGCGCGCCTGTGCCTCGGGCACCCATTGCGGGAACACACCGCCGCGCATCGCCCCCTGATCGCGGATATGGCGGACCAGCGCGCGCGTGTCGACGTCGGTGATCGCCGGGATCGCGTTGGCGCGCAGCCAGCGCAGCCAGCCGTCGGTGGCGCTGGGTGTGTCGTCGCGGTCAACCGCCGCGCGCATGATCGCGGCGCCGGCGTGGACGCGGTCGGATTCCATCGCTCGCTCGCTGACCCCGTAGTTGCCGACCTGCGGGTAGGTGAACGCGATCAGCTGACCGAGGTAGCTGGGGTCGGTCATCGCCTCCTGGTAGCCGGACATCGATGTGGTGAACACGATCTCCCCCACCGCGTGCGTGTCGGCGCCGCAGGCGAGCCCGTCAAAGCGGGTGCCGTCCTCCAGCAGTACGTAGGCGGTCGCCTCGCTCATCCTCGGTTCTCCTTGCCTTTCTCATACGCCACCGAGCCGGCGGCGATCGTCATTTGCACCACACCGTTGAACGTGCGCCCGTGGAAGCAGCAGTTCTCCGAGCGGCTCACGTAGCCGTGCTCACCCACCCGCCACCGGGCCTCGAGATCGATGAGCACCAGGTTCGCCTGCGCGTCGGGCTCGATCCTCGGGACCGGGAGCCCGTAGAGCGCGCCGCCGGCGGTCAGGCGTTGCACCACCAGCGCGAGCGGCAGCACACCGGGGCGCACCAGCTCCGTGTAGACGGCCGCGAAAGCCGTCTCCAGCCCGGTGCTGCCCATCGGCGCCTGCTCGAAGGGCATCTCCTTCTCATGGCGGGCGTGTGGCGCGTGGTCGGTGGCGATGCATTCGATCACCCCGCAGCGCAGCCCCTCGATCACCGCCTGGCGGTCAGCCTCGGAGCGCAGCGGCGGGTTCATCTTCAGGCGCGTGTCGAGCGAGCGCACCGCCTCGTCGGTGAGCGTCAGATGATGCGGCGTCGCCTCACCGCTGACCGGTGCCCCGGCGTCGCGCCAGTGCGCCAGCGCCTGCACCGACTCCACGCAGCTGAGGTGCTGGAAGTGCGTGCGCGCACCCTCATAGCGAGCTATCGCGCTGTCGCGCGCGACCATCGTGGACTCCGAGATCGAGGGGATCCCCGCGACCCCGAGCCGCGCCGAGACCGTGCCCTCGTGCATCGCCCCCGCCCCGGAGAGCGTGGGGTCCTCCTCGTGCAGCGCGATCACGCCACCGGCGAGGCGCTGATACTGCATCGCCTTGCGCAGGATTCCGGCTGAGACGACCGGCTTGCCGTCGTCGGTGAAGCCCAGAGCACCGGCGTCCGCGAGCGCCGCCATCGGGCTCAGATCGCTGCCCTGCAGGCCGACGGTGATCGAGGCCAGGAAGCCGGTCGGCACCAGCGCCTGCTGGCGGGCGGTGGTGGTCAGCGAGCGCAGCACCGTGACCGCGTCGATCACCGGCGCCGTGTTGGGCATCGCGATCACCTGACAGAAGCCCCCGGCCGCCGCCGCGGCCGTGCCGGTGGCGATGTTCTCCTTGTACTCCTGTCCCGGGGTGCGCAGGTGCACGTGCGGATCGACGAACGCAGGGAACAGGTGCTTGCCCTGCGCCTCCACGATGCGCGCGCCTTCGGGCGCCTCCAGCGAGCCGGGTGCGCCCAGCTGAGCGATCCGGCCGTCGCGGACGAGCAGGTCGTGAGCCGCGTCCAGGCCGGTGCGCGGGTCCAGCAGGTGAGCGCCGCGGATCAGCAGTTGCGCAGCCTCCGCGGGACGGTGAAATAGCCGCTCGGTCATCGTCACGCCACCGCTGCCAGGGCGCTCGCTCCGACCAGCAGCTCATAGAGCACCGCCATCCGCACGGCCACACCGGCGCGAACCTGTTCGCCGATCAGCGAAGCATCGGAGTCGATCACGTCGCCGTCGAGCTCGACGCCGCGGTTGACCGGGCCGGGGTGCATCACCAGCTGTCCCGGGCGCAGCCGGGTGGCGTTGATCTGGTAGCGCGCCGTGTACTCCCCGAGCGAGGGCACGAACGCCTCCTGCATGCGTTCGTGCTGCATCCGCAGCACGTACACCACGTCGGCTTCGGGGAGCCGCTCGAGCGTCGGCGTCGCGGCGCAGCCCAGCGCCTCGATCCCGCGTGGCAGCAGCGTCGGCGGGCCCGCGACGGTCACGCTCGCCCCCATCTTCTGAAAGGCGCTGATGTCCGAGCGCGCGACCCGGGAGTGCAGGACGTCGCCGACGATCCAGATCCTGAGGCCGTCGAGCGATCCGAGCCGCTGGCGCAGCGTGAAGACGTCGAGCAGCGCCTGCGTGGGGTGCTCGTGCTTGCCGTCACCGGCGTTGACCACGGCGGCGTCGGTCCAGGCCGCAACGCTCGCCGCGGCGCCAGCGTGCGGTGAGCGGATCACGATCGCGGCCGGCTCGTAGGCGGTCAGGGTCTGAATCGTGTCGCGCAGCGACTCCCCCTTCTCGATGCTCGAGCCGGCGGCCCTGACGCTGATCACGTCGGCGCTGAGGCGCGTGGCCGCCAGCTCAAAGGAGGATGAGGTTCGCGTCGAGGCCTCGTAGAAGAGGTTCACGACGGTGCGGCCCTTGAGTGCGGGGACCTTCTTGATCTCGCGACCTGAGACCTCCGCGAATGACTGCGCCCGCTCGAGGATGCGTTCGATCCCCTCACGGTCGAGGTCCTCGATGCTCAGCAGATGCTTTGACACCTCAATTACCCCCAGCTGCTGGTGTGGCGCGGTCCGCCACGCGCTGCTCGTTTGACTCGATCACAACCTCTTCAGCACCATCCAGCTCCTGCACCAGCACGCGCACGTGCTGGTGCACGGCGGTCGGCAGGTTCTTGCCGACATAGTCCGGACGGATCGGCAGCTCGCGGTGACCGCGGTCGATCAGCGCGGCCAGCTGCACGCGGGCCGGGCGCCCGTAGTCGAACAGCACGTCGATCGCCGCGCGCACGGTGCGCCCGGTGTAGAGCACGTCGTCGACGATCACGATCGTGCGACCGTCGAGCGGGAAGTCAAGCTGCGTGGAGCGCACGACCGGCGCGCTCTGCCGGGTCGCCAGATCGTCGCGGTAGAAGGAGATGTCGACCGACCCGATCGCCACGTCAGCCCCGGTCAGCTCGCTGGTCAGGCGCTGCAGCCGCTGGGCGAGCACGGCACCGCGGCGGTGGATGCCGACGATCGCGAAGCCCGGCGCCGGGTTCGCTTCAGCCGCGAGCGCGGTGGTTGGCGGGTTCTTTTCGACGATCTCATGCGCGATCCGCACCAGCGTGCGGCGCATGGCGTCGCGGTCGAGGACGACCGTCTGCTCAGACATATGAATCCTTCCTGGCCTCACGGGACCGGGTTAAAGGAACGCTTAGGTTGAGCCTACCAAGCCGGCGGGCGGCTTGGGCGATGGATCGCGGCGGGCGAGGCGAGCCGCTGAGGCGAGCCGCTGAGGAGCGCCGCTGAGGCGAGCCGCTGAGGGCTTCCGTGCTGCCTCTGCGGCGGGCCGTTCAGAACTCGGCTTCCGCCGCCGGTGGCTGCTGGTCCTCCCAGCGCACCAGCCGCGGCTCACCGCGCTCCGCGAACGGCAGCTCGATGGTGTCGAAGTCGCGCGGCAGCACGGTGTTGGCGAAGACTGCGCGGGCCTCCTCACGCAGCACGCGCACCGGGTAGCGGATCGAGAAGTGGTTGAGTGCCAGGAGGCTCACCTCCGCGTCGCGCGCGATCCCCGCCGCCTGCGCCGCCGTCGAGTGACCGGTCTGGTCGGCGCGCTGCGCCTCCTCGATCGCGAAGGTCGCCTCGTGGATCAGCAGGTCGCTGCGATAGGCGGCCTCGCAGAGCGCGTCGCAGGGACGCGTGTCACCGGAGATGGTGAGCTTGCGACCCGATCTGACAGGTCCCATCACCTGCTCCGGGGTCACGCCCCGGACGGTCTCCCCACGCTGCACGCGACCGAACTCCGGCCCCGGGGTGAGTCCCGCCGCCACCGCCGCCCGCGGGTCGAAGACCCCTGGCCGGTCGAGCTCGTCGAACACGTAGCCGAGCGCCGGGCCACGGTGCGAGACCCGCACCGGCAGCACGTCGTAGCCGTCGCGCTCCAGCAGCTCGCCGCCGTCCAGTTCCTCGATCCGAAGCTCATAGGTTGTGCGCCCGGCGAAGCGCAGCAGCCCGTCGACAAGCTCCGCGGTGCCCCGCGGGCCGTGGATCCGCAGCGGCAGCTCGCGCGCGCGCAGGTCGAAGGTCTTGAGCATGCCGGGGAGTCCCAGCCAGTGATCCGCGTGCAGGTGCGTCAGGAAGATCTCATCGATCTCCGTCAGCCCGACCGAGCGCAGCAGCTGGCGCTGCGTGCCCTCGCCGCAATCGACGAGGATCCTTTCGCCGCCGCGACGGATCAGGATCGCCGGCAGGCCACGGCGTTGAGTTGGCACCGAGCCTCCGGTGCCGGCGAAGAAGACCGACAGTTCCATCGGCGCCAGTGTGCCAAGGGCGCGGTACGCTGGCGGTGTGCCAGCGACGCGTCAGCCTCCAGCCCGGCGCCTCAACTACCGGAGCCTGCCGCTCTGGTTCCAGTGGGCACTGCCGTTCACCGTCGCCGGCGCGCTCGTCATCGCGCTGGTCGTCTGGGTCCACTATGAGAACCATCACGTGCCGACCGTGGCTGCCGTGATCAACCCCAGCGCGCTCAGTGCCCAGAACGCGCAGGCCAAGACGATCATGCGCCAGCAGCAGGCGCCGCACAGCGCGCGGCTCACGCCGGGACTCGCCCCTGCAACCGGCCTCGAGCGTGCGATCGCCCACTGGCTGCGTCGCCAGATCGCCACGGGGGCGATGAACGGGCCGCTCAGCGGCGGCAGCTGCGTGCCCACCCCCGGCAGCACCAGCGCCCGGGTGGCGCTGCGCTGCACGATGGTGACGGCGCAGGTGAACTACCCGTTCTACGGCGTGGTGGTCCCCGCGAAGGGGCAGATCACCTACTGCCAGCGGGTCACGCCGCCGGTTTACGGCATGGACAACCTGCCGCTCAGCCCCCGCTGCACGGCCGGCTGAGCCTGCGCCGCACAGAGCCGGCTGAGCGTCCGCCCCACAGAGCCCGCTGCACGGCAGGCTGAGCGTCCGCCCCACAGAGCCGGCTGCACGGCCGGCTGAGCTTGCGCCGCTCAGAGCCCGAGCGCTTCAGCCAACTGCGTCCACTCGGCCTCGGGCAGCCCCTGAACAGCGACCGTCTGCACGCAGACGTGGTCAGCTCCGGCCTCCACGTGCGCGCGGGCCGCAGCGGCTGCCGCGGCCGCTGAGCCCTGCGGCACGACGGCGTCCAGCAGCGCGTCCGAGCCACCGCCGGCGAGGTCAGCGTCACCCCAGCCGAGCCGCCGCAGGTTGGCCGCGTAATTGGTGAGCTGCAGGTAGAAGGAGGCGTACTCACGCGCCTTCGACCGCGCACGCTCGGGCTGCTCGTCGATCACGACCGCCAGTTCCGGGGCCAGCAGGCCTGCGGAGCCGATCCGCTCCCGCGCGAAGCGCGTGTGCTCCACGGGGCTGAAATAGGGATGGGCGCCGAGTGAGCGCGCCGCGCTGCACTCGAGCATCTTCGGGCCCAGCGCGGCAAGGATCCGCCGCTCGCGCGGCACAGCCGGCTGGGCCGCGTCGAGGCCGTCCAGGAACCCCTGCATCTTGGTCAGCGGCGCGACGTACTGCGCGGTGCGCTCCGGGTGGCCGATCCCAACCCCGAGCAGGACGCGCCCGGGGAAGCTGCGCTCGAGCGCGGCGAACTCCGCCGCCATCTCAGCCGGCTCGTACTGCCAGACGTTCGCGATGCCGCTCGCGACAACGATCCGCTCGGTGGCGGCGAGCATCGGCTCGAGGTCGCTGACACGCGGCGAGCCTCCCAGCCAGATTGCGCCGAACCCCAGCCGCTCCGCCAGCGCCGCGGCGTCGCCGTAGTGCGGCTCCCCGAGGGTGCGCACCATCGTGAAGATTCCAAAGCGTGAGAGTTCCATGCCAGAAGGGTTGCAGACGGCGACCGGCGACCGTGCGGGTGGCCGCGTGCCCCATTGCTCGCTAAGCTCGCTGGCGGCATCCCCGCCACCGAGCGCCCGTAGCTCAGGGGATAGAGCGTTCGCCTCCGGAGCGAAAGGCCGCAGGTTCAAATCCTGCCGGGCGCATGGAACCCTGTGGAGAGTCTGGAGCAGGCCGCAACGGACACTGCCGCTCCAGCTTTCCGTTCAGTTGCAGGGGTCCGGGCAACTGAGCCCGCGTTGTCCAGGATGCAGGTCTGGCGAGCGTCGGGGACTTCCGACCGTCCGCACGCGGCGAAATTCGAGCCCCGGCAAGCGACGCCGCCCGGCAAACGTCGGGGACTTCCAAACGTCCGCACCCGGCGAAATTCGAGCCCCGGCAAGCGACGCCGCCCGGCAAACGTCGGGGACTTCCAAACGTCCGCACCCGGCGAAAATCGAGCCCCGGCAAGCGTCGCAATCGACTGGCTGCGCGGACCCACAACGCGGCGCATATTCGACTCCCGACGCCATCGTCGTGCTGCCCTCCTGTAGCCCGGTTCGGCGCTCAGAGCAGCCCGCGCTCTCCCCTCGGCATGCCCAGAGCGGCAGGACGGCGCGCGTCCTCCCTGGACATCCAGCGTCCCGCCGTGCAGCACGACCGCTGCCCCGTCTCCGGCCCTGTGTGGGAATTCAGGGAGGCTTTTTGCGCCACATCCCTGCGAGAGCCCGCGATTGCCTGCGTGGAAGTGGACTCGTGTCCCGCCCGGGAGACCTTCCACGAGCGCGATCATCGCGGTCCTCACTTCGCCACCAACCGGCCGCGACAGGTCGGCCGGCGTTGTCCGCCACCACGCTGGGGGAGAAAGCCAGCGCCACGCTGGCTTTCTCCCCCAGCGTGGTGCAGCTGAGAGCCGATGCCCCGCCAAGCCGATGCCACGCTGTCAATGGCCATCGAGATATCCCCATCTGCGTCCAAGCCACGATCCAGCAGGCGATCCCACCGACACGAGCTCACGGCTCGGCCTTGCGCTTCACTGGAATCTCGATCAACATCGTGCATGCGATGGGTCTGGCATCGAACGATGGCGACCGGGACCGCGAGCCCCACGGAGCGACGCCGCGCCTGCGCCACCGCGCCAGACCGCTGTCGCCAGGTTGCCGCGCTGCCGCCGCCGTGCATGCAACCATCCCCCTTCAAAATCAGGCGCTGACGCAGCGCGCAGCCGATCATCGGCGGGCGTTGGTTGTGCACTTCAACTTCTAAGACCTGTCTAAGACTCGAAGACGTTTCCTCCAGTGGAGCGTTTTTGACCTAAGATCGGTCTGAGATACCAAGATCGACCGGGACAGTGTTGTGAAACCAATAACTGAGATCGATGACCCCAGGCTCATCAAGGCCCTGGCTCATCCACTGCGCGTGCGCATCCTGCGGGTGCTGGAGAAGCAGACCGCCAGCCCCAGCGACATCGCCGCACGCATCGACGCCCCTCTGGGCAACGTCAGCTACCACGTGCGCGCACTTGAGCGTGTGGGGCTGATCGAGCTGGATTCCACCGCGCCCCGACGCGGCGCGCTGGAGCACTACTACAAGGCCGCCGGCCGAATCCGTGTCAGCGATCAGGCCTGGGGTGAGGTGCCGGAGATTGTCAAGGCCAAGCTCGTCGACTCGGCGCTCAGCCAGGTTGTGGATCTCGCCGCCAACGCCGCCGGAGCCGGTGGGTTCGACCGCGAGACGAGCATCCTCAGCCGCTGGTCGCTGAACCTCGATGAGGAGGGTTTCCGCGCGATCGCAGAGGTCACGCGCGAACTGATCGAGCGCGCGCGCGAGATCGAGCGGGAGAGCGAGGAGCGCATGCTCGAGGCTGGCCCTCACGGGCACGAGGTGGTTCGTGCCTGCCTCGCTGTGATGCTGTTCGAGACCGGCAGCGCCGACACGAGCAGCGAAGCCGAGGCAGCTACGGACACGGAGTAGCCCTGACTGCTGAGCGGCCCAGCGCCCCCAGCGGCTCAGCGCCCTCACTTCTGAGTGGCTGAGGCGCATCGCTCCGACCGCAGCCGGGTCGCGCAACCTTCGCTGCGCTCAAGGTTTACATGGGCAGCACCGATGGTGAGCGCGAAAGCAGTGCAGAGTCCCAGGTCCCTCTCAATTATCCCCCGTGCGGCGTTGCTGACGCTGGTTGCGGTCGTCACGCTCGCCGCGCCCGCCGGCGCCAGGCAGCTACCGAGGCCGGTCATCAACGCGCGCGCCGACCGCGCGGCGATGGGTGCCTATGTCGCCTACCTGCGCGCCCTGCTGGTGGCGATGCCCTCGGCCACCCTCGCCGAGCAGAGCTTTGCCGCAGCGACCGTCGCCTCCTGCCGCGACGCGCTCACTCCGATCGCCGACCAGACCTCGGTGAGCTCCGCCTGGACCCAGCCACTGACCGATGTCGGATCCGAGTTGGCGGCCGATGCGGCGCTGCAGTTCAGCAACACCATGGCGACTGCGCTGACAACCCTGCAGACGACGCTCAGCGGCCTGCACTGGGGGACTGCCGCTCCCGCCGCAACGGTCAGGCGCTTCCTCGCCGCGCAGGGTTCGTTGAGCACGCTCGCGCCCAGCAACCTCTGCGGTGACGTGCTGGCAATAGCTGCCCAGAGCGGCACGCAGACACCGAGCACCCCGCCCGCAACGCAGTCTTTCCTGACCCAGTATCAGAGCGTTTCGAGCAGCGCCAACACCCAGCTGACGGCCTTTGTGAAGCTGCTGGACAGCTTCGAGACCCCAGCCGACAGGAGGCTCGCCAACCGCGTCAACGCGCTGGCGCGGCGGGTGGCGTCCGCGAGTGACCAGGTTGTGCAGGGCGGGATCGCCGGGCTGAAGCAGGCACTTGGGATCGCACCCCGCCGGCGCCCGGTCGCCGGGGCGGCCGGGTGAGCGAGCGGACGCTCGCGGGGCTTGGACGCCAGCGCGCCTGGGCCGCCGCGGGTAAGCTAGGTGGATGCTCTCCTTCGACTCGCTGAAGATGAAGATGATCGCGCCGGAGCGTGCGCTGCGCGGGCGCGATGTTGAGATGCCGGTGGCCGGCGCCCACGCGGTGCTCGGCACGCCGCTGAAGCCCCCCTTCCCCGAGGGGCTGCAGACCGCGACAGTCGCGCTGGGATGCTTCTGGGGCGCGGAGCGCGCATTCTGGACCCTGCCGGGCGTGTACACGACGGCTGTGGGCTACGCGGCTGGTTACACGCCGAACCCGACCTATGAGGAGGTCTGCTCCGGCAGCACAGGGCACACCGAGGCGGTGCTGATCGTGTTCGATCCGCGACGGATCTCCTACACGGATCTGCTGCGCACCTTCTGGGAGAGCCACGACCCCACCCAGGGGATGCGCCAGGGCAATGACGTCGGCACCCAATACCGCTCAGCGATCCTCTACGCGGACGCGGAGCAGCAGCAGCTTGCAGAGAGTTCGCGGCTCGCCTACCAGGAGCAACTGCGCGCCGCCGGATATGGCGAGATCACCACGCAGATCGCGCCGGCCGGCCCGTTCTATTACGCCGAGGACTACCACCAGCAGTACCTGCACAAGAATCCCGGCGGGTACTGTGGGCTGGGCGGCACCGGCGTCTCCTGCCCCATCGGCCTGGTTCGATCGGCGTAGCTTCCGTGTCCGAGGCGGCAGCGGCAGCAGGAGCAGCATCCGACCTGCAGAGCCCGCCGGTGGAGATCGTGCTCTTTGACCTGGGCGGGGTGCTGGCGGACTTCCGTGGCGCGAGCGCGCTGCGCGAGCTGACGGACGCCGCCACGGAACTCGAGATCTGGAACCGCTGGCTGCAGAGCCCGTGCATGCGCAGGTTCGACTCCGGGCAGTCAACCACCGCTGAGTTCGCACGCGAGGCCGTCGACGAGTGGCAGCTGCCGTTCACTCCGGAGCGTTTCGTGGAGGAGTTCCGTGCCTGGCTGGTCGGCCCGCTCGAGGGTGCCGATGAGCTGGTGGCACGCACCCGTGAGCACGCTCGCGTAGGCTGCCTGAGCAACATCAACCCCGTGCACTGGGAGTCCTGGATCTCAGCCTGGACGCTGGCCGAGCATCTTGATCCGCGCTTTCTCTCCTATGAGATCGGGGCCGTCAAACCTGACCGCGAGATCTTTCAGCATGTGCTCCGTGAGCTTGACTGCGACCCGGGGAGCGTGCTGTTCCTCGATGACAACCTTCCGAACGTCGAGGCGGCCCAGGCCTGCGGCATGCAGGCTGCACACGCCCGCGGCGTGTCAGAGGCGCAGGGCGCGCTGATGGCGCGCGGCATCCTCCTTTAGGCCCCGACGGACGAGGCTCGCCCACGCCCCAGGCGCCCCAGGCGGGCGCGTCGGGGCATCCACGGTTGCGGTCCTGCCCGGCCCGCCTGGGCCGGGCAGGGTCAGGACCGCTCCGTGGGCCGGGCAGGGTCAGCACCGCTCCGGGGCCGGGCAGGGTCAGCACCGCTCCGGGGCCAGGCGGGGTCAGGACCGCTCCGTGGGCCGGGCAGCACCGCTGCGCTCACCCGGCGGGACAGACCCTGTGGCTCAGCCGCCGGCGACAGCCGGCAGGATCGTGACCTCGGCTCCGTCGGCAACCGGGGTGTCCAGGCCGTCGAGGAAGCGGATGTCCTCGCCGCCGACGTAGACGTTGACGAACCGTCGCAGACCGTCTTCGTCGGCGATCCGCGGCCGCAGCTCGGAGAAGCGCGCATACAGCGCCTCCAGCACCTCGGCGACGGTCGTTCCCTGCACTTCGGCCACCGCCTCCCCCTCGGTCACGGCGCGCAGCTGCGTCGGGATCTTGACGTTGACTGACATCGCATCTCCTAGCTTTAGGCGGTGGTCAGCTGACGCTCGCGCGCCTGCTCAAACGAGTTTGCGTTTGGATCTATCTCCCAGGCCTCAAACGTGCCGCGGGCGCACTCCAGAGTCTTCAGGCCCTCACCGGTGATCACCGCGACGACCCGTTCCTGCGGGCCGATATCGCCGCGCTGCGCGAGCTTGCGCAGCACCGCGGTTGTCACCCCGCCGGCGGTCTCGGTGAAGATCCCGGTGGTCTGCGCCAGCAGGCGGATGCCATCACGGATCTCATCGTCGCTGACAGCGTCGATCGCGCCGCCGCTGCGCCGCGCCAGGTCGAGCGCGTAGGGTCCGTCAGCGGGGTTGCCGATCGCCAGGGACTTGGCGATCGTCTCCGGCTTGACCGGCCGGCAGAAGTCCTGCCCGTCCCGGAAGGCGTGCGCGACCGGCGCGCAGCCCTCGGCCTGGGCGCCGTTGAAGGTCGGCAGCGAGCCCTCCAGCAGGCCGGCCTCCAGCCACTCCTCAAAGCCGCGGGCCAGCTTCGTGAACAGCGACCCCGAGGCGATCGGCGCGACCACCCTGTCAGGCAGCTGGAAACCGAGCTGCTCCGCGATCTCAAACGCCAGCGTCTTGGAGCCCTCGGCGTAGTAAGGCCGCATGTTGATGTTCACGAACGCCCACTCGTGCTCGCCGGAGAGCTCCGTGCAGAGCCGGTTGACGTCGTCATAGTTGCCGCGCACCGCGACCATGTTGGTGCCGTAGATCCCGGTGGCCAGAACCTTCTGCTCCTCCAGGTCCGACGGGATGAACACGTAGGACTCCAGGCCGGCGGCGGCGGCGTGCGCCGCCACCGCGTTGGCGAGGTTGCCGGTCGACGCGCAGGCGATCGTCTTGAAACCGAGTTCCAGTGCCCGGGCGAGCGCCACCGCGACCACACGGTCCTTGAACGAGTGGGTCGGATTGGCGGCGTCGTTCTTGACCCACAGCTCGCCGATGCCCAGCTCCGCCGCGAGGCGGTCGGCGCGGATCAGCGGGGTCCAGCCGGCGGCTAGCGCCGAGCTGGGATGCTCGACCGGCAGGAAGTCCGCATACCGCCAGATCGAGTGCGGACCGGCCTGGATGCGGCGCTTGAGCTCGTCGGCGTCCGCGCCGCTGCGCGACGCGTACTTGACCTCCAGTGGACCGAAGCAGCGCTCGCACACGTAACGCGCGTCAAGCGGATACTCGGTCTTACATTCCTTGCAACGCAGTGCTTCTGGCGGCATATGAAAAAACCTCCGCCGGGTTCCGTGGTCGGAGGTGGATCACCGCCCTACCCACATCTCCCAGGCTTGTCGTAGGAGCCTGATGGAATTGGCACCGTTTCCTTGCGGTCGGTTGCCGGGGTTTCGTAGGGCCATATCCCTCCACCCCTCTGGATGCGTACTGCTATGTGATTGCAGAGTATAGGCAGGCGCCCGGCGGGGCGCGAACTGCGGCCCGATCCGCGATCCTATGCGCGTGGATGCCACCGGCCTGCCTGCGCAGATCACCCTCGAGGCACTGCTGGAGGAGCGCGATGCACGCCGGCGCCGGCGCTTGCTGATGATCGTCAACCCGTACGCGTCGACAGTCTCGGACCGCCTGCGCAACCTCGTGGTCTCGGCGCTGCGCGGCGTATATGAGGTGGATGCGGTGGATACGGAGCGCCGCGACCACGCGACGGAGCTCTGTCGCGAGGCCGCCAGCGAGGGCTATGACGCGATCGTCGCGTTCGGCGGCGACGGGACCGTGAACGAGGCCGCCAACGGACTGGTCGGCAGCGCCACGCCGCTCACCTGCCTGCCCGGCGGGCGCGCGAACGTCTACTGCCGCATGCTCGGCATCCCCGCGGATGTGGTTGGCGCGACCGAGCATCTGCTCTCGCTCAACGGCGCCTGGCGCCCGCGCCAGGTCGATCTGGGCAGGCTCGGCGCCCGCCATTTCCTGTTCTCGGCGGGCGTCGGCCTCGACGCCGACGTAGTCGCGCACGTGGACGCTCACCCGCGTCTGAAGACCCGCCTCGGCCAGTACTACTACGCCTGGGTTGCGACCCGCACCTACGGCCGCCGCTACCTGCTGCGCCCACCGCGGATGCACACCTCGCTCGGGGTTGACGGCGTGACCGTGCTGGTGCAGAACTGCTCGCCCTACACGTACTTCGGCGACCGCGGCGTGGAGATGGCCCACGGCGCCACGCTGCAGAGCGGCGACCTTGCGGCGCTGGTGCTCAAGCGCACCAACCCGTTCGACATCCCCTCGATCGCCTGGCGCGCGCTCTCCAGCCGGCTGCAGGTCTCGGGCCACCGCCAGGTGCAGGAGTTCAGTGCCCAGACCGAGCTCTCCGTCAGCTCCGCGGACGACCGGGAGCTGCCGCTGCAGGTGGACGGCGACTACATCGGCACAGCACTCAGCGCCGAGTTCACGATCGCGCCCGGCGCGCTGCGAGTCGTGGCCTGAGCCCACCACGCGGATCGAGCGCCCGGGCCTGAACCGCGCGCACCGCCGCTCCACGGCGCCGCCCCAGGCTGCTGCGCAACGTCGCCGCCCGGGTCGCCGCCCGGGTCGCCGCCCGGGCAGCCGGACAGTGGCGCGGCGCCCGACCCCGCGCGAGCACGCGCTGGATCGCGCGAGTCGTCCGTGATATAGTTGTGGGCACAACCATCGAGGATCGGTTATCCATGAGCACCGTCACACCACGGCCCACGCCGGCCACATCCACCGCCGAGGACGCGATCATCTACGGCGCCGTGCATCTCGACGTCAGCGACGCCACCCGGGCGCTGCAGTTCTGGGGCGGGCTCGTCGGGCTGCAGACGCTCTCCCGCAGCGCCACCGAGATCCACCTCGGCGTGGAGGACCGTGAGCTGCTGGTGCTGCACCCCGGCGCCGCCGGACCGACACCCCGCGGCCACAGCGGGCTGTACCACCTTGCCCTGCACCTGCCCAGCGAGGCGGAGTTTGCACGGGTGCTGCTGCGCATCGCGCAGGCGCAGTACCCGCAGGCGCCCACCGATCACATCATGCACTGGGCCACCTACCTCGATGACCCGGACGGCATCGGCCTGGAGCTGAGCTTTGAGACGCTCGACCGCTTCAGCCACTACGGCTCGGCAGGTGGCCGTCCGGTGGTGGTCGACTCCGCCGGACAGCTGCGCAGCCCCACCGATCATCTCGATCTGCAGGAGGTGGTCTCCCACCTCGAGGACCGCGACCTCTCAGCACCGCTGCCGGGGCGCACGCGCGTCGGCCACGTGCACCTGCACGTGGCCGATATCGAGAGCTCACTGCGCTTCTACGGTGAGCGCCTCGGCTTCGTGCCCAACAACCTGGAGCCGCTGTTCGGGATGACGGATATGGGTGCCGGCGGCAGCTTCCCGCACCGGATCGCGATGAACGTCTGGCAGGGGCGCGGCGCGCCACAGCGGCCCGCCGGGACCGCGGGCCTGCGCCACGTCGAGCTGCACGTGCGCTCGCACGCGGCACTTGAGCAGGCGCGGGAGCGCCTCTCAGAGAGCGGACCTGAAGCGGCCCTCGAGACCGCCGAGGGCCTGCTCACCAGCGATCCGTCAGGGAACCGCCTGCTGCTGGCGCTCGAGTAGCCGGGAGCCGGCCGGCCGCAACGCCGGACGCAACGCTCCGCGCCGGCCGGCCGGCCGCGACGGTCCGGCCGGCCGGACGGACGCAACGCTGCGCACCGGCCGGACGCCGGGCCGCGCACTTTGCGGCAAGCCGCCCAGGCCATGGGGTGAACGCGCCAGGGCCCGCGCCTCTATCGGGCATGGCCTCACAGATCACCGAGCGCGACCGACAGCTGCTGGAGATGCTCGCCGAGCACCGGGTGCTGATCGCCGAGCAGCTGGCCAGACACCTGGGTGTCTCCGACGGCGCCGCCGGCGCGCGGCTGCGGCGCCTCGCACGCCTGCGGCTGCTGGAGCACGCCCGCATCTTCCAGGGTCAGCCGGCGAGCGTGGCCATCACGACCCGCGGCCTGGGTCTGGTCGGCAGCCCGCTGCCGGCTCCCACCCGCAAGCTCGGAGCCTACCGGCACGACGTCGGGGTCGGCTGGGTGTGGCTGGCAGCTCGGGGCGGCGCCTTCGGTCAGCTGCGCACGCTGCACACCGAGCGCAGCATGCGTTCCGCTGATCTGCGCGACGACGGTGAGCGCCAGCGTTTCGGCGTGGCCACCGGCGGCCTGGACGCACGCGGCCGCCGCGCCCGCCACTACCCGGACCTGCTGGTCGAGCGCGCCGACGGGGCGCGCCTGGCGATCGAGCTCGAGCTGAGCGCCAAGGGACGCGGACGACTGGAGCGGATCATGCGCGGCTACGCCGGCGAGGGGTCGATCACCGCGGTCCTGTACCTGGTTGCCGACGCGCGCCTGGAATCCTGGGTGACCGCCGCCGCGCGCCGCGC
>JAJZDA010000068.1 GCA_021851525.1 Actinomycetes bacterium | reverse complement strand
GTTCGCGCGGGCGGTGGCGGCGCACGCCGGGGTGCCGCTCGTGCTGGACGCCGACGGGCTCGGCGCGCACGCACAGGAGGGCGGGCTGGAGGCGCTGCGCGGCCGGACCGCCGCGACCGTGCTGACGCCGCACACCGGTGAGCTTGCGCGACTGCTCGAGCTCGAGACCGCGGCGGTTGAGGCACAGCGGCTGCACAGCGTGCGCACCGCGGCGCAGCGCTCCGGCGCGATCGTGGTGCTCAAGGGCGATGACACGCTGGTGGCCGACCCGGATGGGCGCGTCGCGGTCAGCCCCGGGGACGCGCCGGCCCTGTCCACCGCCGGCAGCGGCGACGTTCTGGCGGGCGTCACCGCGGCGTTCCTGGCCAAGGGCGTGGAGCCGTTCACCGCCGCCTGTGCGGCGGTCATGGTGCACCTCAAGGCCGGGCGCATCGCGGCCCGTGAGGTGGGGGAGGAGGGCGTGATCGCCGGGGACGTGATCAGCGCGCTGCCACGTGCGCTCGGACGCTCCGCGAGGAGAGGCTGAAGGTGGCCGTCAGGGCGCTTGCCCACGTCAACCTGGCGGCGATCGAGCGCAACGTCAAGCTGCTGCGACGGACGGTGGGACCGCGGACTGAGGTCTGCGCGGTGGTCAAGGCCGACGCCTATGGGCACGGCGCCGTGGCCGTCAGCCGGGCCGCGCTGGGAGCCGGTGCCGGCAGCCTGGCGGTGGCCACCGCCAACGAGGCGATGGAGCTGCGCGCCGCCGGGATCGACGCGCCGTTGCTGATCCTCGGGGCGATCAGCTCCGAGGAGCTGCCCGCGGCCGTGGCCAGCGGCGGCACGATCGTCGTCTGGGATACGCGCTTCGTGGAGGAGCTGCGGGTCGCCGCGCTGCGCGCCGGGCGACCGCTGGCGGTCCACGTGAAGCTCGACACCGGGCTGGGGCGCCTGGGTACACGCTCGCTCAGCGAGGCGATCGACGTTGTCCAGGCGGTGCGCGCCGCGGCACCGGTGCTGGCGCTCACCGGCGCGATGACCCACTTCGCCACCGCGGACGGTGACCTGGAGTTCGCCGCCGCGCAGCTGCAGCGCTTCGCGCCGCTGGTGGAGCGCCTGCGGGCGCTGGCTGACGGGGAGCGCCTGAGGTTCCACGCGGCCAACAGCGCCGGTGCGCTGCGCCTGCCGGGCGCCCGGCTGGACATGGTGCGCGCGGGGATCGCGATCTACGGAGCTGACCCGATGAACCGGGATCCGGCGGAGCACGCGCTCGAGCCGGCGCTGGCGCTGCGCAGCTACGTGGCAGCCGTGAAGCAGATCGCCCCGGGGGAGAGCACCGGCTACGGCCGTCACTTCATCGCTGATCGCCAGACCCACATCGCGACGATCCCGATCGGCTATGGCGACGGGCTCCCGCGGGCGCTGGTGAACAACTGCGATGTGCTGATCGGCGGCCGCCGCTACCCGCTGCGCGGGATGGTGAGCATGGACAACATCACCGTCGACGTCGGCCCGTCGGCGGCAGTTGCCGTCGGTGAGCTCGTGACGCTGATCGGTCTCGACGGTCCCGAACGGCAGACCGCAGAGCAGCTGGCGCAGCGTCTGGGGACGATCAGCTATGAGGTGCTGTGCCTGATCTCCAGGCGGGTGCCGCGCAGCTACCACCGCGACGGGGAGCCCGCGTGAGGGTTGACCGGTGAGCGCCGCGCTGCCGCACGCGCTGCGCGTCCTGGCGGATCAGCCGACCCGCGTCTGGTTGGTCGGCGGGGCGGTGCGTGATCGCCTGCTCGGCCGTGAGACGCTCGATTACGACCTTGCGATCGAAGGTGACGCGCAGCCGCTCGCGCGGGCGCTGGGGCGCGCCGCTGACGGTCACGCCTTCCTGCTCTCGGAGGAGTTCGGCGCCTGGCGCGTGAAGGGCCGCAGCGAGCCCTGGCAGGTTGACATCACGCCGCTGGCCGGTGACTCGATCGAGCAGGACCTGCGACGCCGCGACCTCACGATCAACGCGATCGCCACGCGGCTGGAGGCCGGCGCGGAGCTGCTCGATCCGTGCGGGGGAGCGGTGGACATCGAGGCCGGTCGGCTGCGAGCGGTCGGTGAGCGATCCTTCAGCGACGACCCGTTGCGGGTGCTGCGGCTTGCTCGCTTCGCCGCGGAGCTCGGCTTCGCTGCGGACTCCCGTACCGAGGCGCTGGCAGCGGCCAGCGCCTCGCAGCTGCCTGCGGTCGCCGGGGAGAGGGTCTTTCAGGAGCTGCGCGCGCTGGTCTGCGCGCGGCACGTGCTGGCGGGCCTGGAGCTGGCCTCGCGGATCGGGGCCGGCGCGGCCGTGCTGCCTGAGCTCGAGGCGCTGCGCGGCGTGGGGCAGAGCGACTACCACCACCTCGACGTCTACGACCACACGCTGGCCACCCTGGGCGAGGTGATCGCCCTGGAGGCCGCGCCCGGCACCGTCTTCGAGGCCGATGCGGCGCAGTTGCGCGCGATCCTCGATGAGCCGCTCGCCAACGAGCTGACCCGCGGGCAGGCGCTGCGCTTCGGTGCGCTGCTGCATGACATCGCCAAGCCGCTGGTGCGCGCCGTCGGCGAGCAGGGCAGGGTCACGTTCCACGACCACGACCGGATCGGCGCGCAGATGTGCGCCACGATCCTCCAGCGGCTGCGCGCCAGTGATCGCCTGATCGAGCACGTCGCCGCGCTCACGCGCCACCACCTGCGGCTGGGTTTCCTGGTCCATGAGCAGCCGCTCGCGCGGCGCAGCGTGTACCGCTACATGAGCACGTGTTCCCCGGTGGAGGTTGATGTGAGCGTGCTGAGCGTCGCCGACCGGCTGGCGACGCTCGGACGCAACTCAGAGCGGGCGGTGGCCGCGCACCTGGCGCTCGCGCGGGAGCTGATGCCGGACGCGATCACCTTCCGGGCGCGCCCGCCGCGCCCGCCGCTGCGCGGCGATCAGCTGGCTCGGGCGCTGGGCATCGAGCCCGGACCGCTGCTCGGGCAACTGCTGGCGGAGCTCACCGAGGCCAGCTTCGCCGGTGAGCTGCAGACCTCTGAGCAGGCCGTTGAGCATGCGCGCGCGCAACTGGCTAGGCTGGGTGGCGGCGATGGTTGAGGACTGCATCTTCTGCAGGATCGTGGCCGGGGAGATCCCGGCGCACGTGGTCGATGAGGACGAGCGCACGCTGACCTTCATGGACATCGCGCCGGCCACGCGCGGTCACGCGCTGGTGATCCCCCGCCAGCACGCAGCCGACCTCTGGGAGATCGAGCAGGATGAGCTGCTCGCGGTCAGCGCCGCGGCGCACCGTCAGGCGCTGAGGGTGCGCGACCGGCTTGAGGCGGACGGAGTCAACCTGATCAACTCCTGCCGGCCGGCAGGCTGGCAGACGGTCTTCCACTTCCACGTGCACGTGATCCCCCGTTACGACGGGGATCCGCTGAAGCTGCCCTGGGTTCCGGCCCCCGGTGACATGCAGGAGATCGCCGCCGTCGCGCAGGCGCTTCGCTGAACGCGGGCGCCGCGGCGCGCGAAGTTCGGGCGGTCGCCACCGGCGCTCTGCGAGCAGCGCCCTGATACGGTTCTGATGTTGTGTCGGGGCCATCCTGGCGCCCGACGGGTACTGCAGCAGGCCGAGGGGAAGCAACACATGGCAACTGGGACCGTCAAGTGGTTCAGCGACGACAAGGGTTTCGGGTTCATCACGCCCGATGACGGGGGTCGCGACCTCTTCGTCCACTACAGCGGCATCAGCAGCGACGGGTACAAGTCGCTGCCCGAGGGTGCCAAGGTCTCCTACGAGGAGGAGAGCGGTCCCAAGGGGCCCAAGGCGGTAAACGTCGCCAAGATCTGAGGCGCGCTCCTGAAGGGCGGTGCGAGCCGGGCGGTGAGCCGCGGCGGGGTTCGCAGTTCGCGGTCTGCGTCGAGCGCGGTCGGCCGTTGGGCGTCTGCGGTCGTCTCACGGCCTCGGGCCGCAGTCCCTTGACGGCAGGTGTCGCCGCCCGGTGATCTGCAAGGTTTCACGCAACTCTGCTGCCGTTCTCGTGTTCAATGGCCGTATGAAACGTCTCGTCCTGGCGCTCGGCGCCGCGCTCGTCATCGCCGCTGCCGTGCCCGGACTCGCGAGCGCCACTGAGGTCCAGGTCGGCAACACCACCACCGCGCTGGCCGCGCCAACCTGCCCGCAGCAGGCGACCGTCCAGCAGACGGAGGCCGGCTGTGAGATCGTGCTCACCAAGACCACCGCGTATGAGACGCTCAGCGACGGGGTCGCCAACCCCGATCTGATCACCCAGCCCGGCGTGATCGACTCCTTCACGCTGGGGATCTCCGGGCTTGTGATCCAGGGTGCCAATCTCTCCACCGAGCTCTCGACGCTGAACACCAACTACGGTGGGGCGCCCGCGGTGCAGCTGACCGTGCTGCGCCCGGTCCCGAGCATCCTCGGGCCGCGCTGGGCGGTGGCTGCCCAATCCGCGTCGATGCCGCTCACGCCGTACCTGGGTGGCGTCGTGGAGTTCCCGCTGATCTCGCCGATCCCGGTGGTGCGCGGCGAGATGCTCGCCGTCACGGTCCCCACCTGGGCTCCGATCCTGACGTTTGGGCTCTCGACGACGCAGTTCTCCTACAGCCAGAGCCATACCCAGATCCTGACCGGCACCGGGACCTCCCAGACCTCCAGCTGCACCACCACGTCGGCGCCCACGCTGGCGCAGCTGACGCTCGGTCAGCAGGCGCTCTACACGTGCAACTTCCAGGGCACGCGCGTCGAGTACTCGGCGCTCGAGATCACCGCACCGGCCCCCGGCGCGGCCGTGCGCAGGCACCACCGTCGGCACGCCCACGCGCCCGGCAGGCGGCGCCGCGGCCACCACCGCGCTCACGCCCGGCAGCGCTGAGTCGTCGCGGGCCTGTGCCCCGGCAACGCTGATCTTCACGCTGTGCGCCGGCGGCGCTGCTCTTCAGGCCGCGTGCGGGCAGCACTGACCCTCAGGCTGTGCGCCGGCAGCTCAGAGCGACGAGGCGGCTGTCAGAGCGACGAGGCGACCGCGTCCAAGGCCGGTGCCGGCCCCGGGTTGTCGCGCAGGTACCACTCGGCGTCCAGCGCCGCCTGGCAGCCTGAGCCCGCCGCCGTGATCGCCTGGCGATAGGTGTGGTCGACCAGGTCACCGGCGGCGAACACCCCGGGCAGGTTGGTCCGTGTCGAGCGGCCCTCGGTGCTGACGTAGCCGTTCTCATCGAGGTTCACCTGGCCGGCCACCAGCTGGGACTGCGGCTCGTGTCCGACGGCGATGAACGCCCCGTTGATCTCCACCTCGCGCAGCGAGCCGTCAACCGTGCTGCGAAGCCTTGCGCGGGCGAGGGAGCCATCCTCGCCGGCGAGGAACTCATCCACGCCGAACGGCGTCAGGAACTCGATGTTGGTGACCGCACGTGCGCGTTCGAGCATGATCTGCGAAGCGCGGAACTCGTCGCGGCGGTGCACGACGATCACCTTGGAAGCGAACTTGGCGAGGAACATCGCCTCCTCCATCGCCGAGTCTCCTCCACCGACGATCAGCGTCGGAACGTCGCGGAAGAACGCCGCGTCGCAGGTCGCGCAGTAGCTCACGCCGCGGCCGGCCAGCAGCTCCTCCCCGGGTACGTCGAGCTTGCGGTGCTGGGCGCCCATCGCCAGCACGACGGTGCGCGCCAGGTAGAGGTCGTCGCCGACGTGGACCCTGTGCAGGCCGCCGTCCCTGGACAGCTCGAGCGCCGTCACCTCATCGGTCTCCAGGCGCGCTCCAAAGCGCTCGGCCTGGTCACGCATGTGCTGCATCAGCGCTGGGCCCATGATCCCGTCGGGGAACCCTGGGAAGTTCTCCACATCAGTGGTCTGCTGCAGCAGGCCGCCCCAGGCGAACCCCTCCACCACCAGCGGGTCGAGGTTGGCGCGGGCGGTGTAGAGCGCTGCCGTGTAGCCGGCGGGGCCGCTCCCAACGATTACGACGTTCTCAAATTTCTGCTCGGTCACTTTACGAAGTGTAGTGCAGCCGGGGCGCGTCGCCGCGCGTCCCATGGCGCGTGCGGCTCACCGGACCGGCGGCTCAGCGACCGGATTCCGCCAGTGGCTGCTCGGCCTGCCAGCGGTTCACGGTGCGCCGCAGTTGCAGGTAGGCGACGCCGCCCGGCAGCGTCGGCAGCCAGAATGAGAACGCGCGATAGGCGAGCACCGCGACCACGGCGGATTGCACGCTCACCCCAAACGCCGTGAACGCTCCGATCAGCCCGCCCTCCACGCCCCCTATGCCTCCCGGAAGCGGCAGCGTGTTGGCGATCCAGCCCACGAAGTAAGCCATCACGATCACGGCCACCGGCGGGTGGGAGCCAAACGCCTGAAAGCAGGCCCAGAGCGTGGCGATGTCGAACCCCCACCAGCCGACCGCGCCCAGCAGGCCCGGCCTGCGCTCGCGCACCAGCGCCAGCGCGGTGCGCACGCCGGTCGCCGCGGCGCTCGGGACGGTCGCCAGGCGTTGCGCGGCACGACTCGCGATCCCGCCGCGTGCCGAGCGTCCCGCCACCAGGCGCTCGAAGTCGCCCGGCAGGGCGGACATCGCCAGGAACAGCAGGATCACCACCGCACCGAAGATCGCGGGCGCGACGGTGATCGCAAACGGCGCCGGTCCGGGCCACAACCCGAAGTACAGCCCGAGGCCGTCGATCACCAGCGATGCCATGTACACGCCGTAGAGCAGCACCAGGAAGGCGACCATCCGTGAGGCCACCGCGCGCCGTCCCATGCCCGAGCGCCGCAGGGCCCAGGCGGTCAGCGCGATGCCGCCGGCGCCAGCCGCGGCGAACAGGCGCGTCGCGGCCAACCCGGCCATCGTCACCTCATAGCTGACGCGCCAGCCGATCCTCGTGGTCCCGTGCAGGAAGACCGCGCGGAAGAGCGCCACGTAGGCGCTGAAGGAGATCGCCTCGAGCAGCGCGGCAACTGCCAACCAGCCGCCGTCGCCCTCCTGCAGATGCTTGACGGTCGCCCCGAAGCCGACCAGATTCGGCAGCCCGAGGTACAGGAAGACGACGACTCCGAGGATGAACAGCAGCGAGACGACCACTCGCGCGCGCGAGACGCGCACGCGCGGCATCTGCTCCGCCATCTCGGCGTCGTTCTGCGGCGGTCGCTCCTCCTCAGTCGCCATCGGCCGCGGACCGCAGTGCGCGCAGAGCGCCGAGTAGCGCTCGCGCCGCTGGGCGCAGGCTTCCGGACCCACGGTTGACCGCCTCCGCGAGCGTTGCGCCCGCGAGCAGGTCCACCGCGTAGTGCTCTCCCAGGTACACGAGTGCGAGGCCCAGCGTTGCCGCGTAGGACCAGCCCACGAGCCCCGCCACCGGGTCGACCTCGGCCAGCAGGCGTGCGGCCATCAGCGAGGTGGCGAAGTGCAGCGACGGCATCGCCGCCAGCGGGTTGCCGCCGAGCGCGTCGTAGAGGCCGTTCCAGCGGTTGCCCCAGAAGTTCTCGCCGTACTCGAGCATCATCCGGCGCACCGGCAGGCGCCCATCCCCGTGATCCTCGCGATGCCCGAACTCATTGACCTCGACGCCGTCCTCCAGTTCGCTGATACGCCCGTGCGCGGAGGCCCACCACGGCGGCGCCGTGGGCACCAGCCAGTAGACAGCCGCGCCGACATCGAAGACCGCGTACATGCGGGCGGCGGCGGCCGGAAGGCGCTCGGGCCGGCGCAGCGCCGTGTAGGCGACGGCGGCATGCGGAACCGCGAACCAGAGCCAGTGGCTCCAGGCCAGCACCTTCTCGAAGTTGTTGATGCGCCCGGGGGAGGAGAACGTCTCCTGCAGTCGCTGGCTCGGAAGCATGCCCAGCCCGAGCATGCGGTCGATCGTGATCGGGTAGTCCACATGCACGCGCTCGCGCAGCGCCTGCGGGTCGTCGTTGGGCATCTCGTAGGCGGCCAGGTAGGCCCACATCTGCGCTGCGCAGACGGCGACGTCACGCATCCGCCCGCGCGGCGCGGCCACGTACACGGCCGCCGGGACGCTCGCTGCGGCACCGACCACTGCGCCGCGGGGCAGCTTCAGGCGGTGTCGCAGCATGGGGGCTGCCACACCCGCGGCGGCAAGCGCCCAAGCCGCCGGTCGGATGGCTCTCGAAAGTCGCAAGCGCGGCCAGTATATGGAGCCCGCCTGCGGCGGACCGCGCCAGGTCGCCTGACGCCGTCGGCGGTGCCCGCCGGCGCCCCCGGGACGTCAGTTTGCCTCCGGCACCTATATGATGACCCGCGCTGTGAAGATCTCTCGCTCAACTCTTCGCGCCCTGCGCCGCGCCTGCGCACAGGCGTTCGCGGCGCTCTCCCTGGTGGCAGCGGCCTCGCTCGCATTTGCCCCAAGCGCACTGGCCAACTGCTGCACCGTGAAGTCCGGTGGGTCGCCCAACGCCAACGCGATCCACAGCCTCTACGACATCATCTTCTACATCGCGGTGCTGGTGTTCGTGGCCGTCGCGGGCATCCTGCTCTACTCCGTCTGGTCGTTTCGAGCGCACAAGCATCCCGTCGCCGCGCAGATCCACGGCAACACCAAGCTGGAGCTTGGGCTGACGGCTACGGCCACAGGGATCGTGGTGGTGCTGGCGGCCGTGACCTTCATCAAGCTGCCGAGCATCATCAACCCGCCGAACTCAAACGCGGGTGCCGCGTCGGTGCTCTCGGCTTCGCTGACCGCGCCGACGCCGCCCAACGGCAACAAGCTGACTATCTGCGTCACCGGGCGCCAGTTCATCTGGCGCTACACCTACGGGGCCAACTGCAACAAGACGGCGTGGGCACGGCGCCTGCCGTACTCCTATCAGCAGATGGAGGTCCCGGCAGGGGTGACGGTTGACCTGGTGATCCAGTCCAACGACGTGATCCACGCCTGGTGGATCCCGGCGCTGGGCGGCAAGGTCGATGCGGTGCCGGGCTTCACCACGTACACCTGGTTCAAGGCGCTGCACTCCGGCCACACCTACTTCGGGCAGTGCGCCCAGCTCTGCGGCCGGGGCCACGCCTTCATGACCGCGCGCGTCAAGGTCGTGACACTGGCGCAGTACACCGCCTGGCTGGCGCGGCTCGCTCAGGAGATCAAGCAGCAGAACGACCAGGTCACGCAGCTGCGCCAGCAGCTGATCCAGCAGGGTTACCTGACTTCATCAGGCGTCTTCTAGGAAGGAAGCAGACGGACGACATGAGCACGATCGATCAAACGCTTCGTCCTGTTCCGCAGATCCTCGTACACGAGGTTCAGCGGCCACGCCAGACCAGGAAGTGGCTCGACTGGGTGCTGACGACCGATCACAAGAAGATCGGGATCATGTACCTGGTCCTGACCTTCGTGTTCTTCCTGATGGGCGGGGTCGAGGCGCTGATGATGCGCTCGCAGCTGGCGGTACCGGACAACAACCTGATCAGCGGTGAGCTCTACAACGAGCTGCTGACGCTGCACGGCACCACGATGATCTTCCTGTTCGTCGTGCCGGTGATGGCCGGGTTCGGCAACTACTTCGTGCCGCTGATGATCGGCGCCCGCGACATGGCCTTCCCACGGCTCAACGCGCTGTCCTTCTGGCTGCTGCTGATGGGCGGCATCGTCTTCTACGCGTCGCTTTTCTGGCATCCCCCGGAAGCCGGCTGGTGGAGCTACCCGCCGCTCTCCAGCATCCAATACTCGCCCAGCGGCGGCCAGGACGCATGGATCTTCCTGATCCACCTCACCGGCATCTCCTCGCTGGTCGGCGCGATCAACTTCTACGTCACGATCGTCAACATGCGCGCCCCCGGGATGAGCTGGGGACGTATGCCGCTGTTCGTCTGGTCGATCCTGATCTACGCGGTGCTGCTGATCATCGCGCTGCCGGTGGTCGCCGCAGCGGTGACGATGCTGCTCACCGACCGTCACTTCGGCACGCACTGGTTCGATCCGATCAACCATGGATCGCCTGTGCTCTGGGAGAACCTCTTCTGGTTCTTCGGGCACCCCGAGGTCTACATCATGATCCTGCCGGGCTTCGGGATGATCTCGGAGGTCCTGCCGGTCTTTGCCCGCAAGCCGATCTTCGGTTACAAGGCAATCGCGGCGTCGACGATCGTGATCGCCTTCCTGGCCACGCTGGTCTGGGCGCACCACCTGTTCACGGCCCCGATGCCGCTGGTGGTGCTCGGCTTCTTCATGCTGAGCTCGTTCCTGATCGGGATTCCGACCGGCATCAAGATCTTCAACTGGACCGCGACGCTGTGGCGTGGCTCGCTGGTGATGACCGCCTCGATGTACTTCGCGATCGGGTTCATCATCGTCTTCCTGATCGGCGGCATCACCGGCATCTTCCTGGCGACCTTCCCGGTGGACTGGCAGCTCAACGACACCTACTTTGTGGTCGCCCACTTCCACTACGTGCTGATGGGCGGAGCGGTCTTCACGATCATGGCGGGGACCTACTACTGGTATCCGAAGATGACCGGTCGGCTCTGCAGTGAGCGCCTGGGCAAGGCCTCGTTCTGGGTCACGTTCGTGGGCTTCAACATGACCTTCTTCGTCCAGCACGCGCTCGGGCTCTCCGGCATGCCGCGCCGCATCTACACCTACCAGCCCGGCATGGGCTGGTCCACGTACAACCTGATCTCCACGATCGGCTCCTACATCCTCGCGTTCGGCATCCTCATGTCGGTCTACAACTTCGCCACCAGCTACCGCAAGGGCAAGGTCGCGGGGCCGGATCCGTGGAAGGGCAACACGCTCGAGTGGTTCACCACCTCACCGCCGCCGGTCAACAACTTCGATGTGGTTCCGCGCGTCCGCTCGGTTGAGCCGATGCGCGACATCCGGCTCGAGGTGGAGGCCCAGACCGGCCAGCTTCAGAAGTCGGGCGGCTCGGAGCAGTTCGCCCGGGTCTGAGCCGTGTGGCGTGGCGTCGCCCGTGCGGGCATCGCCTCGGACGGACCGACCAGGTAAGGTGACCTCAGCTTGAGCACGCATGAACTCACAGCGTCGCGCAGCGACGCGCCGAGCTGGCGTCTGCGGCAGGTGGTCTCGGATTACATCGAGCTGACCAAGCCGAAGGTCCAGTCGCTGCTGCTGCTGACCACCGTCACGACGATGGAGATCGCCGGCGACCCGCCCGTCAGCAAGATCGTGCTCGCCTGTATCGGCGGCTATCTGTCGGCCGGCGGCGCGGGTGCCGTCAACCACTGGTTCGACCGTGACATCGACGCGCAGATGAAGCGCACGGCGTCCCGGCCGATCCCGGCCGGGCGCGTCGCTCCCGCCGCGGCGCTGCGCTTCGGCGTGGGCCTGGCGTTGCTGTCCTTCGTGCTGATGACGCTCACGCTGAACCTGCTGGCGGCGTCGCTGGCGTTCGCGGGGTTCGTCGGCTACGTCGGCGTCTACACGCTGTGGCTCAAGCGCCGCACCTGGCACAACATCGTGATCGGCGGCGCCGCCGGCGCGATCCCCCCGCTCGTCGGGTGGGCGGCCACCCGCGGCTCGCTCTCGTGGACTGCGGTTTACCTCTTCGCGATCGTCTTCTACTGGACGCCGCCTCACTTCTGGGCGCTCAGCCTGCTGATGAAGGATGAGTACGCCAAGGTGGGCGTGCCGATGCTGCCCGTGGTGCGTGGTGAGCACGCCACCCGCCAGCAGATCCTGCTCTACTCGCTGCTGCTGTACGCGGTCACGCAGCTGCCGTTCTGCGCGCACGCCTTTGGCCTCGTGTACCTGGTCGCCTCGATGGCGCTCGGCCTCGCGTTCGTCGCGCTGGCGGTGGTCCTCTACCGGCGCCGTGACCGTCGCAGCGCGCTGCGGCTCTACCTCTTCTCGCTCGCGTACCTGGCGCTGCTGTTCGGCGCGATGGTGATGGACGTGAAGCTCTGATGCGCCCCCGGGCGTTCGACCAGCGTCAGCGATAACAGGTACGATCCAGGCATGGACAAGAAGCTTGCCCGCAGGAACCTTCGCGCCGGCCTGATCGCCGGGGCCGTGTGCATGTTCATGTTCGGCGCGACGTTCGTCGTGGCCGCGATCTACCTGCACCCGTGAGCAAGGGCGACTCGCAGAGGCACCACCGGGTGGAGCCCGAGGCCGCGCCGCCGATCGGCGAGGAGATCCACCTCCCGGGTGGCTCGATCCTGCCGCTTGTGGTGGCGATCGGGATCACGATGATCGTCGTTGGCACGACCATCTGGTGGGTCTGGTCGGTGGTCGGGCTGATCATCTTTGGGTTCGCCACGGGCAGGTGGATTCGTGACGTCCGCCGCGATGTCGACGCTCTGCCCGAAGAGCATCACCACTGAAACGGGGGGCCAGGCTGTGAGGATCCTTCAGAAGTACCGTATGCGGACTCCGTCAAGCGGCCGCGAGGTTGTGGTGGAGGTCGACCCTGAGCGGGTCTATCTCGACGCTCAGACCGGAGAGCACCTGGAGCCGGTGGCGCAACTGCTCCCGCTAGCGCCGACCGAGTCAGAGCTGCCGTGGGCGGTTGAGAACCTGCGCTTCTGCGACGGCTGTGATCAGCTTGTCCCGCGCGACCTTCACGACTGTCCGTGGTGCGGCGCCCGGATGACACCGCTGAGCTGAGCGTGCCGATCGGGTCGGGCCGGCGTCAACGCATGCGCCGCAGATCACGCGGCGCGGCGGTCGTCACAGCGGTCGCGCTCTCCCTGGCGCTGTCGGCATGCGGTGGTGGCACGACCGGCACCAGCACCAACGGCGCCCCGCCGCTGACGGTGCCGACCACCGGGGTCGTGACCCAGCCTCCAACCACCACGCAGCCCAGCAACACCAACGCCGTCACCGGCTCGAGCTCGCAGACAACCTCGACGCCCACCTCGACGGTGACCAGCGGCGGCTCCGGGTCCTCGGGCGGCGGCACCGGCGGCTCCACCAGCGGCGCGACCAACCTGAGCGGCACGGGCGGCGGGTCGGGTTCGAGTGGCGTGAACACCACGCAGACCCAGACGCAGCCCACCAACACGGTCTCATCGAGCACCGGCGGCGGCACGCTCGGCTGAGCGCGACGCGCGCCAGGGCGCGCGTCAGACGGTCGCCCGCGCCTGCGGCGTCAGAGCCAGCCGGTCCAGCAGATCACCGAGGATCCTGGCGGTCGCCCCCCAGATCACGTGCCCGTCCACGCTGTAGGTGTCGGTGCGGATCGGGACGCCGCGACGCCGCAGCTGCCGGCGCGCGTAACCTCCGGCGACGCTGGCCAGCTCCAGCTCCAGAACCTGGGAGACCTCGCGGCGGCTCGGCCTCCAGACCTGCGCTTCCGCGATCAGCCCGACGAACGGGTAGATCGCATAGCCGGTGGCGATCGTGGAGGTCGGCTGCAGCGCGCCCAGCACCGTCACCTCGCCGCTGGCCAGGCCAATCTCCTCGTGCGTCTCCCGCAGCGCGGTGGCGAGCAGATCCGCGTCCTCAGGATCGCGCCGGCCACCCGGGAACGAGATCTCGCCTGCGTGGCGTGACAGCTCCCGCTGGCGCTCGGTGAAGACCGCGTGCAGCGCCCCGTCGCGCACAAACAGCGCAACCAGCACGGCTGCGGTGGTGCCCCTGACCTCCAGCTCGCCGACACGCCCCGGCTCGAGCAGCAACTCCGGGAGCCTCGTGAGCTGCGCGCCGGCCACGTTGCGCCTCAGGTCTCGCTTGGCTTCGGTGCGGCCTCGCCCAGCTGGGTAAGCGTGACGCGGTCCTCGAACACGACCTCACCCTCGAGCGTGCGGTGCACCGGGCACTTCGCGGCGATCACCTGCAGGCGCTCACGCTGCTCCTCGGTGCAGCTGGCCGGCAGGCGCAGGTCCACCGAGAACTTGACCGGCATCCCGCGCTCCGGCGGCTCGTATTCGACCGCAACCTCCACCGGCCCGATCTCCCAGCCCTTTCGCTGCGCGTACATCTCCATGGTGACCGCCATGCAGGACGCCAGTGACGCGGCCAGCAGCTCCTGCGGGGTGGGACCCTGGTCCTCGCCGCCGGCGTGCTCCGGCTCATCGACCACCAGCCGGTGCCCGCGGATCTCCACGCTGTGAATGAACGCCTTGCCTGGCTGGCGGCGGACGGTTGCCTTCATCTTCGTCCCGGGCTCCTCGTGCGCAGGTTTTCTGACTGCTCCGTGATCCTAGCGGCGTGCAGGTCGGCCGGGCTGCAGCTGCGCGTGGCGCGCCCGCCCGGCAGGCGCGGGCAGGCAGGTGACTCGCCAGGCGCCCGGCGCCGCTCCGCCGCCCCCGACCTCCCGTCCGCCCGGCGCCGCTTCGCCGCCCGACCTCCCGTCCGCGCGCCGCTGGGCGCCGGGCCGCTCAGGCGTGCAGCGGGTTGAACAGCAGGCCGGTCGGGACCTTCGGGAAGAAGTAGGTGGATTTGGGCGGCATGCTCTCGCCGCTCTCAGCCACGGCCTGGACCCGGCGCACCGGGGTGGGAGCCATGAACAGCGCCGCATCGTGCTGCCCACTCATCACGAGCTGGATCGCCTCGGCGTTGTCACGGGCGTACCAGAGGCCGTCCAGGTGGTCTATCTGATCGTCGCTCATGCCCAGCGCGCCCTTCAGCAGCAGCGCCTCTGTGACCGCCGTGTCGAGCCTGCGGTAGGGCTCCGAGCGGCCGGCCAGGGCTGCGTCGGCCAGGGTGAAGTCCTTGAGCGTGAGACGCATCGGCTGACGGTGGAAGGAGTCGAGGTAACCGAGTTGCAGCAACTCGTTCTCAGCGGGGGGCAGTTCCTCGACGCTCGCCAGCTGTGTGATCTCGAAGTTCTGAAGGATCGCGTCGCGCAGCGCCGTCTGTCGCTCGGGCGTGATCTTGCTGAGCAGGCGGTGGGTGGGGAACACGGTCAGACCCGGGTCCTCCAGCGCAACCAGGCACATCAGCACGTAGTTGTGGTCGCCCTCACCGCCAATCTCCTGCGCATACACGCGGGCGGTCTCATAGCGATGGTGCCCATCGGCGATCAGCAGCTCCGCGTCGCGCGTGGCCGCCTGCACGGCACGGATCGCCTCGGCATCGGCGACGCGCCAGAGCCGGTTGACAGTGCCGTCGGGATCCTCGGTCTGCGCCCAGGGCTGCTCGCGCGTGGCGCTCTCGAGCGCGCTCCAGGCGCGCTGGTCCGGATCTGAGTAGAGGGAGAAGATCGGTGACAGGTTGGCGCGCGTGGCGCGCGTGAGCCGCAGCCGGTCCTCCTTGGGACCTGGATGCGTGCGCTCGTGCGGGCGGATCCGGCCGGCGCCGTAGTCCTCGACGCGCACCCGTGCAAGAAACCCGCGGCGCGTGCGCGAGCGCCCATCGGGACCGACGTAATCCTGCTCGAGCGGCCAGATCGCCGGCTCCGTGTCGCGCACCAGCGCGCCATCACCCTGCCACGCTGCCAGCAGCGCGGCGGCGTGCTGGTAGACGTCGGTGCCGTCGGGCGTGCTCGGCATGTCGACGCGCACAACGTTGTACGGCGACTGCGCCTCGAGCGTGGCGCGCAGCTCCGCGTCGATCACGTCATACGGAGGGGAGACGACGGCCTGCAGGCCGCCGGTCTGGGCGAGGTTGTAGTGGAGCGCGCGAAGCGGTTGGACGTCGGCCATGGGCGGCAGGCTAGCGGGTTGCCGGGCGCCTACACTTGCTGCGTCGGCGGGGCGTGGCGCAGCCTGGTAGCGCGCCTGCTTTGGGAGCAGGAGGTCCCCGGTTCGAATCCGGGCGCCCCGATCAGGTGGATGGCGGCAGATGGCCGCGCCGCATGGCGGCAGATGGCAGCACGACAACCTCGGTCGGTTCAGCCGGCGCGACTGCCCGATCACCCCGGTGAGCGTCGCAGGGCAGGCGTCGGCCGGGCCTGACTGCCGCACCTGGGTTCGGGCGCCGGCGGTGGCGGCACATCGCCGCTGGCCTGCTCGCCGCGGGTTCGCTGCTCACGGCATCCGGTCCGGCGTGTCCGCTGGCTCAGCTCCCCGCCGGCGCGTACATCTCGCGGGCGAGCGTCAGGAACTCTGCGACCGCGGGCGGGTGGCGGCGGTCGGCGCGCCACGCGATCGTGATGTCGCGCGCCAGCGGCGGCGAGACGAGCCGTGCGATCGCCACCGCGTCGGAGGTCCCGACCGCGTGGGACTGCGGCAGGATCGCAACCCCCAGACCACGCGCCACGAGCCTGCGGATGCGCCGGCTCTCATTGGACTCGAGCACGATCGTGGGTTCGAAGCGCGCCTGCGCGGCGGCGCTGTCCAGCAGCTCCCGCAGCCTGGCACCCTCGCGGTAGGTGATGAACTGCTCATCCCGCAGATCGGACATGCGGATCGTTTCCTGAGACGCCAGGCGGTGTGTCTGGGGCAGCACCACCACCAGCTCCTCCATCAGGATCTGCTGAAGGCCGAGGCCATGGCTCTCCACGCGCTCGGTCACCGACAGGAAGGCGAGGTCGAGGGCATCGACGCGCAACATCTGCGCCAGTGCGTCGCTGTTGTCCTCGCGGACGGTCAGCTCCACCTGCGGGTGGAGATCGTGAAAGCGCGCCAGGACCTGCGTGATGTCGACCGGGCCCATCGTGCTCATCGCGCCCAGTGTCACGTGTCCGGTCTGGATGCCGCGCACCGCGTCGAGCTCCTGTCGGGCGGACTCCAGCTCCGCGAGCACGCGCCGCGCGCGCGCCACCAGCAGGGCGCCCGCGTCGGTGATCGACACGCGCCGCGTGGTGCGCTCCACCAGGGCGAGGCCCACCTCCTGCTCGAGCTTCTGGATCTGCTGGGAGAGCGCCGGCTGGGCGATGTGCTCGCGCTCGGCGGCGCGCGTGAAGCTCTGTTCCTCGGCGAGCGCGACGAGGTAGCGAAGCTGGCGAAATTCCATAAGGCGATCTT
>JAJZDA010000253.1 GCA_021851525.1 Actinomycetes bacterium | reverse complement strand
CGGCGGGAGGGGAGCCGGCCGGCGGCGCTGAGGCGCCCGGCGGTGGGGCGACCGCGGCGGGCGCCGGCAACGCGCTGGCCTTCCGCCTGAAGCTGCTGCTGGCCGCCGGGATCGTGCCCCAGCTCGGCTCGTGCGCCAGCTGCGGCGAGCGGGAGCACCTCACCGGCTTCTCCGCGGCCGCCGGCGGCGTTGTCTGCAGCTCCTGTGAGTCGGCCGCCTTCCCGCTTGGGGAGGAGGCCTACCGCTTCATGGTCGAGGCCCTGGGGCGGCCGCTGGCCGCGGCCCCGCAGGCCTCGGCGCGGGCCCTCACGCTGGTCGAGCGCGCGATCCGTGAGACCGCTGAGCACCACGCCCAGGTGCGCCTGCGGCCGTTGCCGCGCGCTGCGTGAATCTGTTCGCACGCAGCGCTGCGCAGCGGCCCGGTGCGCTGTCAGAATCGGGGTGTGAGCAGCATCGATCACCATCCCTCGGGAGCGGTAGCGCAGGCGTTCGCGTCACGCATGGCGGCGCGTGAGGAGTTCGATCTCTCAGCGCTGGCCACCCGCTCCTACCCGCCCGCGCGTGCGCTGGCGGAGCCGGACTGCGGCCTGCGCACGCCGTTTCAGCGCGACCGTGACCGGATCGTGCACAGCAAGGCCTTCCGCCGCCTCAAGCACAAGACGCAGGTCTTTGTGCTGCCCGCCGGCGACCACTACCGCACGCGTCTCACCCACACCCTCGAGGTCACGCAGGTCTCGCGCACCGTGGCCCGGGCGCTGGCGCTCAATGAGGACCTGGTCGAGGCGATCGGCCTGGGGCATGACCTCGGGCATCCGCCCTTCGGCCACATCGGCGAGGAGGCGCTCGACAACTGCCTGGCCGACCGCTTCGGCCAGAAGTTCTGGCACAACGAGCAGTCGCTGCGCGTGGTTGACGTGCTGGAGGGCGACGGTCCCGGCCTGAACCTCACAGAGCAGGTGCGTGACGGGATCGTCGGGCACTCCGGTCGGGCGCAGCCGCCACGCACGCTGGAGGGGTGGATCGTGCGCCTGGTCGATCGCATCGCCTACCTGAACCACGACATCGATGATGCGGTGCGCGCCGGTGTGCTGGCGCAGCGTGACCTGCCGGCCGGCCCGATCGCGATCCTCGGTCAGAGCGGCTCGCGACGCATCGACACGCTCGTGCACGACCTCGTCGAGCATTCGCAGCTGGCGGGGCGGATCGTGCAGGGGGAGGAGGTGGGCGCGGCGATGGGTGAGCTGCGGGCGTTCATGTTTGAACGCGTGTACCTCGGGCCCGCGGCCACCCAGGAGCGCAACCGCATAGTCGGGGCGATCCGCGCCCTCTTTGACCACCACTGCGCGCATCCCGAGCTGATCCCCGGCTCAATCCCGGAGGGGCCGCTGTGGCGGCGCGTGGCTGACCACATCGCCGGGATGACCGACCGCTTCGCGGTGGCGCAGTTCGAGGCGATCACCGTCCCGACAGCGTTCTCGCCGTGAGCCGCTACACCTCGGACTCACGCGACCGGGTCAGGGACGCGGTGGACATGCTCGCGCTCGTGGAGGGCCGCGTCGAGCTGACCCGCAAGGGCCACAACAGCTACTTCGGCTGCTGCCCGTTTCATGACGAGCGCACCCCGTCATTTCACGTGCGCCCTGAGGACAAGCACTACCACTGCTTCGGCTGCTCGGAGTCCGGGGACCCGTTTGACTTCGTGATGCAGACCGAGGGTCTGGACTTCAAGGGTGCCCTGGAGCTGCTGGCCGACCGCTTCGGGGTGACGCTCGAGACCGAGGAGGAGTCGCCGGAGGCGGCCGCCGCGCGGGCCCGCAGAGAGCGTCTCTATTCGCTGCTCGCGCGTGTGGCGACCTTCTACGAGCGCTATCTGTGGGAGGCCGCGGAGGCTCAGGCGGCCAGGGAGTACCTGCTGGCCCGCGGCCTGGAGCGGGAGCTGCTGCGGGAGTTCCGTGTCGGCTTTGCGCCCGATGCCTGGGACCGGGTGGTGAAGGCCTCGACCCAGGCCGGGTACAGCCGCGAGGAGCTGCTCGCGGCCGGGCTCGCACAGAGCAGGCGGGGGCGCCCGGCTGAGCTGCTCGACCGCTTCCGGGGCCGGATCATGTTCCCCACAAGCGACGCGCGCGGGCGCGTGATCGGCTTTGGCGCGCGCACGATGGGCGGCGCCGACGAGGGCCCCAAATATCTCAACACCGCTGAGAACGAGCTCTACCACAAGCGCGCCGTGCTCTACGGGATCTCCCTGGCGCGGGCGCACGCCGCGCGCGCCGGGCGGATGCTGCTGGCCGAGGGCTACACGGACGTGATTGCCCTGCATCAGGCGGGCGTCCGCAACGCCGTGGGGATCATGGGCACCTCCCTGACGCGGGAGCAGGTTGCCGAGCTGCTGCGCTCCGTGACCGTGCTCGAGCTCTGCCTGGACGCCGACAACGCCGGCCAGGAGGCGATGGTCCGTGCCGCCGCGCTGTGCGCCGACTCCGGCCTGGAGCTGCGCGTGGTGGCCCTGCCGACCGGATCAGATCCCGCTGATCTGCTGGGCGGCGACGGGGCGCAGGCGCTGCGGGAGCGGATCGCCGCCTCGGTGCCTTACGTGGTCTTTGAGGTGCGCCGCATCCTCGAGCGCGCCGATCTGAGCTCCGCGGAGGGCAAGGACCGGGCGATCGCGCAGCTGCGCGCGCCGCTTGCCGGGTTGCCTGCCAGCGTGCTGCGCGACGAGCTGGTCCGCAAGGCCGCGGCGGCGCTCGAGCTCACGGAGGTGCGCCTGGTGACCCTGCTGGGGGAGGGTGAGGGCACGCCCCTGCCGGGACCCCACGCCCAGGCCGCCCGCGCGTCCG
>JAJZDA010000252.1 GCA_021851525.1 Actinomycetes bacterium | reverse complement strand
GGCCGGCAGCGCGCCCGCGAGGCTCGCGGGGCCGGCCTCGAGCGTCAGCGCCAGCAGCAGCACGCCGGCGCATGCCAGCCAGCTGACCGCCAGCCGCCACGAGGGACGCGCGCGCGGCAGCGTCTCGCCCAGCCCGCGTCCGGTCTCACGCAGCATCCACAGCGCGCCGAGACCCAGCGCCAGCGCCAGCCAGCTGCCGGCGGAGCGCGGATCGAGCGCGGCGATCACGCGCGTGAGCTCCCGGGTGCCGGCTGAGGAGGCCAGGAAGCGAAGCTCCCAGGCGGCCAGCGCCGCCGGGATCAGCCCGGTGATCACGCGGGTTCGCATCGAGCGGGTCACTGTGCTGGCCAGCATATCGCCGCGCGGCTCACAAGACGACCACAAAAGTGCCAGCGGAACTGGGAAGATCGAACCATGAGGCACCGGCCTGAGCCAGCCCGCGTCCGCTGCCGGTCCCCGCACCGGCGTGGGTGCCGCGCGGCTGCGTCTCGAGCCCTTGCCGCTCGCGCCCGGCGGGAAGGTCTCGAGCCAGTTCGGCGTCCGTACTCTTCAGAGGTGAGGTTCTGATCCGTATGGCCAGCGACGAACAGCACAACGAGAGCGAGCAGCGTGTCAACCGGCTGCTTGCGGCGGCGCGCGAGCAGACGCGCGCCCCCGCTGAGCTGCGCGCGCAGATCGGAGCGCTGCGCTCGCCCGGGCGGGTGCGCCCGACGGTGGCCGGGCGCTTCGGCGCCGTGATGTCAGGTGCCGCGATGTCCGCCGCCGCGGTTGCGGCGCTGGCGGTGGTGGCGCTCACAGGATCCGCGGCGCCGTCGCTGGCGGCGGTCATCTCGCTGGCACGGCGCCCGCCGGCGGCCCCCGCGCCGGCGCCTGACACCGTGCACCCCCAGGCGCTGCTGAGCGCGCGCATGGGGGCGCTGCACTTCCCCAACTGGAGGGCGGATGGCGGCTGGGTCGCCAGCGGCCAGCGCAGTGAGCAGTTGAGCGGCCGGCACGTCGTGAGCGTCTACTACAACCGCGGGTCCGTGCGGCTGGTCTACTCGATAGTCGCCGCGCCAGTGCTGAGCGGCAGCGTCGGCAGCGTGCAGCCATATGTGGTGCGCCGCCGGCAGGGGAGCGTCAGCGTGATCTGGACCGAGGCGGGGCACACCTGTGTGCTGTCCGGCAGCGGGGTCAGCGTGTCAGCGCTCTGGCGGCTGGTGCAGAGCGACCAGCGGCAGACCTCGCGCTGGACCGGGCGTTAGGTCCCACACCCCACGTCGAAGGTTTCGACGTCGCCGGCCACCAGGCCGGCCCGCGCCGTGCTGCGGCGCCACCCGTGACCGACGCTGCAACCGGCCCGGCGCCGCGGCCTACGGCTGCTGCCCGTCGCTCAGCAGTTGCGCCAGGCGCCGGCGCCCGCGGTGTACGCGCGTGGTGAGCGTCGCCTCGCGCACCCGCAGCGCGCGCGCCGCATCGCGGTAGGAGAGCCCCACCAGGTCCACAGCCACCACCGCGTCGCGGAAGTCGCCGGGCAGCGCCGCCACCGCGGCGTAGAGCTGCCCGTTGCGCAGGCTCGCCTCGGGATCGCCGCTGGGGTCGTTGCTCGGGATCTGGAGCTCATCGGGAAGCTCGGTCTGCGCGGGGCGGCGTGCGGAGCGGCGCAGGCCGCTGATGAAGGTGTTGCGCAGCACCCGCAACAGGTAGCCGATCTCATCGTCTGACTGCAGCAGCCGCGGGCGTCGCAGCACCTGCGCGAAGGTCTCCTGGACCAGATCCTCGGCCTCCTCGTGGGAGCCGCACAGACCCCACGCGGCCCGGTAGAGGCGGTCTATGTGGTCTCCGAGCACTGCAGGGTCAAGCTGGTGCGGGTCGGTCATCGGATGAGCGCGGAGCATACGTCGCAGGGGCCTGTGCGCCGCCGCTGCCCACGCACCGGCGGACCGCCGCGGCGGCCCCGGCGAAGCGCGCGCGCAGCGAGATTCGTGAGTTCGGGAAGGAAACCGCCGATGCGGGCGTCCTACTCGGTGGAGCCGGCTCCAACGGTCCAGCAAACAACCTCTGTGGGAGCGGTCAGCGTGTTGAACAGACGAAATCTCTTGGGTGCTGTGCTCGGCGTCGTGATCATCGGGTGGGCGCCTGCCGCCGGTGCCGCGGCGGCGCGCCGGCACCATCGCGCACATGCCACCGCGGGTGCCGCGGTCGTGCTCTCGAAGGTGGCGGTCAGCGCCGGCAGCAAGACGGTCAAGACCGCGGCGCTGGTCAACTCCTCAGGACACGCGGTCTACATGCTCACCGGCGACAGCACCAAGCACCCCAAGTGCACCAGCAAGGGCTGCCACGCGATCTGGCCGGCGCTCACCTCCAGCGTCAAGAAGCCCGCGCTGGGCAAGGGCATCAAGGGCACGCTGAGCGTCTGGCGTCACAACGGCGTCAGCCAGCTGGTGCTCGACGGGCACCCGCTCTACACCTTCTCCGGCGATGCGCGTCCGGACACCGCCAAGGGCGAGGGGCTGCGCAGCTTCGGAGGCACCTGGAAGGTGCTGGGCGCCAGCGGTGCCGCCGCGTCGGTCGCCTCCGCGGGCGGCTCCGGGCACTCGGGGTCCGGGTGGTGAGAACACTCTTCTGACCAGCGGTCAGACCACGACTTACTGGCCATGAGGGTCGGTGAGCGCGGGCGTCGTCGAGGTCATAGGCCCCTCGGCGGCGCCCGATTTCGTTTGGTGGCGCCGCTCGCGCAGCGCTTCAGATGGCAGCCCGCAAGCGGCCGCCGAGATGATCTCCCCGACCGTGTTCGGCGCCTGCGCGCCGGGGCTGCGCCCGGCCCCGCAGCCGGGGGCGGGGAGGCGACGCGCGCGGGGCTTGGCGTCGCTCGATC
>JAJZDA010000251.1 GCA_021851525.1 Actinomycetes bacterium | reverse complement strand
CGCGCTCAGTGGCGGCGCTCGCTGCGGGCCGCCGCGGCGAGGCTGGCGCGCGAGAGCGCCACCACGCTCGTCAGCCGGCGCCCGAAGCGGACGATCGTCGCGTAGGTGGTGTGGCCGCGCACGCTCCATCTCACCGGTACCGAGCGGTAGTGCAGCAGCAGGTTCCACGTGCGACCGTCGATCTGGCCGCTGACGTGGAGGTGGTGGCTGGCCTGGAAGGCCCGCACGGCCGCCTGCGTCGCCGGTCCGTAGTCACCGTCTACCAACAGCCGCGCGCCCGCTCCGTCGAGGTGCTGCTGGGCCCAGATCACCATGTCGCCGCGGGCTCCGCGTGCGAGCGTCGCGGCGTTGGTCAGTGGCGCGAAGCGCCGCGGCAGCCGCGCCATGCGGTTGGTCGCGGCGATCCATGCCGGCTTCGCGCTCTGGAAGTCCCACCAGCTGACGCCCAGTGCCCGGTAGGCCTTGGCGATCCGGTTGAACTGCCCGATGCTGCCCGGGTTGGGCGAGCCCCAGTTGTCGGCGTAGAGCTGCCCCAGGGGGAAGATCGGGCGCTGGTAGATCTCGTTGTAGGAGTAGGTCGTGGAGAACACGTAGGGGACGGTCGTGCCGATGTCGATCCAGTACATCTGCGGCGTGTTGTACTGGGCGCCGTTGGGCCCCAGGAAGATCGAGTAGGGGAAGTTGGTGTGGTACTGGATGTAGGGCAGGCCGGCCAGCGCCACCGGGTAGCGGGGGCCGACGCGCCGGCGCAGGTCGCGGATGTAGGTCTGGGCGGCGACGTAACGCCCCTGGTACTGCGCCTCGGCGTCGATCACCAGGCAGTCCGCGCCGTCGCGCCTGGCCAGCGCGCCGACCGCGGCCTCCGCCGCGGGGAAGTTGCCGTACACGTATTGCCACGCGCACACGCTCATGTGGGCCGCATGGATCCGCGCCACGAGCGGACGGTTGAACTGTGACCACGCGGTGCGCCCGTCGCCGCTCTTGATCAGCAGCGTGTGGATGCCGTGCGCCCTGGCCTGGGCGATGATCCGTCCGATGTTCCCGTGATCGGTGGCGGGCAGCTCCCAGATCCACATCGCGTGCGCGGCGAACGGGTTGCGCTTGGGGACCCTCAGCTGCACCGGTGCCGGCGCCGTGTTGGTGGGCGGCACGTACGGCGGGATCGTGATCGTCGTGGTCGTGGTGCAACCGACCCCCGGGGTTGGCGTCGTCGTCGTGGCTGTGGTTGCGGGGGTGCTGGTTGCGGGGGTGCTCGCGGACGGCGTGGCGCTCAGTCCCAGGCCGCTGCCGCCCGTGGCTCCGGGCGTGGTGCTGCTCGCCGCGGTGGTCGTGCCGGCCGGCTGCGTCGTGGGCGCGCCGCCGGTCGCCGTGGCGCTGCCCGGCGGGCAGTTGCAGAGCGTGATGGTGGTCGTGGTCTGCGTGGTGATGACGGTCGTCGTCGGCGTGGTGGGCGTCGTCGTCGTGCCCGTGCCGGTGGTGGTCGTGCCGGTGGTGGTGGTGCCCGTCGTGGTCGTGCCGGTGGTGGTCGTGCCGGTGGTGGTCGTGCCCGTCGTGGTCGTGCCGGTGGTGGTCGTGCCGGTGGTGGTCGTGCCCGTGGTGGTGGTGCCCGTGGTGGTGGTGCCCGTGGTGGTGGTGCCGGTGGTGGTGAGGGTCACGGTGCTCAGCACCGGCACCGTCTGCGTCTGCGTGGTGCTCACGCACGGTGAGGTCTGCGTGATCACCGTCGTCGTCCAGCCGCCGCTGCCGACAGCCATGCCAGTCAGCGGGCCGAGCACCCCGCCGGCGATCAGCGCGACCGTGAGCAGCGCGCTGGAACGTGTCCGGGGTAGGCGCGGGCGCCGCTTCCCAGCACCGGTTCGCAGATCTCTCATGCCTCGCATCAACGTAGCCAACAACATCGATCAGGGGCGCAAGTTGCGCTCTGTACGGCCATCGGCCACCGCGCCCACTCAGCTATGTTCGCCGTGTGAGCGCGCGTGCCTGGTCACTTTTTGTGGCGGTCTCGATTGTCTGGGGCATCCCTTATCTGCTGATCAAGATCGCCGTCGACGGCGGCCTGCCGCCACTGCCCCTGGCCTGGGGGCGCACCGCGCTGGCGGGAGTGCTGCTGCTGGCGCTGGCCGCGCGTCGCGGAACCCTGCCCCAGCTGCGCGGGCGCTGGCGCGCGCTCTGGGCATATGCGCTGATTGAGCTCGTCGTCCCGCTGCCGCTGATCGCCACCGGTGAGCGCCACATCGCCTCGTCACTGGCGGCGATCATCGTCGCCACCGTGCCGCTGCTGGTCGCGCTGCTCGCGCTCCGGCTCGACCGGACGCAGCGTGTCCCCGCCAGGCGGCTGGTGGGCCTCGGGATCGGGCTCGTGGGGGTCGCGCTGCTGGTGGGGATCGACGCCGGCGGCTCCACGGCGCTGCTCTCGGTCGGCGCGGTGTTCCTGGCGGCGGTCGGCTACGCGACGGGGCCGCTGATCCTCAACCGTCACCTCGCGCAGATCGATCCGCGCGCCTCGATGGGGGCGACGATGCTGCTGGCGTCGCTGGCGCTGCTGCCGTTCGCGCTGCTGCAGCTGCCGGCTCGCGTTCCCAGTTCGGGCGCGATCGGGGCGCTGCTGGGGCTGGCGCTGATCTGCAGCGCGCTGGCGTTCGTGCTGATGGCGCAGTTGATCGGGGAGATCGGACCGGCCCGGGCGGTGGTGATCACCTACGTGAACCCGGTTGTCGCACTCACGCTCGGGGTCGTCTTCCTCGGGGAGCGGCCCGGGGCCGGCGCGATCGCCGGCCTCGCCCTGATCCTCGCGGGCTCCTGGGTCGCGACCGGCAGCAGGGGGGAGCTCCCCGCCCAGCCCGCGGGGGCCGTGCAGCCCGGCGGG
>JAJZDA010000250.1 GCA_021851525.1 Actinomycetes bacterium | reverse complement strand
GGAAGCGGCGCCAGCCACGCCCGCGGACTGTGCCTGCGGGCCGGCCGCGGCCCCGGCCGGGGGCTGCTGCGCCCCGGGGGTGGCGGGAGTGTCCGGGTGCGCGCTCATGCCGCACGCTCCGCCGCGCCGCTTTCCGCGAACGCCGCCGCGAGAATTGCCGACTCTGTCATCTCATCCTCCGACAGTTCCTTGACCACCGATCCACGGCGCATCACGAGCACGCGATGCGCCAACCCAAGGATCTCCTCGAGCTCCGAGGAGATCAGAAGCACAGCGGTGCCACCCGCCGCAAGCTCAGCCACGAGGTCATAGATCGCGCGCTTGGCGCCGACGTCAACACCGCGCGTCGGCTCGTCCGCGATCAGCACTCTGGGCCTGCACATCAGCGTGCGTGCGAACAGCGCCTTCTGCTGGTTGCCACCGGACAACGAGATCACGGGCGCCTCGCGGTTGCCGGCCAGGCCGACCGTGTCGAGCACCTGCCCGACGGCGCCGCGCTCAGCGCGACGGTTCACGAAACCGCCGCGGCTCAGCTGCCCGAGGCTGGAGAGCGCGACGTTCTCAACCGCTGAGCGGCCGAGGATCAGGCCCTGTTCGCGGCGTGACTCCGGGATCATCGCCAACCCCCGCCGCAGGCTGACCAGCGGGTTGCCGCCAGAGACCTCAGCGCCGTCGATCTGCACCGTGCCGGCCGCGCGCCGGTCGGCGCCGAACACGGCCCGCGCGAACTCCGAGCGGCCGGCGCCGACCAGCCCGGCCATGCCGAGGATCTCACCGGCACGGATCTCCAGCGAGACGCCGTTGACGCCGGGGGCGTGCACACCACCGGCACGGAAGACCACCGGGGCCTCCCTGGGGGCCTGGACCTTGGGTGGGTAGGCCGCGCCGAGCGCACGTCCGAGCATGCCCTGGATCAGGGAGTCCTCGGTCTCCTGAGAGGCGGGCGCGGTGCGCACCAGCCGCCCATCCCGCAGCACCGTGATGTTGTCGGCCAGGGCGAGCACCTCCCGCAGGAAGTGCGAGACCAGCAGCACCGTCTTGCCGCTGGCCGCCAGCGAGCGGATGATCTCGTGCAGGCGTTGCACATCAGGGCCCGAGAGAGCCGCTGAGGGCTCATCCATCACGATCATGCCGGCGTCGCGTGCGAGCGCGCGCAGGATCTCCACCTGCTGCTGCTCAGCGACGCGCATGCCCCCAACCGGCCTGTCAGCCGGCAGGTCAAAGCCCGAGCGCTGGGCCAGCGCCAGGTACTGGCGGCGCAGCGCGCCGCGGTTCACCCAGCCGGCGCGACGCGGTTCAGCGCCGAGGAAGACGTTCTCCGCGACCGACAGCCGCGAGACGACCAGCAGCTCCTGGGCGATGGTCGCGATCCCGTGGCCGAGCGCCTCACGCGGGGAGCGGAAGCTGACGGGCTGACCGTCGAGCAGGATCTCCCCGGCGTCCGGATGGATCGAGCCGCTGATGATCTTGCCGAGCGTGGACTTGCCGGCCCCGTTCTCACCGACAAGTGCGTGCACAGTGCCCGACGGGATCTCGAGTGAGATCCCGTCGAGCGCATGCACACCTCCGAAATGCTTGGAGATGCCGCGCAGCTCGACGCGCGGGGCGCGCGCCGAGCTGCTGACCTCAGCTGTTATCCGGGCCATTCCGCCGTGAACTTGCGGACATCGCTCTTGACGATGATCCCGCCGTTGGGCTCCGCGGCGATCGGGTTCACGCCCGCGTAGTTCTTCCTGTTGCGGATCGCGTTGACGAGCGTCTGCACGCCCACCCGTCCCTCGGTGGCCGGATCCTGCAGCACCGTGCCGAACCAGGCACCGGACTTCACGCCGGCGATCCCGGCGGCCGAACCGCCGTAGCCAACCAGCAGCAGGCCCTTGGGGCGGCTCGTATCGGCCGACGCACCCTCGATGCCCTGGTCCGAGCCGGCGATCAGGTTGATGCTGGGATCCTGGGTCAGCATGTTCTGAACGGCGGTCAGCCCGTCGGTCGGGGTGAAGAAGTCCTGACCGGTGGCCACGACCTGGATGTTGTGCCCGGCGACCGCAGAGTTGAAGCCCTTGCGAATCGCGACGTCAAGCGACGACGTCTGGATGTCGTAGAGGTAACCGACCTTGCAGGGGCTCAGGTGCTTGGACTTGCAGGCCTGCACGGCGAGCTTGCCGAGGTCCTGCCCCATCAGCGACGGGACGAACGTGACGTTGCCCGCCAGGCCCTGGACCTGCACCTTGGCGGTGTTGAGCTTGGCGCCCATGATCTGGTCGATGTTGACGACCTTGATCCCCTTCCTGGCGGCCTCCTTGACCAGCGGGATCAGGTTCGTGCTCTCGATCGGCTGGGTGATGATGCCGTTGTACCCACCGGCCGTGATCGCATCCTGGAACTGGGCGTACTGCGTGGCCGGGTTGTTGGCCGCGTCGAACACCTTCAGGGTCGCGTGGTTGGATGCGGCAACCGCCTGCGCGGCGGCCAGCATCGGTGCGTCGTAGCTGTTGTCAACCGCGAACGACAGGTACGCGATCTTGAGGTGCTTGGGGGCCGACTTGGATTTCGGCTTGTGGCTCTTGGCCACGGCACTGGCGGATCCGAAGGCGGCGATCACGAGCGCGAGCGACATTGCGCCCGCGACACCCGCGACGCCGCGCAGCGGACGCCGACGCCGAACAAACTTCTGCATTTACAGCACTCCCTCCTGGGGGATGGTTCTCTCCCGACCGCTGGCGGACCCGAGGACGCGCAGGGCGCCGCCCGGAACTGACCAGACGTGCCGTCTCACTTCACGGCTCGTGTGGCGATCATAAACATAGGTTGCGGACCGCGTCAAGCGACACTGTCCGACCCAACCCAACCACAACCACCCCCGATCA
>JAJZDA010000249.1 GCA_021851525.1 Actinomycetes bacterium | reverse complement strand
CTGCTGCGCCGTAACCGTCCGCTGCCGGCGCTGCGACGCGAGCTCGGCCTGCTGGCGGCGCGGCCGCGGCGTCTGCTGGCGGTCGGCGCGCTGCTCGCGCTGCTGGGCTTTGGTCTGGAGACGCAGCTTGGCGTCCAGTCGGACATCACACGGCTGGTCCCGCGCGGGATGCCGGCGCTGCGTGAGCTGGCCACGCTCGAGCGTGTCACCGGCGTCTCCGGTGAGATCGACGTGGTCGTCCACGCGGGCGACGTCGCCACCCCGGCGGCCGTCGCCTGGATGACCGCCTATGAGCGCCGCGTGCTGTCGCACTTCGGTTACAGCGTCGGGCAGGGCTGTTCCCGCGCGACCGTCTGCCCGGCGCTGTCGCTGCCGGACCTCTTCCAGCTCGGCGGCGGCTCCGGGGCGGCGCTGAGCGCCACGCAGCTGAGCACGCTGCTCGCAGCCGTGCCGGGCTACTTTGAGCACGCGGTGATCACCGCGGACCGCCGCTACGCGGCGCTCGCCTTCGGCATCCGCCTGATGCCGCTGAGCCGGCAGCGCCGCGTGCTCGCCTACATGCGCGCGCAGCTGCGCCCACCCCGCGGCATCGAGGCGCGGCTGGCCGGGCTCCCGCTGCTGGCGGCCGACGCCGATGCGGCGCTGGCGTCGACCACGGGCCGCCTGCTCACGCTGATCGCCGCGCTGGCGTTTGTGGGGGTCGCCCTGGCGCTGCTGCTGCGCAGCCCGCGTCGGGCGCTGCTGGCGCTCACGCCGATCGCGCTGGTCACCGGCTGGTCGGGGCTGGCGCTCTACCTGCTGGGGGTCACGCTCAACCCGATGTCCGCGACCCTCGGCGTGCTGGTGATCGCTGTCGCCACGGAGTTCAGCGTGCTGATGTGCGAGCGGGTGCGGCGGGAGCAGGCCGACGGCTGGTCGTTCGCCGGCTCGCTGGAGCGTGCCTACCGCTCGACCGGCGCGGCGATCCTCGTGTCCGGCGCCAGCGCGAGCCTCGGCTTCGGCGTGCTGGTTGTCTCGAACATCACGATGCTGCGGCAGTTCGGCGTCGTGACGCTGGTCGACCTCGTGGTCTCGCTGATCGGCGTGCTCGCGCTGGTGCCGGCGGCGCTGGCGCTCACCCAGCCGCGGCCGCGGATCAGTCTGCGTGAGCCTGCGCCCGTGAGCCGCGGACCGCGGGTGCCGGCGCCTTGATCGACACCCGCAGGTATCAGTGGATGGTCGGCGCCCTCGGTCTGCTGCTGGTGATCCTGTTCTCGCTCTACCTCAACAGCCGCGCCGGCGGCGCCACCCCCGGGGTGGCGGCAGGGGCGAGGCTGCGGCGGTTCGTGGCGCCGCTGGCCGCCGCTGACCTCAACGCGGCGGCCAACACCGATCCGCGCTGCGATCCGGCGCACCCGGCGCGCCGTGGCCTGAACGTCTGTGATCGCGGCCCGCTGGTGCTCGAGTTCTTCGCGCTGAACGCCCGGCCCTGTGTCCGCGCGGTTGACGCGCTGAACCGCGTGGCGCACGCCTTCGCGGGAGTGCGGTTCGCGGCGCTGGCGGCCGGCGGCGACCGGGCCGGGACCCGGGCTCTGGTGCGCTCGCACGGCTGGCGGATCCCGGTCGCCTACGACCCGACCGGGGCGGTCGGCGCGCTTTATGACGTCAGCATCTGCCCGATGATCGAGGTTGCCGGCGCCGGCGGCGTGGTGCGCGGCCTGCTGATCGGCGAGCGGTGGGCGGGCACGCGTGCGCTGCGCCTGGAGCTCGCGCGCCTGCTGCACAGCGGCCGCTGATGCGCAGGTTGCTGCGGGCCGGCGGCGACGTCCTGGTGACGCTCGCGATCATGGTGCTCGGGAGCGTCGGGCTGTGGGTCGGGGCACCGCTGCTGTGGCTGTGGATCGGCTCCCAGGTACAGGGCGCGGGAGCCTCGCTCGGCGCCGCGCTGGCGGTGATCGCGGCGGGCGTGCTGTGCACCATCTGGCTGCTGGCGCGGCTGCTGGCGCTGCTCTCGATGCGCCACCGGGCGATCCGCATCGCCGGCGGCCGGCCGGACCCCGGCCACCGGATGCTGGAGCGGGTGCTGGTGCTCACCGCGGCCGTGGCGGTGGTGGTCTTCGGCGTCTGGTTCCTGCTCTTCGCCGGCGCCAGCCCGGTGCCGCTGGGAATCAGCCTCTGAGCCCGGCGGGCGACGCGCGGCCCTGAGACCGGACGTGCGGTGCTGCGGTCTGGGCCTCTGGGCGCGGCTTGCGCTGCACGCCCAGAGGCCCAGGCCGTCAGCAGATCGCGAGGCTCCGCGGGTCGGCCTGCTCGTTCTGCTCGGCCTGCTCGGCCTCCCGCAGCTGTGCGGGGGTGGGGCGGGTGCTCAGCTGCTCCGCCAGCAGGCGGCGCTGGCGCTCTGTCAGTGAGCCGATCGGCTTGATCTCGCTGACGCCGTTGCGCTCGAGGAACTTGCGGCAGCGGGTGCTGCCCCAGCGGCGCTGTGACATCAGCAGCTCGGCAACCGTCCACTTGCGGACCGCCTCGGGGCACTCGAGGATCACATCCGCGGCCGACGTCTCACCGTCGGCGATCCTCCGCTTGAGCTCGGCACGAGCCAGCCTGATTGAGTTGGCGTGCTCCAGCGCGCGCAGGCGCTGGGGCTCGTTCGGCGTCTGGACGGTTTCCTTCATCGACGTTGTACTCCTCCTGATGGGGCGCCCAGCGGGCGCGGCGACTTGACTCCCGCAGCAGGGCATGGCTCACCCTCCCGACCCGCGGGTACTGCAAGAAACTGAATTTGAACCAGCCGGCTCTTCGAGCCTGCTCGCTGCCGGCGGCGGCTCCGTTCTGACCCTCTCCCGCTCAGACGGAGCGCTTGCCCTCATGCTGCATCGGACGTATTCGACCTGACC
>JAJZDA010000067.1 GCA_021851525.1 Actinomycetes bacterium | reverse complement strand
CGAGCCGCCGCGCCGGCCCGCGGCTCGTCGCAGACCCGAGCCGCCGCGCCGACCCGCGGCTCACCGTCGACCCGCGTGGGGGCGGGCCGCCGTGCGGCCCGACCCCACGCTCGCTCAGAACCAGCCGAACCCGGTGATCAGCCCCGCGAAGTTCGGGGTGCCGATGCCGGTGGCCTCGTTGTATCCCGGACCGACCGGGTAGAACCCGTTGTTGTTGGCGACCTGTCCAAAGCCGGTGATGGCATGGAAGTCCGTCGCGTAGGTGAACGGGTTGTCCAGCAGCGAGTACAGGACGTAGTTCGCGTTGCCCGCGCGGTAGCCCTGGAAGGCATCCCTGTCGGTCAACAGCGCCGCCCACAGCGGGGCTGAGAGGCTGGTGCCGCCGATGTGGAACCAGCCGGCGGCGCCCGGTGTCGGCGTCATGCCGTAGCAGGCGCTCTGATACGGGATCCCCGACGGGTTGATCGGCGACACATATGTGGAGCCGGTGCAGTACTCCGCGTAGCCGGTCAGCGGATCGGCGTTGGCGGAGACGTCGGGCACCTCACGGCACGGCTGTGAGCCCGTTGCCAGCGCACAGTTGGACGGGCCGTAGACCGTGTTGGAGTTCACCACCCCCGGACCGTGCTGGTAGGCGGGCATCGGCCAGAAGATGCTGTGCCCGCCGCCGCCGGCCCCGTAGTTGTTGCAGTTCACGATCCCGGTTGAGGTCGCTGTCGAGGAGTTGTCGCCACTGCAGAGATCCAGCGCGTTCCAAACCGACTCGACGCCATACGGGTAACGCGGGTACGGGTTGCTGCCCGGGTCGAAGCTCTGCAGCGAGGTGCCGCCGACGCTCGTGACCCATGGCTGGCTGGCCGGGTCGTCGACCTGCAACGGCGACCAGCTGCTGAACGTGCCGTCCCTCAGGCAATCGAACGCGCCGGTGTCACCGGCCGAGGCGAACATGCTCTGGCCCTGTGCGGCCATCTGCTGAAAGATGATGTTCTCAGCCTGCGCATAGCCGAGTCCGGCGTCCGGCTCACACAGCCCCCAGCTGGAGCTGACCGAGTCCGCGATGTCCTGGTTGGCGATGGTCGCGTACTCATCCAGCTCCGTCTGGCCGGTGAAGTCGTTGGGCGCGTTGTAGACCAGCACCGCCTTGGCGGCCGGCGCGACCGTCAGGTCCTGCTCGATGTCGGCCTCGACCTCGATGTCCCCGCCATACCCGTACAGGCAGGTGTCGCCGGTGGGACACTGGGAGGTGTTGGTGGCCAGCGGCCCGCCGTCGACGTTGATGTTCACCAGCCGCGGGTGGTAGTCGTGGCCGTAGAAGGTCTGCGCCCAGGTGTTGATGTCGTTCTGGTTGTAGGCGGAGAGCTCGAACACGGCCACCGTCGCACCCGCGCCCCGGCCCCGGGGACCGACCTGCGGCGCGTTGTAGATGCTGTTGGTCTGCGACGGCGTGAGGCCGCTGCAGCCGGGGCCACCGCCATAGCCGTTGAACGGGCCGTTGGCGGGGATCGCCTGCAGCTGCGCGAGCGTCGTCGGATACGGGATCTCACAGCTCGGCTGGCGCCCGTCATGGGGCCTGCCGTCGTGCGGGCGCCCGCCGTGCCCGCGCAGATCCAGCGGCTGCTGGACTGAGCTGCGCTGAGCGTTCGACTGGACGCGGACCGTGTTGGTCAGCCCGACCACGCCCAGCACGCTCGACGCCAGCCCCGCCGGCAGCGACGCGGGTGAGGCGTTGGAGAAGAAGCTCGTTCCCTGGTTGCTGCGGTAGTTGTCGATCGTCGTGGCAAACGCCGAATCCAGCTGGGCGCTGGTCCCGACCGCCCGCACCAGGAACGGCGTCACGGTCGGCTGGACGGTCAGGCCCTTGCTCTGCAGGTAGCTGGTGAGGGCCTGCACGGTCGCCGCGGACGGCGCGAACCTGGCATCGAACTGGCCCGCTGAGAGCCAGTTCTGGTACTGACCGCTGCCCGGCGTGTAGAGCGCGCTCAGCAGCGAGTTGAGGCCCGATTGGTCGGTGGGCGAGAGCACCAGCTCAACGCTCATCTGGCCGCTGGTCAGCTGCCCCGTTGGCGTTGCGGACACCGCCTGGTAGCTGCCGGGTAGCTGGGTCATGGGTTGCACCCCGCCGGTGGCCAGGGCACTGCCCACACCGGGACCCGCGAGCGCGGCCACAACCGCCCCGCAGGTCAGATAGAAGTTCCGCAGACACGTTCGACGCACCTCAGCCCTCCTGCCTCTCAGATCTATTCGCCACCGGCCAAGGCCGGCTTTATGTGCGCGAGTAACCTACGTCGCCGTGAGCGCGCAGTCAAGCGTCGGCGCGGCCTGGCCGGACGGCGCCTGAGCAGCGGCACTGCCGGTGGCCAGTCCGGCCGGTTGTGGGCGCGCTGCTAGTCTCGACGCGGCTGCGCTTGAGCTCTCAGCGGCATCGGAGCCCAGCCACGGACACGAGCCAAAAGAATTCCACGGAACGACAGTCTTGATAAGCACCAACCAGTTCAAGAACGGGTCTCACATCGACGTCGAGGGAACGATCTTCAAGATCCTCGAGTTTCAGCACGTGAAGCCCGGCAAGGGTGGCGCGTTCGTGCGCACGAAGCTGCGCCGCGCCAGCGACGGCAATGTGATCGACCGGACCTTCCGGGCCGGTGAGAAGTTTCGCCCGGTCCGCACCGAGGTGCGCAACATGCAGTTCCTCTACAAGGACGGCAGCGACGCGCACTTCATGGACACCGAGACCTACGAGCAGCTCACGATCCCCGAGACGACGCTCGCCGACTCACTGCGCTGGATGAAGGAGTCCGATCAGGTCGAGGTGCTCTACATCGACGACAACCCGTCGGATGTCCAGCTGCCCAGCGCCGTGGATCTCACGGTTGCGGAGACCGAGCCCGGACTGCGCGGCGACACGGCGTCAGGCGGAGGCACCAAGCCCGCGGTGCTGGAGACAGGCGCGCAGGTGCTGGTGCCGCTGTTTGTCAACATCGGTGACGCGGTGCGTGTCGACACCCGCAGCGGCGAGTACATCTCGCGTGCCTAGCCCTGGCTTGGCACCGGCGGCGCTGGTCTGATGGCGCGTCGCTCGGAGCAGCGTCGAGCCGCGATCTGGGCGCTCTACCAGAGCGACCTGCTGGAGCGTCCACTGGCCGACAGCTTTGAGCGCGACGTGCACGGCTTCACACGCGTGCTGGCCGCCGAGGTCAAGGAGCACCAGCCGGAGTTGGATGAGCTGATCTCCAGGCACTCCAGCGGCTGGACGCTGGGGCGCATCGCGCCGCTCGAGCGATCGATCCTGCGGGTTGCGCTGCTGGAGATCACGCATCCTGAGCTGCTGCCCGGTGACACCGCGATCCCGCCGGAGGGAGCGATCAACGAGGCGGTGGAGACCGCCAAGGAGTTCTGCGGCGCGGACGCTCCGGGTTTCATCAATGGCGTGCTCGCGGCAGCCCTGCGAGAGCTTCAGGCCGCTCAACGTTAGGGAGACTGAACCATGGCTTACACCACCCAAGAGGGACGCACCCAGATCCTCGATGACTCCGCGGCCGCGGTGCTCGATCTGGCCGAGGCGGTCAGCGCGCTGGGAGACGCGTATGAGACGCTCGACGAGGACTCCGCCGATCGCCTGGAGGCCGAGCTGTTCAAGCCGCTGCAGTCCGCCTACGGGCTGCTGCAGCGCACACACACTGAGTTCGCCGCGCGTGTTGGCCTGGCCGCGGCGCGGTTCGCCGCGCCACAGCAGACCGCGGTGATGGAGACCCGCGCGCTGATCGAGCGCGCGGCCGACGCGATCCAGGCCGCGGACGACGCCTTGGCCGAGCTGCAGGACACGCTGCTGCCGGTTGAGGTTGGCGATCAGGAGCTGCGCACCGGCCTGTCGGCGGTGCGCACCACGATCGCGCCGCTGCCGGAGCTGTGTGACGAGTTCGTGCGAACCGTCGGACGCTGAGCGGGCCGCGCCGCGAGCCACGCGAGCGCGCTCAGACCCACTCGGGCCACGCCAGCGCGCTCAGACCCACTCGGGCCCGGCTCGGGCCGCTCAAGACCCACTCGGGCCCGCTCAGGCCCGCAACGAGGGCACCGGCGCGCTCGGGGGTGCGCTCTCCACACGCACCCTCGCCGAGGCGATCAGCGTGCCGCGCGGTGAGACCCGCACCGGGTTGAAGTCGAGCTCCACGATCTCACGGTGGGTCTCGACGACTGCGCTGACGCGCAGCAGCACGTCCTCCAGGGATGCGACGTCGCAGAGCGGCGCCCCGCGATAGCCGTCCAGCAACGGGAAGGTCTTCAGCGCGCGCACCATCTCGTGGGCGTCGAGGTCAGCCAGCGGCGTCAGGCGGACCGCCACGTCGCGCACCAGCTCGCCGGTCGGTCCGCCGGCCCCGCACGCCACCACCGGCCCAAAGTTGCGGTCGTTGACCACGCCCAGCACCAGCTCCACCTCATCGGCCGCGGGCGTGGGGGACGGCGTTGCGCTGAGCCCATAGCAGCCCAGGAACTCCGCCGTGCGCGCGGGAGTCATCCACGCTTCGCGCTCCGCCAGCTGCTCGCTGATCAGCGCCGCGGCGCGCTCCGGGTGGATGTCCTGCAGAGGTGCGCGGGCAAACGGCGGCCGTGCCCGCCAGCGCCCGTGCTTGGCGGCGAGCGCGACTGCCCGCGCGGCATCCTCGGGGAAGCCGAAGCCGGGAACCTGCGCGCCGCCGGCGCGCAGGTCACTGGGCGGCGGCTCCTCGGTCATGAACACCGCCGCGAGCGCCACCGCGGGGTGGGTCTCGGCGACCGCCCTGACCGCGCGCGCCACCTCAGGCGCGGTGCTCGAGAGCGACGGCACGAAGATCGTCAGGATCGCGTCGCAGGCTCCGGAGTCGATCAGCGCCTGCACGGTCTCACCGTAGTGGCCGGCGCTCGCGTCCGCCAGCATGTCCACCGGGTTGCTGACCGAAGCTCCCGCCGGCAGGAAGCCGCTCAGCCGCCTCTGCACCTCGGCCGGCAGCTCCGGGACCTCGACCCCGTCGGCGTGGCAGGCGTCCGCGCACATCGCCCCGGGGCCACCGGCGTTGGTCACGATCGCCACCCGGTCACCGCGCGGGATCGGCTGGGTGGTCAGCAGCTGCGCCACCGCGAACAGCTCGTGCAGGGTGTCGGTGCGGATCACCCCCGCCTGATCAAAGAGCGCGTCGACGGTCACGTCAGAGGTCGAGAGCAGCGCCCCGGTGTGTGACTCGGTGGCACGCGCCCCGGCGGCTGAGCGCCCGCTCTTGACCGCCAGCAGCGGCTTGTGACGGGCGAACCTGGGCGCCAGGCGCGCGAACTTGCGGGGGTTGCCGAACGACTCCAGGTAGAGCAGCGCGACGCTCGTGCGCGGATCCTGCTCCCAGTAGCTGAGCATGTCGTTGCCGGAGAGGTCGGCCTTGTTGCCGACCGCGACGAACGAGGAGAGCCCGATCCCCATGCGTGAGGCGGCCTCGATGATCGCGACGCCGAGCCCGCCGCTCTGCGACATGAACCCGACGGCGCCGGGCAGCGCGGGACGCGGCGCGAAGGTCGCGTTGAGCGCGACCTCCGGATCGGTGTTGATCACGCCCAGGCAGTTGGGGCCGACGATCCTGATGCCGGCGTCGCGACAGATGTCCAGGAGCTCGCGCTGGCGTGCCGCACCGGCCTCACCGGTCTCCGCAAAGCCGGAGGTGATCACCAGCAGCGCACGCACCCCGGCGGCTGCGCAGTCGCGCGCGACGCCCAGCACCTCCTCGGCGCGGACCACGACGACGGCCAGGTCGACCTGATCGGGAATCGCGCTGACGCTGGCGTATGCGGGCAGCTCCTGGACCACCTCCGCAGCCGGGTTCACGGCGTACACGGGGCCGGTGAAGCCGGCGCTGATGATGTTGTGCAGCACCTCCCCGCCGATCGTGCCGCGGCGCCGCCCGGCGCCGACGACGGCCACCGATCGCGGCCTCAGGAACCCGCGCACGGCCGCCACGGCGGCCGCCCGCTCGCGCTGCTCGAAGCGCGCCAGCGCCTCGGGCGTGACGGATGTCGGCAGCTCGATCTCGATCGACTGGGCGGAGGAGCGGATCTCCACCGGAAAGCCGCTCTCCCGGAAGGTCTCGATCATCCTGTGGTTGGAGGGCATGACCTCCGCGGTGAAGGTCGTGATCCCCTGCTCCGCGGCCAGTTGGGCGAGGTGCGCCAGCAGGGTGGACGCGATCCCGTGCCCCTGGTAGTCGTCGGTCACCAGGAACGCGACCTCTGCCCGCTCGGCCGAGCTGCGCACGTATGCGGCGTGGGCGATGATGCGCGGCGGGGTGCCGGTCTGCGCCACCAGCGCAAAGCTGCTCTCGTAATCCACGTCGACGGCCCAGTCGACCACCCAGGAGAGGTTCGGCACGCCGAAGAAGCGGTAGATGATCGACTCCGGTGAGATCGCCTCCAGGAAGGCGGTGATCGCCTCTCGATCGTCGCTTCGCACCGGCCGCACGTGGACCGTCGAGCCGTCCTTGAGCACGATGTGGGCCTCGCGCTCGCGCGGGTAGCGCGGGGCGGGCTCCCCGGCGCTCATCGGGCAACCTCTGGGTCGCGGGCCGGGTCGGTTAGCCCGGCCATCAGAGCGCCTGCTCGGCGTCTGTCGGGTCCTGGCCGACGGCGCGCATGCCCTGCTCCAGCTGGGCTATCACGGCCTCGATCACCGCCACCCGCGCGTAGGCCTTGCTCTCCGCCGCGATCAGCGTCCAGGGGGCCGGGGCATGGTCGGTGTGCTCGAGCATCGCGCGCAGCGCGCGCCTGTACTCGGGCCGGCGCTCACGGTTGCGCCAGTCATCATCGGTCAGCTTCCAGCGCTTCAGCGGGTCGCTCTCCCGCGCGCGGAAGCGCTTGAGCTGCTCCGCGTCGGAGATCTCCAGCCAGAACTTGACCAGCACCAGCCCCTCCGCGCAGATGCTGCGCTCGAAGTCGACGATCTCCTGGTATGCGCGCTTCCACTCGTCCTTGGTGGCGAACCCCTCGACGCGCTCCACCAGCACGCGCCCGTACCAGGAGCGATCCAGCACCACCATCCCGCCCCAGCCGGGGATCACCGGCCAGAAGCGCCAGAGGAAGTGGTGGCGCTTCTCCCGCGGCGTGGGCGCGGCGAACTCAGCGACAGTCACGTGGCGGGGGTCCAGGTTGGCGGTCAGGCGACGGATCGCTCCGCCCTTGCCGGCGGCATCCCAGCCCTCGAAGAGCACGCACAGCGGCGGCCCGAGCGTGCCCGAGCCGATCAGCCCGGCGCACTGCAGGCGCAGCGCCAGCAGGCGCCGCTGCGCCTGCTCGAGGCGCGCAGCACCCTCCTGCGCGGAGAGCCTGAGCGAGAGGTCGACGTTCTGCAGCGACGCCACAGGGCTTACTCTGACAGCAATGCGTGACGACGTGTCTGCGGCCGCGCGCCTGAAGCGCGCGAACATGACCTTCGACCAGGACCTGCTGGCGACGCTGAGCGACGAGCCGGCCGCGATCCGCGCCGCCGACGCGCAGCGCATCCGGCAGATAGCTGAGGAGTTTGCGCTGGGCTTTGACGCGCTGCAGGCACTCGGCCCGGCGGTCACCGTGTTCGGCTCCGCGCGGACGCCTGAGCACCACCCGCACTACGCGCTGACGCGGTCGGTCGCGGCCAAGCTCGGGGAGGCGGGCTACGCGATCATCACCGGCGGCGGAGGGGGGTTGATGGAGGCGGCGAACCGCGGCGCCCGTGACGTCGGCGCCACCTCCGTGGGCTGCAACATCGAGCTGCCGCACGAGCAGCACCTGAACCCATATCTGGACATCGCGCTGAGCTTCCGCCACTTCTTTGCGCGCAAGGTGATGTTCGTCCGCTACGCGTCCGCGTTCGTGGTTGCGCCCGGTGGCTACGGCACGCTCGATGAGCTCTTTGAGGCGCTCACGCTGATCCAGACGGCGACGATCAGTGACTTCCCGACGGTGCTGCTGGGGGATGGGGAGTGGAACGGGCTGATCGACTGGTTGCGCGCCCACGCGCTGGCGGACGGGCGCATCTCCAGCCCGGACCTGGACGCGCTGCACCGCACCGACGATCCCGCGCGGGTGGTTGAGATCGTGCGCCGCGGCGGGGCCTGACCCCAACCCGCGGCAGCGGCCTGCGGCGTCAACCGGGGCGCGGCGCCGGGCGGGCGGCAGCGCGCGGCATCCGTCTCCCCACCCTGCTCAGAGCGCGGGGAACGAGGCCTCGACCAGCGTGCCGCCGGGGCCTGAGCGGATCCGCAGGTCACCGCCGGCGAGGTAAACCCGCTCGCGCATCCCGGCGATCCCGAAGCCGGCGGTCTGCGCGGAGGTGTCGTAGCCGCTGCCCTCGTCACTGACGCAGACCCGCAGCTCCCCGTCGGTGTGCGTCACCTGAACCTTGCAGCGGTGGGAGTCCGAGTGCTTGACGACGTTGGTCAGCGACTCCTGCACCAGCCGGTAGACGGTCGTCTCGAGCGTCGCCTGCAACTTGGAGCGGGCGCCGTCCTCAGCGAGCTCAATCTCGGCAGCGATCTCCAGACCCTCCCCGCGTCGACGCTCGATCAGCGCGTGCAGCGCCGGGACGAGGCCGAGGTCATCCAGCGCGGAGGGCCGCAGGTCGGCGATGATCCCGCGGAGGTTCGCGGTCTCCAGCTCGATGTCGGCGATCGCCTGGCGCATCACCGGCTCTAGCCCCTCGGCGTCGGCGCGTCGCAGCGCCGAGGAGATCATCACGCGCAGCCCACCCAATGTCTGCAGAGTCTGGTCGTGGAGCTCCCGCGCCCAGCGGCTGCGCTCCGCCTCGGCCGCCTCGATCGCCGCGCGCAGGCGGTCCGCTTCGACGCTGCGCTTGATCGCCACGGCGTTGGCGGCGGAGGCGGCGAACGCGCGCAGCACCTGTTCGTCGGCGAGCTGAAATGAGTCGCCGTCGGCGCCGCGGTCAAAGGCCGCCAGCACTCCCACGCCCGCCCCGCGGTGGAACATCGGCACCAGCAGCGCCGCGTTGGCGGATGTCACTCCCAGGTGCGTGGGGGAGATCGCCAGGTCAGCGGCGGCGTCGGAGACGCGCTGAGCCTGCCCGCGCATCAGCACCTGACCGGAGGTGGAGCCGTGCAACGGGATCCGCCGTCCCAGCGCCTCGTGCACATGCCCGGCGCTGGCGGCCACGACCAGCTCCTCACCCTCGCGCAGCAGGATCAGCACGCTCTGCGCGTCAACCAGTGAACGCCCGCGCCTGACAATCACCTCGAGGATCTCACGCAGGTCGTCCACGCTGCCAATCGCGTCGGCGATGTCCTGCGCGGCCTGCAGCGCCCTGACCGCGCGCTCGGCCTCCAGGCGCTTGCTCTCGCTCGTCTCGTACAGGCGCGCGTTTGAGATCGCGGTTGCCGCCCACTGCGCCAGCACGGTCGCCGCGTCCTCATCCTCGGGGCTGAACTCGTCGGTGTCGGTCTTCTCGCAGAGGTAGAGGTTGCCCCACGCCTGGCCACGGATGATGATCGGGACGCCCAGGAAGCCACGCATCGGCGGGTGGTTCTCCGGGAAGCCGAAGCTGTGCAGGTGGGAGCCGACATCCGGCAGGCGCAGCGGCCGCGGCTCGCGGATCAGCACGCCGAGCACGCCACGCCCGCGCGGCGCCGGCCCGATCGCTCTCACGGTCTGCTCGTCAAGCCCTGAGGTGATGAAGCGCTCGAGCGCGTCGCGGCGAGCGTTCAGCACGCCCAGTGCGGCGTAGCGTGCGCCCGTGATCTCACGCGCCTCGCTGAGGATCCGGGTGAGCACCGCCTCGGGATCAAGCTCCGACACCAGCGCACGGCCGACGTCGATCAGGCGCCGCAGTGTCAGGTCTTGCTCATTCATCCGGAGGCGCAAGCATAGAGCCGCCCGGTGCCGTCCCCCGGCGGCGCGGGCCGCCGGCCGCCCTCAGGCGGGCTGCAGCCCGGGGCTCGAGCCGGTGCCCTCGAAGCGGCTCTGCGAGCGTACGTAGGCGGCGACGCCGTGACGGTCGACGAAGCGGGCCCCGGTGTCGACGTTGGCGGGCCCGGTGAGCCCGCCGCTGACGCGGTACAGGTAGAGCTGCAGGATCGCCAGGAAGCCCTGGAGGTAGGGCTGCTCGTCGATTGCGAACTGCAGCGCACCGGCGGCCAGTTGCTGCTGGGTCTCAGGGGTCAGGTCATAGCCGCCGGCGAGCACGTGCGCGCGGCCGATGCCGGCGATCGTGTTGGCCAACGCGGATGTGCTCGAGCCGTCGAGCGCGAAGAACCCGTGACGGTCCAGGTGTCTGGGCAGGTAGCCGTTGATCGTCGCCTGCTGAGCGCCCGCGCCCTCGCCGGTGGCGACCACGTCGGCATGGACCCCGCTGCCCGCCAGCCCCTGCCTGAGCCCCTGCAGGCGCGCACGCAGGTTGGTGTCGCCCGGTGCGGAGATGAACACCGCGATGTTGCCGCCGCCGGGCAGCAGCGTTGCGATCCGGGTCCCCATCTGCAGGCCGCTGGCGTGCGGGTCGCTGCCGATGTAAGCGAGCCGGCCGCTGTCCGGGGCGTCGGACTCATAGGCGATCACCGGGATGCCGGCGTCGCGGGCGGCGCTCAGCGGCGCTGTGAACGCGCCGGGGTCTGTCAGGGTCGTGGCGATCCCGTCGACGCGCGCGCCGACCGCGAAGTTCAGCGCGTGCAGCAGCTCATCGATGTTGCCGTTCTGCGAGCCGACCCACTGGTAGCTGGCACCGACCAGCCTGCAGGCGTCGGCGACGCCGTAATGGGTGGGGGTGAACACCGGGCTGCGGGTCGCGTGGCTGACGACCGTGAAGCGCAGCGTGCGGTGGTTGTCAAAGAGCGTCGGCGCGGGGCTGCCGGCGATCGTCTCGGTGACGGTGTGCGCCGCGCCGGAGCTGCCGCAGGCAGCCAGCAGCGCCGCGCTCAGACCGGCTCCGGCGCCGCCCAGCACGGCTCGGCGGGTCACGCGTTCAAGCATCGGCGCCCGCTGCGCGTCCGCCTCGTGGTGATGCTCGGCGTCGTCCTCACGCGCGAGCCGGTCGATGTCCGTCATACGTCGCTGTCAGCTCTCCTGGGTTGCCCACAGGATGCCAGGCTCGGCGGGCACAGGGGTGCGTGGGCTCGACCGCCGCGACGGTCGAGCCCACGGGAGAGAGGAGTCAGGACGCTGCTCAGTGCGCCGCCGCGCGGCGCCGGACCAGCGAGTCGAGCGTGACCGCGGCCAGCAGCACCACGGCGGTGGCGATGTCCTGCGCGGCAGCGCCGACGCCCATCACGGCAAGCCCGTTGACGACCACCGAGATCACGATGCCGCCGAGCAGCGCGTTGAACATCCGGCCGCGACCGCCGAACAGGCTGGTCCCGCCGATCACCGCGGTGGCGACGGCGAACAGCACCAGCTGGCCGCCGTTGATGTCGATCGACATCGAGCCCTGGTTGGACTCGTAGACGACGCCCGCAAGGCAGGCGGTCACGCTCGACATGATGAAGGCGAACGTCACGATCCAGCGCACGTTGATGCCGGCGCGCCGCGCGGCCTCGGGGTTGGCGCCGACCGCGTAGATGTAGCGGCCGATGCGCGTGCGCCCCAGCAGCCAGGTGTAGAACACGAGCACCAGCACCACGAACGGGAACACCCAGGGGATGCCGCTCGGCGTGTTGGCGTTGGCGGTCACGACCAGCAGGATCCCGCCGATCGCCGCGATCGCGATTGAGATCAGGGTCACGCCGAGCGGTGGTGCGGTGAGCCCACGCGCGGTGCGGGCGCGGTTCTTGACCAGTGACGCGATCCCGAAGAGCGCGACCGCGGCGATCACCATCGCCCAGCTCAGCCCCGGGCTCATGGTCCCGTTGACGAGCTTGTAGATCGGGCTGCCCGGGTCGATCTGGATGACGCCGCCGACGGCCGTGGGGTCGAGGTTCGCGATCACCAGGAGCAGGCCCTGCAGGGCCAGCTGGCCGCCGAGCGTGACCACGAACGAGGGTAGGTTCAGACGCGAGACCAACGAGCCCTGCAAGGCTCCGAACACCGCCATCACGGCCATCCCGCCGATGATCCCCAGCCACCACGGCAGGTTCACCGGCGAGGCGATCAGCTCGGCGATCACGAGCCCGCCGACGCCGGCGCCGAAGCCGATGCTCAGGTCGATCTCGGAGAGCAGCAGGATGAAGATCTCAGCGGCCCCGAGCATCACGTAGATCGTCGAGCCGGTGAGGATGTTGACGATGTTGGTGTCGCTCAGGAAGACCCTGCGCTCGATCCGGAAGAAGATGATGATCAGGATCAGGCCGACGATCACCGGCAGCGCGCCGCTCTCGCCGTTGCGGATCTTCTGAGCCCAGGCGTGCAGGTACTCACGCAGGCTGGTCGCGAGCACCTCCGGCGCAGCTGTCACCAGCTCTTCATCGCTCAGGGTGCTCTGCGAGCTCTCATCGCTTGGGGCGGGGGCTTGCGGGGTAGCCAACTGTTTTCTCCTCTTGAAGTTTGCGCTCAGGCCGAGGCGACGGCCTGCCCAGCGGTGCCGGTGGTCATGTATTCGACGGCGCTCTGGCGGTTGAACTCGGAGGCCGGGGCGCTGACGACGAGCCGGCCCAGGTAGAGGCAGGCGATGCGGTCGGCGACCTCGAAGACGTCGTTGAGGTTGTGAGAGATCACGATCACCGCCACCCCGCGCCCGGCCAGCGCCTTGATCAGGTCGAGAACCATGCGCGTCTGGGCTACTCCCAGGGCCGCCGTCGGCTCATCCATGATCACCAGCTGCGCCTGCGAGATCAGCGCCTTTGCGACGGCGACCGACTGGCGCTGTCCACCGGAGAGCGATGCGACCGGCTGGCGCACCGACTTGACCGTCACCACCGACAGCTCCTTGAGCGTGTTGCGGGCCGCGATCTCCATCGTCGCCTCATCGAGCGTGCCGCGTCGCAGCGGCTCGTGCCCGAGGAACATGTTCTGGACGATGTCGAGGTTGTCGCAGAGCGCCAGGTCCTGATAGATCGTCTTGATACCGAGGTCCTCGGCGTCGCGCGGGCCGTGCAGGTGACGTGGCTTTCCGTCCCAGAGGATCTCACCCTCATCCGGCGCCCAGAGGCCGGCGATGGTCTTGATCAGCGTCGACTTGCCGGCGCCGTTGTCACCGATCAGCGCGGTGACCTGGGCGCGCGGGATGTCGAGGTTCACGTCGGTCAGAGCCTGCACCGGTCCGAAGCGCTTGCTCACGTTCTTGAGTGACAGCAGTGGACCTGCGTCGCTGGAATCCATAGTGCTCATTGTGTCGAGTCTTGCTGCGTAAGAGGGGACAAAAAGCGGCGAGGCCCGCCAGCCCTGCCGTCAGGGCAGGACTGGCGGGCTTGGCTCACCTTGGGACCTTGCTCAGATCCCGAACTTCTTGCAGTACTTCGCGTAGGTCTTCGCGCAAAGCTGCTTGGTGGGAACGAACTTGTCGGCCACGATGGTCGACTTCATGTTCTTGGTCGTGACCCACACCGGCGGCAGCAGAACCGACGGAACCATCTTGTGGTTCAGCGGGTTCTCAGTCTTGCCGTTCAGCAGGCTCGCGGGAGCCTTCTTGCCGGCGCGCAGGTAGAGCGCGAGGGCCACCGAGGCCTGGGCCTCCTTGTAGACGGCCTTGTACACCGTGCCGCACTGGTAGCCGGAGAGGATGTTGTCCAGTCCGGTCAGCGTGGCGTCCTGACCCGTGGTCGGGAAGGTGTACGGCTTCACGCCCCTGCTCTGCAGGTACGTGATGATCGGGGCGCCGTTCTCATCGTTGGGGATGAGAGCCGAGTTTGCGCTCGGGTGCGCCGTGTACGCGGCCTTGAACAGGTCAAGCGCGTCGGGGGCCGGCGAGGTCGGGTTCCAGGTACCGGCGGTGTTGGCCGCCAAGGTGTACTTGCCCGACTTGAACAGCGGATTCAGGACACCCATGTAGCCCTGCGAGAAGAGCAGCGCGTTGTTGTCCGTCGGGGCGCCGTGCATGACGATCACGTTCGGCTTCTTGCCCTTCAGCCAGGTGGCTGCGCACTGCACGAAGCCCTTGCCGATCAGCTTGCCGACTGTGACGTTGTTGAAGCTGACGTAGGGGTTCGCCGGCGCGTTGGCGCCGGTCACGAGGCGGTCATAGTTGATCACCTTCACGCCGTGCGAGGCGGCGCTCGCGGAGACGGTCAGGCCGGTGCCCGAGTCCTCCGGGTCGATCAGCAGCACCTTGGCGCCGTTGCTGATGTCAGCCTTGGCGTCGGTGATGAACGTCGTGTCAGAACCGTTCGCGTTCTGGACGATCATGTTGCTGGAGGCGAGGCCCGCCATGGCGGCCGCCTTCTTGAGGTCCGGAGCGTCGAACTCGACGTAACGCGTCGAGCTGGTGGTGTCCGGGAGGATCGCGGCGATCTTGCCGGAGCCGGCCGCTGCGATCGGCTTCAGCGCCTTCATGGCGGAGAAGTCATTGGTGAAAGAGCTCGCCGAGATGCCGCGGGGCGCGAGCGTCTTGGCGCTCGAGCTGGCGGTGGCGGCGATGCCGACGCTCGCGCTGACGGCGAGCGCTGCAATTCCTACCTTGCTGGTACGCAGCAAGTTCACGAGGTACCTCCTATGTTCCTCTCTCCTCAGGTCTCGAGCCGGAAGTCCCGGTCAGACCCGCTGACGGATCCAATTTAGGGGCGCTCCTGTGAACGAGCCATGAACAAATGCTGAAGCTGCGTAAACGATGCGTTAACGCAGGGCTTATTTGTTAGCGCGAGGTTGCGGAAAGGTTAGTCTGGAGCGAAGCGGTAGCCGGCGCGGGGCGCTGTGAGGATCAGCTGAGCACCGTCGTCACCGAGTTTCGCGCGCAGCCGCCTGACGTAGACCCGCAGGTACTCCGTCTCGGTCTGGTAGGCCGGGCCCCAGACGCGGCGCAGCAGGTAGCTGTGGGTCAGCAGCTTGCCGCGGTTGAGCGCGAGTTCGCGCAGCAGCGCGAACTCGGTGGGGGTGAGGTGCACGGGCGTGCCGGCGAGCGTCACCTGCTGCGCCGGCAGGTCGATCACCACCGTTCCCGCCTCGATCGTCGAGAGCTGGTGATCTGTCGCGGCCGGCGGGCGGGTGCGGCGCAGCGTCGCGGTGATCCGCGCCATCAGCTCCTCGACGCTGAAGGGCTTGGTCATGTAGTCGTCGGCGCCCATGTTCAGGGCGTTGACCTTGTCTCGCTCGCCGCCGCGCGCGGAGACGACTATCACCGCGACGGCGGAGCGCTCGCGGATCTGGCGGCAGAGCTCCATCCCGTCGGCCCCCGGCAGCATCAGGTCCAGCAGGATGATGTCCGGCTCCTGGGTCTCGAGCAGCAGCAGCGCCTCATCAGCATCGGCGGTGCTGGCCGTGTCGTAACCGCGCACGGTGAGGTTGGAGCGGATCAGATCGACGATGTTGGGATCGTCCTCGACCAGCAGCGCCAGCGTGCGCTCGCCGTTCTCAGCCATCGCCGCGCCGCCGGGCGAGGGTCGGTTGCAGCTCTCGCGCCGGCTCGTGGTCGGTTGCCTCCGGCACGGCGCCTGCCGGCGTGACCGGCTCGGAGGTGGCCTCGGGCGCGTCGAGCGGCAGGCGGATCGTGAAGCTCGTGCCGGCGGCGTCCGAGCGGGCCGAGATGGTGCCGCGGTGCGCGGCGATGATGCCGCGCGTGATCGAGAGCCCGAGCCCCGCGCCGGCGGTGGCAGAGCGCGGGCGCGCCCCGGAGTCGAACGGCGCCGCGCGCAGCGGCTCCGGCAGGCCCGGGCCGTCGTCGGCGACGGTGATCTCCACCCGCGCGCCGCTGATCGCGCGCACCGCCACGTGCACCCGCGTCCCCGGGGGGTTGTGCTGAATCGCGTTGGAGAGCAGGTTGACGAAGACCTGCTCGAGCCGGTCGTGGTCGGCCCAGATCACCGGCATCTGGTCCTGCGAGCTGAGCGTCACCAGTGCCGCGGCATCCGCGGGCAGGCAGGCGACCGCCGCCTCCAGCACCAGTCCCAGCTCACACCAGTCAAGCTGCATCCGCATCACGCCGGACTCGATCGCGGAGAAGTCGAGCAGATCATCGACGAGGCGCCCCAGCCGCGAGGACTCCGCCGCGATCCGTTCCAGGAACCGCTGCTCGGAGTCGCTGTCCCAGACGATGTCCGGCGCCATCAGGCTCGACGCGTAGCCGCGGATCGCGGTCAGCGGCGTGCGCAGCTCATGGCTCAGACGTGAGAGGAACTGGCGCTGCAGCTCCCGTGAGCGGCGCAGCGCCGCCGCCTCACGCTGCGCGGTCTCCGCGTCCTGGCGCTCCAGCGCCGCGGCCGCGTAGCCGGCGTAGAGCCCCAGCAGGTCAAGCTCATCGCGGGTGGGCGGCTCGACCGTGTCACGCGTGATCGTGATCACTGCGCCGGTGCCGCCGGAGCCGGGAACCGGCACCAGCCAGGTGCGCCCCTCGACTATCACCTGGTCGCTGGGGGCCGCATCGGAGTCGACGCGCACCACGTCGATGCGCTGGCGCTCGAGGTTCAGCGCCGCCGCCAGCGCCGAGACGATCAGCGTCAGCCCGGAGCTCGGGTCAGCCAGCGCGAGGCTGTCGGCGAGGCCGTGCAGGCGGATCAGCTGGCGGCGTGCCGAGCCGGCGATGCTGCCTCCGGAGATCAGCGCCGCGACATCATCGGGGTGCGAGTCCTGGGGCAGCAGCTCCGCGATCAGGCGCCCGTTGCGCAGCACCACGATGCGATCCGCGATCCTGAACATCTGGTGGACGTCGCGCCCGGCGAGCAGGATCGCAGCGTCGCGGCTGCGCACACGCGCGAGCAGCTGCTCGACCTTCGCGGTCTCGGCGGCGCCGAGTGACACCGTCGGCTCGTCCAGCAGCAGCACGCTGGGCTCGCGCACCAGCGCCTTGGCGACCGCCAGCAGTCGCCGCTGTCCGCCGGAGAGCTCGGATACGAGCGTTGAGGTACGGGGGATCGGGATCTGCAGGCGGCGCAGGAGCGCCTCGGCGCGGTCGTGAAAGCGGGCGGGCGAGAGCATCTGCGCGGGAGTCTCGATACCCAGCAGCAGGTTCTCGGCGACATCGAGCGTCTCACAGAGCGCGAGGTCCTGCCACACCACCCCGATCCCCTGCCGGCCCGCGGCGCGCAGGCCGCCCACCAGCTGGCGCCCTCCGATCAGCACCTCACCCCGCGCCGTCGGGACATCGCCCGCCAGCGCGCGCAGCAGCGCCGTCTTGCCCGCGCCCGGCTCCCCGGCCACGGCCACGAGCTCCCCGCGGGCGACCTTCAGGTCGACGCCGTTGAGGACCGGGCCGGCGCCGAAGCTGACGCTGAGCTGGCGAACCTCTAGCACACCGTCAGCGTACCGGTAGCTCGC
>JAJZDA010000066.1 GCA_021851525.1 Actinomycetes bacterium | reverse complement strand
TCCTCCCGCTTGAGGTAGAGCGGATGCCCGACCCGCTCGCTGAGCCGCTGCGCCAGGTACAGCGCGGAGGGCCTGCCGACATAGTCACGCAGCAACGTGGAGAGCTGCGCCCGGTATTGAGGATCGTCACGGGCCTCGACCCAGGCGGCCTCGAGCTCCGTCAGCGCCGGCATCAGCGTCTCGGGCACGTACTGGCCCCCGTAGGGGCCGAAGCGGTGCGGGACCGGGGTGCTCACGCCACCTGCCCCTGTTCCGGTTGCACAGCCTGACCAGACGGCCCCTCGGCCGCCGGCACCTCAGCCGCCGGCACCTCAGCCGCCGGGACCTCAACCGCCGGCACCTCAACCGCCGGCGCGGTCGACGCCACCGCCGCGGCGAAGGCGCGCATCGCCTCCGCGTCCTTGTACCCGGGGGCCGACTCAACGCCGCTGGCCACGTCCACACCCCAGGGCGAGACGACCCGGATCGCCTCGGCGACGTTCTCCGGGCGCAGCCCGCCGCTCAGGATCAGCGGCACCCGCTCACCCTTGCCGCGCGGCGGCGTCAGGCGCCGGTGCTCGAGCGCGAGCTCCCAGGCGAAGGCCTCGCCGGTGCCGCCGGGGATCCCTGGCGTGTAGCTGTCGAGCAGGTGAAAGGCCGTGTGGAAGGGGCCGAGCGCCTGGATGTCGGCACCGGTGCGCACGCGCATCGCCTTGATCACGCGGCAGCCCGTGCGCCGCGCGGCCTCCAGGCAGAAGGCCGGCCCCTCCTGGCCGTGCAGCTGGATCATCGTCAGGCCCGTCACCTCGACGGTGGCGGTCAGCTCCTCGAGCGTGGGGTTGACGAAGATCCCCACCGACTCGGCGCGGCGCTTGAGCAGCGCCGCGAGTTCCGCCGCCCGCTCCAGCGACACCGCGCGGGGCGACTGGGGCCAGAGGTTGATCCCCACCGCCCACGCTCCCAGCGAGACCGCCAGCTCCGCATCCTGCTCGCGGGTGATCCCGCAGAATTTGATCTTCGGTGCGCTCACGCGCCTGATCCTAGAACCCCGGTCAGCTCGCGGCAGGCGACCTGGATGTCCGGGGCCCGCATCAGCGACTCGCCCACCAGCACCGCGTCAAAGCCGGCGTCCGCCAGGCGCTGGAGCTGCTCACGCGTGCGCAGGCCGGATTCCGCCACCCTGATCACGCCGTCCGGAACCCCGGACACGAGGCGCAGGCTGGTCTGCACGTCGACCTCGAGGGTCGCGAGGTTGCGGTTGTTGATGCCGATGATCCGCGCCCCGATCCCGGCGGCCAGCTCCAGCTCACGTTCGTCGTGAACCTCGACCAGCGCCGCGAGGCCAAGCTCGCCGGCGAGGGTGTGGAGGTCGGCCAGCGGGCCGACCTCCAGCGCCGCGACGATCAGCAGCACCGCGTCGGCCCCGGCGGCGGCGGCCTCGTAGACCTGGTATTCGTCGACCGTGAAGTCCTTGCGCAGGATCGGCAGCTCAGAGGCGTTGCGAGCCTCGTAGAGGTCGGTCAGGCGCCCGCCGAAGCGGCTCTCCTCGGTCAGCACGGAGAGCGCGCCGGCGCCCGCGCGCTCGTATGCGCTGACCACGTCGGGCAGCGACAGGTCGGCACGGATCACCCCCGCCGACGGGGACGCGCGCTTGTGCTCGGCGATCACCGCCAGGTCGGGATGGGAGAGCGCCCGGCGGAAGTCGCGGATGTCAGTGCGTGCGTGTGCCGCCTCACGCACCGCACCCAGCGGGACCGCGCCGCGGCGGGCGTCGACCGCGTCGCGCGCACTGGCCACCAGCTGTCTGAGCACGTCGGCGCTCAACGCGCGTCGGCTCCGGGAGCCGCCGCCGAGAGCTCCTGGGTGAGTGTCACGAAGGCCTCGAGCTTGGCGCTCGCCGCACCTGAATCGATCGCCGCTTGGGCCAGCGCCACCCCCTGCGCGAGCGTCTCGGCACGGCCACCGACATAGATCGCGGCGCCGGCGTTGAGCACGGCCAGGTCGCGTGCCGCGCCGGCCTCACCGGCAAAGATGCCGCGCGTGATCTGCGCGTTGGCCGCCGGGTCGCCACCCGGCACCGCATCGGCCGGGTAGCGTCGCAGGCCGACCTCCTCCGGGTTCAGCGAATACTCGGCAAGCTCGCCGTCCTGCACCTCCACCACGCGCGTGGCCGCGGAGATCGAGAGCTCGTCGAGGCTGTCCTCGCTGGAGACCAGCAGCGCGTGACGGGTCCCGAGCAGCGCCAGCGCGCCGGCCATCTTCGGCAGCATCGCGGGATCCGAGACGCCCAGCAACTGGCGGCTGGCGCCCGCCGGGTTGGTCAGCGGACCGAGGAAGTTGAAGGTCGTGCGCACCTTCAGCTGCCTGCGCACCTCGACCACCCGCCGCGAGGCCGGATGGTGGTAGGGCGCGAACATGAAGCCGAAGCCGATCCGCTCGATGCATTGCCCTACCCCGGCGGCGTCGAGGTCGATCTTTGCGCCCAGCGCCTCCAGCACGTCCGCGGATCCCGAGAGGCCGGTGGACGAGCGGCTGCCGTGCTTGGCCACGTGGCAGCCGGCGGCGGCCGCGATCAGTGCGGCGGTGGTGGACACGTTGAAGGTCGTGCGGCCACCGCCGGTCCCCGCGGTGTCGACCAGCTCCTCACCGGCGGTCGGCACGAACGCGGCCAGCGCGCGCATCGTCCGCGCCAGCCCGGCCAGCTCCGCGACGGTCTCCCCCTTGACCCGCAGGGCTATCAGGAAGCCGGCTATCTCAATGTCCGTCGCCTCCCCGGCCATGATCTCGGCGAGCGCCTCCGCGGCGTCGGTCTCGCTCAGGTCGAGGCGGTCCGCGAGGTGGTCTATCGCGCGTGTCAGCAGCTCACTCACAGCTCACCCTCGCCGCTCATCGCGCGCCCAGCATGAAGTTCTCGAGCATCCGCCGGCCATGCTGGGTGAGCACTGACTCCGGATGGAACTGCACGCCCTCGGCCGGCAGCTCACGGTGGCGCACAGCCATCACCACGCCGTCGCCGGTGGCGCTGCACTCGAGCGCCGCGGGCAACGGCTGCGCGGCAATCAGCGAGTGATAGCGCCCGACCTCAATGTCCTGCGGCAGCCCGCTGAAGACCGTGCGCCCGTCATGCCTGATCGTCGAGGTCTTGCCATGCACCGGCTGATGGCGGATCACCTGGCCACCGAAGGCCTGCACCAGCGACTGGTGGCCCAGACAGACCCCGAGCGTCGGGATCCCCGCCAGCGGGAAGCGGCGCACCGCCTCCAGCGAGACGCCGGCCTCGTTGGGGGTGCAGGGCCCCGGGGAGATGACGACGCGGTCATAACCGCGCAGCAGCAACTGCTCGACGCCCATGTGATCGTTGCGCACCACCTCGATCTCATGCGCGGGGTGCGTCAGCTCCCCCAGGTACTGGACGAGGTTGTAGGTGAAGCTGTCGTAGTTGTCGATCACGAGGATGCGCAAGCTCTGGACGGTACTGAAAGAGGGTCCGGTTCAGGGCGCCAGCGCCCGCGCGCGGCCCGCCGGACGGGCGCCGCCCTGAAGACCGGAAACGGCCCTGCAAGTTTCGTTGCAGGATTCAAGGCGCGCGGTAAGGTTCACGGCCGACGAAGGATCGTCGAACACTGCACGAGCCGTCACCCGCACAGAGGCGGGCGATCAAAAAGGGGGAAGTCGGATGAGAAGCCGCGCAAACCGGCGCCTGGTCGCGCTGATCACGCTTGGCGTGCTGTCACTGCTCATGCTCAGCGGATCCGCAGCTGGCGCCACCACGGGTCCCAACTGGACAGCTACACAGCCCTACGGCACGGCGGTGACTGACGCGCCGAGCTTCGACTCGGTCGCCTGCGCCAGCGCCACCAGCTGCGTGGCCGCCGGCATGACACCACAGCTCTACGGGCCCAATTCAGCCAGGCTTGCGGTCGAGAGCGACGGGGTCTGGGGCGCGGACGTCCAGCCGCAGCTGCCGAGCGACGGGATCCCCGCGGCCCCCTCGGCGCTCACTTCGGTGTCGTGCACCAATGCCGGCTCCTGTGAGGCCGTCGGCAGCTACTACAGCAAGAGCGGCAACCAAGCGGGCATGGTCGTCTCGATCACCCCGTCCGGAACCTCGGCGACCACCAGCGCCGTGGCGCTGCCGCTGCCGGCCGGAACGGGGCTCGGCATCGTCGCCTATCCCACAGGCATCTCCTGCGCCGCCACCTGCACGGTGGTCGGCTACCTCTACGGCGTGAACCCCTTCGCGGCGTTCGTCTCGCAGCAGAGCAGCTCAGGGGCCTGGACCACGTCGCTGGTCAGCGCGCCGACGGTCGCTCCCGGATCGGGCCTCACGGTGCAGGCCAGCTTCCTGAACGCCGTCTCATGCCCGTCCAGCGGTCCCTGTGAGGCTGTGGGCGACTGGTTGGACAGCTCCTACAAGCTCCACCCGATGGCGGTGCAGATCAGCAACGGCGTGGCCGGCATCCCGCAGACCGTCGCCCTGCCTGCCGATGCCCAGCTGGTGGGTCTCGGATATGCCCCAACGTTGCTCTACGGGACGTATCTGCCGTCGGGTGCGACGGGGGCGGACGTGGGACTGAACTCCGTCTCCTGCCCGAGCGCGGGCGTCTGCACCGCCGCCGGCAATTACGTGAACGCCAGCTCTGACTTCTCCCCGGTGGTGGTGCCGATCAGCGGCGGCACCCCCGGCACCGCGGTGGAGCTGGCTGATCCCAGCGGCCACGGCGCCTCAGGCAACCCCGGGTACCTGCCGGCGGGCATCTCCTGCACCGATGCGAGCGACTGCACGCTGGCCGCAACGCAGCTGCTCCCGGGCACGAGCACGCCGAGCTTCGCCGCCGTAGTGAGCAGCGAGGTCTCCGGCCACTGGTCTGCCTTCAGCGCCCTGACCTCGACGATCAGCGGGACGGAGCCGGTGATCACCGGGCTCGGCTGCACGCCGCTGGGGTCGTGCGTCGTCGCAGGCGAGGGAATCGCGCCGAGTGGTGCCCCCAACTTCACGGCGTTCTTCGCCTACGGGGCCACGCCGATCGCGATCACAACCGCATCCCTGCCGCAGGCGACCGTCGGCGTGCCCTACAGCGCGACGCTGCAGGCCAGCGGCGGCGGCGGCCCCATCAGCTGGTCCGCCGGCCCGGGGGCGCTGCCCGCGGGGCTGTCACTGAACCCGTTCACCGGCGTGATCTCGGGAATCCCGACAGCGGCCGGCCAGGACGGGTTTGTGGTCAACGCCAGTGCCGCCGGGCTGCTGCCGCTGACCGGCACGGCGGGGCTGTCGATCACCGTCAACCCGGCGCCGGTGGTGACACCCGCGTCATCCGCCGCGCCGGTGTCATCGACCCCGGCTGCCACCCCGGCAACCGCCAGCGTGCGGATCGCCTACACCCACACCCGCGGCGGCCAGCTGCTGCTGGTGCTCAGCTGCAACGACGCAACCTGCGCCGGCAACCTCGCAGCCACCGGCATCGAACACATCAACACCAAGCACGGCAAGCACGGCAAGCACAGCAGGATCAACGCCCACGGCAAGCGCAAGCACCCCCGCACACGCGTGATCACCCTGCTGCACGGCCACTACACACTCGCCGCCGGAGCCACCGAGGTGATCCACCTCAAGCTCAACCACAACGCCATGGCGCTGCTGCGCAAGCTGCACCACCTCACCGCCACCCTCAAGCTGACCCCAACCGGACAGCACAACCCGGCGGTCATCCACAGGCTCAAGTTCAGCAACACCACCAACACCAAGAAGCACAAGCGCTGAACACAGGCACCCGAACCGGCCGCTGAACGCGGCCGACACACGCCGCGGGGCGGTGAGCGATGCTCACCGCCCCGCGGCGTGGGAGGACCCCCTACCCGCGGCCGCGGCCGCTCAGGAAGCGCCGCAGCGCCGCGGCAAAGCCGGTGGAGAGGTGACCGCCCGCCACCTCCCGGCGCAGCGTGCTGGTGACGAGCGCCCCGCGACCGAGGTTCTGCTCATCAGCGGCCCATGCGGCGAACGCGGACTGGCCGGTATGGATGTGGGTGATGTAGAGCTTCCAGATGCGCGCGGCGTCAGCACGGATCAGGCGTGGCTGGCTGCGGGTCACGTCGATGAAGCGCTCGCCGCTGTACTCGAGGATCTGCAGCGGCAGCACGGACGCGGCGCAGCTCGAGAACTCGCAGTAATACGCGCGATCGGCGGACACGAACAGTGGCCTGCCGTGGGGCCCGATGTTGCGCAGCACGAAGCCGGCGGGGCCGAAGTTGTGTTGGTCCAGCACGTAGGAGTTCATCGCCGAGGAGTGCACAAAGACATCAGCCAGGGTGCAGCAGTCGGCGCCGCCGCTCCACAGGTTGAGGATCACCTCCTGGAAGCCGTCGCCGTAGAGGTCGGCCACCGCCACCGGGTGCAGCAGCGGTGCGCAGACCCGGCTGCAGCCCGTGGTGGGGACAGGCTGGTCGTAGACGACCTTTCCGTGCTGGGAGATCGACAGCCGCTCATCGGTGACGCGCGGACCAGAACCCCTGAAGCTGAGTGTCGCCGTGATCCCTGCGCCACGGGCGCTGACCGTCGTGGCCGTGGCTGTCGCGGGCACGGCGAGCATCGCCAGGCAGGCCGCCAGCACCATCAATCTACGCATACTTCACTCCCAGTCGAGCTGTTCACAGGCGGTGGCGATAGCCGCGAGCACAGCCCGGGACTTGGCCACCGACTCCTCATATTCATTCTCCGGGCTGGCATCCGCGACGGTGCCACCACCGGCCTGGATGTGCGCGACGCCATCCTTGACCACGACCGTGCGGATGTGGATGCAGGTGTCCAGGTCACCGGTGTAGGAGGCCCAGCCGATCGCGCCGCCGTAGCCACCGCGCTTGACCGGCTCCAGCTCATCGATGATCTGCATCGCCCGGAACTTCGGGGCGCCGGAGAGCGTGCCCGCCGGCAGCACCGAGCGCAGCGCGTCCAGCGCGCCGACCCCCTCACGCAGCCTGCCGCTGACGTTGGAGACGATGTGCATCACGTGGCTGTAGTTCTCCACGACCATGAAGTCCTCGACCTTCACCGACCCGTACTCCGAGACGCGTCCCAGGTCATTGCGCCCCAGATCCACGAGCATCACGTGCTCAGCCCGCTCCTTGGGGTCGGCCAGCAGCTCAGCGGCGATGCGCGCGTCCTCCTCCGGGCTGCTGCCGCGCGGCCGGGTGCCGGCGATCGGCCTGGTGGAGACGCGCCGGCCGCTGACCGTGAGCAGCGGCTCAGGGCTGGCGCCGGCGATCTGGAAGTCACCGAAGTCCAGGAAGTACATGTAGGGACTGGGGTTGACCGCGCGCAGGCCGCGATAGATGCTGAACGCTGAGACCGGAACCTCAGCGGACCAGCGTTGCGAGGGGACCACCTGGAAGGCGTCACCGGCGTGGATGTACTCGATGATCCGGGCGACGTTGGCCTGGAACTGCTCGCGTGTGAGGTTCGAGCGGAACTCCGGTGAGCGCCGCGGCGCCTGCGCGCTGTGGGCCGGCGGCAGCGGGCCGGCGAGGATCGCCCGCACCTCCGCGATCTTGGCGCGCGCCTGCGGCTCAGCGTCCTCGGGGTGGGTGACGACGGTGATTGTGCGCTTGAGATGGTCGAACGCCACCAGCGTGTCGGTCAGCATGAGCGCCAGGTCGGGGATGCCCACCGGGTCCGGGTTCGGCGCGCCCAGCGGCTCGACGGTGCGCACCAGGTCGTAGGCGAACATCCCCACGGCGCCGCCGGCGAACGGTGGCAGCCCGGCACCGGCCGGCGCCCGCGCGCCCGCCAGCTCCGCCTCCACGAGCTGATACGGGTCGCCCGCGTCACCCAGCGACCAGCGCAGCACCCTGCGCGGGCGAAAGCCGATGAACGAGTAGCGCCCCACGCGGCCGTAGTCCGCGGACTCCAGCAGGAACGCGCCCTCCCCCGGTGCCGCCGCCCGCAGCTTCAGGAACGCCGAGACCGGCGTATCTGTGTCATCGATCCACGTCTCGCAGACCGGGGGCTGCTCAGCGGCTGCGCTCATCCAGGACCCGCTCCGCGTCCTGCAGCGACAATCCCCGGCCGGCCAGCAGCACGGTGAGGTGGTAGAGCACGTCCGCGGCCTCGTTGGCGACCCGCTCGTCGCTCTCCTCGCGCGCGGCGCGCGCCACCTCCTCAGCCTCCTCCTGAACCTTCTCCCCGATCCAGTCCGGCTTGGCCAGCAGGGCCGCCGTGTAGGAGGACTCCGGTGAGGCGCCGCGGCGCTGCGCGATCGTGCGCTGCAGCTGCGGCAAGACCTCGAACGGGGCGCGCTGGCCAAGCTGCCCGCGATGGAAGCAGGTGCGCTCGCCGGTGTGGCAGGCCGGCCCGCTCCGGACAACCAGCGCGAGCAGCGCATCGGCGTCGCAGTCATAGCGCAGCGCCAGCAGCCGCTGCGTGTTGCCCGACGTGGCTCCCTTGTGCCAGAGCTCCTGGCGGGAGCGGCTGAAGAAGTGCATCTCACCGGTGCTCTGGGTGAGCGCCAGCGCCTCCGCGTTCATGTAGGCGAGCGTCAGCACCTCACCGCTCTGGGCGTCCTGGACGATGCACGGGACCAGCCCCGCCGCATCGAATTTCAGCTCGTTGAAGTTCACGAAGCTGCAGTCTACGTGGGCCTGCGCCACGGTTCGCCTCCGGCGTTGCGCCCGCTCCCAGCCGCCGGGCGGACCCGCGTCGTGTGGCCGGCGGCCGGGCGGCCGGGCGGCCACATGGCGTTACTCGATCCCCAGGCGGTCAAGCACGCGCTCATCTGCGCGCCAGTTGCGGCGCACATTGACCGACAGCGCAAGGTGCACGCGGGTCCCCAGCTCGCGCTGAAGCGCCTGCCGCGCGCCGGTGCCGATCGCCTTGATCATCGCGCCGCGCGCGCCGATCAGGATGCCCTTCTGGGAGTCGGTCTCGACCAGCACGGTCGCCTCGATGCGCACCAGCCCGTCGGGCTGCTCCTCAATCGACTGGATCTCGACCTCAACCGCGTGCGGCACCTCCTCACGGGTGCGGATCAGCACCTGCTCACGTACCAGCTCGGCGAGCATCACCGCCTCCGACTGGTCTGAGCGCTGGCGCCTGTCGAAGTAGAACGGCCCCGCCGGGAGCAGACCGACCAGGTGCTCCAGCAGCGCCTCCACGCCGCTGCCGCGGCGCGCGGAGATCGGGAAGATCGCCTGCGCCACCCCCAGATCCTCGGCGGCCTGCAGCGCCTGGGCGGTGCGCGCATGGTCCGCCCGGTCAACCTTGTTCACGGCGATCACGACCGGCACCTTGGCGTGCGCCAGCAGCCCCGCGATGAAGCGGTCGCCCGGGCCGACGCCCTGCTCGGCATTGAGCACCATCAGGCAGCCGTCGGCGTCGTCAAGCTCACTCTCGACGCGGCGCTGCATCCGCTGCGTCAGCGCGTCACGGGGACGCTGCACGCCCGGAAGATCGACCAGCACCAGCTGCCAGTCCTCGCCGTTGGCCACCGCGCGGATGGCGCGCCTGGTGGTCTGCGGCTTGTCGGAGACGATCGCGACCTTCCCGCCGACCAGGGCGTTTGTGAGCGTCGACTTGCCGACGTTCGGACGCCCGGCCAGCGCGATGAAGCCTGAACGCGTGCCGGATGGCAGCTCCCCGCTCATCTGATCCACCGCATCAGCTCTGCCTGGAGCGCCAGCATCTCGCCGTCGTCCACCTCATGATCCATGCCGGTCAGGTGCAGTGTGCCGTGCACCACCGCCTCGCGCAGGTCGCTGGTGTGCTCCGGGCAGATCACCACATCGCCGAGCTCTCGCGGGCCAAGCGGGTCACCGTCCTCATCGACACCGAAGGAGAGCACGTCGGTGGGCTTGTCGATCCTGCGAAAGTCGCGGTTCAGCTCGCGGATGCGCTCCGCGTCGACGAACTCCACGGCCATGTGGCCGTCGTCGATGCCCGCCGAGGCCAGCGCCAGCACGCAGAGCTCGCGGATCTCCAGCGCGTTGGGCGCGTCGCCGCCGAGGATCTGCGCACCCAGCACCTCTATGTCAAGACCGGCCTCGGTCATCAGGCTCGCTTGGCGGGGCGCAACTCCGGCGCCTGGCGCTGAGCGTGATCGTTGTAGGCGGCGACGATGCGGCGCACGAGCTTGTGACGCACCACATCCTCCTCACCGAACCTGACGAAGCCGATGTCCTCCACTCCCTCGAGGATCTCGCTGACGGTGAGCAGACCCGAAGCCTGCTCACGCGGCAGGTCGACCTGCGTGACGTCCCCGGTGATCACCACCTTGGAGTTGAAGCCCAGCCGGGTCAGGAACATCTTCATCTGCTCGGGCGTGGTGTTCTGAGCCTCGTCGAGGATGATGAAGCTGTCGTTGAGCGTGCGCCCGCGCATGAACGCCAGCGGAGCGACCTCGATCACGCCACGCTCCAGGTGCTGCGCCACCTTCTCCGCCTCCAGCATGTCGTGCAGCGCGTCGAACAGCGGGCGCAGGTAGGGATCGACCTTCGCCATCAGGTCACCCGGCAGGAACCCCAGGCGTTCACCCGCCTCCACGGCGGGGCGCGTGAGGATGATGCGATTGACCTCACGGCGGTGCAACGCCGCCGCGGCGAGCGCAACCGCGAGGAAGGTCTTGCCGGTGCCGGCGGGGCCGATGCCGAAGGTGATGGTGTTGGTGCGGATCGAGTCCACGTAGCGCTTCTGGTGGACCGTCTTGGGTGCCACGCGGGTTGAGCGGTGCCGCCAGATGACATCCTCGAGGATCGCCGCGGGATCCTCGTGCTGATCCAGCGCGCCGCTCACCGCCTCAATCGTCGCCGGCCCGATCTCATGTCCCTGAGCGGCCAGCTCAGAGAGCTCCCGCACGACCCGAACCGCGGCGCGCACAGCATCCTGCTCGCCGTCGATGGTGAGCAGGTTGCCGCGCAGGATCAGCTCACAGTCGAGCTGCGCCGCGAGCGCGTTGAGTGTGCTGTCGCCGGTGCCCGCCAGCTCCGTGGCGGCGGCGTTGTCGAGTTCTATCTGGTTGCGCATGCTCGTCTGTCTCTGTCTCCGTACCCTCATCGACCCGCGCGATGGCTGCGCCGGTGAGCTCATGCCCCCAGTGCCAGCCTCACCGCGTCCGAGGCGCGTTTGCCGTCCACCAGCCCGCCGGCCTGGGCCATCACCAGCTTCATCACCGCGCCCATGTCCCGGGGGCCGCTGGCACCGGTCTGCTGAACCGCGTCGGCGATTATGCGCTGCAGCTGATCGTCGTCGAGATCCGGCGGAAGGTAGCGGGCGATCATCTGTGCCTCCGCAGCCTCCCTGTGCGCCAGATCCGGCCTGTTGGCCTGCTGAAACTGCGTGGCTGCCTCGAGGCGGCGCTTGTGCTCACGGCGCAGCACCGCCAACTCATCACCGCTGCCCTCCTTGGCGTCCTTCTGCAGCTCGGAGACGAGCAGGCGCAGGGCGCCGGCCACATCGCGCTCACCCGCCTTGAGCGCGACCACCACGTCCTCCCGCACCTTTTCAAGAACGCTCAATCCGTCTTGAAGGATACGACGCCCCGGCGACGCGACGCTGACGACGGTGGCGGCCGGGAGCTCGCTCAGCGCTCTGGCTCAGCGGGGCGCGGCTCCGCGACCGCGACCGTCCGCGCCCAGCGCACCGCCGGGCGGCGCGCACGCCCGCTCTCAGAAGGCCGGGCCGGAGGCGCAGGCGGCAACCGGGGTGCCCGCCGATCTCACCGCTTCGGCCGCCGTCCGCGCAGCGTCAAGGACGATGCCGGGAACCTTCGCGGCGGGCACTGGAACCTGCACGGGCACGTCATCCAGATCACCGCCGGCTACGGTCAGGCACTGGCCGACGCCGCTCAGGCCCGCGCGGGTGGCACGGACCGTGGACCCCGGCTCAGAGCGCCTCATGCCCAGTGAGCGCAGCGTGCTGGCCTGCCAGCCCGTACGCGCCACCGAGTGCCGCGCGGCGAGATACTGCGGCGCCACCCCCGGCCCCGGTGGATTGCCGGCCACCTGGTTGAGACCGAGGATCGCGAAGGCAAGCAGTGAGGCCACGCCTGCCACCGCGAGTAGCGTCCGTACGGTCTGGGCCCTGTTCATCGTGCTTTACCGGCAAGCATGGTACCCGCACGTCCGGACCCCCGTGTGTCAAACGGTCGCCCGCGACCTGCGCCCGGCCCCAGCCGGGCAGCCGCCGAGCGCCCACGGGCGGCGTGGGGCTCAACCGGTGAGCGCCCTCAGGGTGAGAGTCGCAGGCTCTGCGATGCCGGCGCCTGCGACGGAGATGTTGCTGCTCGCGGCCGGGCCACCAACGAACCCCTGGACCGATTGGCACCCGGCGCTGTCCTCGCGCCGACACGCACAGCGAGGAGAGAGGACTCTGGCGAATCAACGGCGCGAAGCTTTGGCCTGACTGCCTCGGTATCCACGAGCTGGCCACCGAGGGTGACGCCGACCGCGAGCAGGTTCAGCAATCTGGGAGTGCACCTCCTTGGGGGTTTCCCTGTTCGCTGGACATGGCGAAAGGATGCCCGCGCAGCGGCGCGGGCACATCATCCGCCTGGACAGGATTCCCGCGTCCGCTGTTGGCCATAGGCCCAGGCCGCTGTTGGCCATAGGCCCAGGCCGCTGTTGGCCATAGGCCCAGGCCGGGCGACGCGCGGCGCCGACGCGGCAGTCCCTGAGGTCAGTCGGTGGGTGATTGGCCGGCCGGCGGCTGCAACGACGCCAGCGGCCGGTCGACCTGCGCCGGCCTCGCCGGCAGCGGCTCCCCGAGCGCCGGCGGGTGCCCCAGCTGACCCATCTCCGCGAGGTCTCGGGGGAAGATCAGCTCCACTGACCAGTCGGCTATCAGGCGTGACTTGCGATCGGCGCCAGGCAGCCAGGCGAGGTGGTAGAAGCGGCAGATCGCCCAGGCGAGGAAGCCCTTGACGCGCAGGCCCATCAGGTTGGCCACGGCCGTATGCCGCCCGAGGTCTGCGAAGGCACCGAGCGTCTTGAAGCTGAACGGCCGTGGCTGGCGGCCCTGCATCACCGCCGCGAGGTTGCGCCCGAGCAGCTTGCCCTGGCGGATCGCATGCTGCGCCGTCGGCGGGCACGGCTGTCCCGGACGGGCGGGGTCGGGGACCGCGGCGATGTCTCCCAGCGCCCAGACGTTCTCATAGCCGCTGACGCGCATGCTCGGCTCGCAGACGATCCGCCCGCGCTCCAGCGGGAGCCCCAGCTGCTCAGCCACCGGGCTGGCGCGCACGCCGGCCGTCCAGACCACCGTGCGGGCCGCGAGCGTCTCTCCGCTGGAGAGCAGCACCGCGTCGTCACGCACCTCGGCGACCGTCGTCCCCAGACGGAACTCCACGCCCCGTCTGCCCAGCACCTGCTCGGTGAACTCGGCCAGCTCGGATTGGATCTCCGGCATGATCCGCGGGGCCGCGTCCACCAGCCAGAAGCGCGTGCCGGTCTCCCGGCAGCGCGGGTAGCGCTTGAGCGCGTCGCGCGCGAAGTCAGCCAGCTCAGCGATCCCCTCCAGGCCGGCGTAGCCGCCGCCCACAAACACGAAGCTCAGGTAGGTGCGGCGCTGATCCACGTCATCAAGCCCTTCGGCCAGCTCGAAGTGGCGCACTATCTGGTTGCGCAGCGCGGTCGCCTCGGCGATCGTCTTGAACCCGATCGCATGCTCGGTCAGGCCGGGGATCGGCACCACGCGCGAGACCGAGCCCAGCGCCACCACGAGATGGTCGTAGCGGTACTCCTTGACGATCCCCGAGATCATCTCGACGCGCAGCGTGTTGCGCGCCGGGTCACCGCCGGTCACGTAGCCGACGCGCAGGCTGGTGCGCTTCAGGCGCTCCCGCAGCGGCACGACGATGTGACGCGGATCCACCGTCCCCGCAGCCGCGGCCGGCAGCAGCGGGGCGTAGGTGAGGAAGTTGGTGTCGTTGATCAGCGTGATGCGGGCGCCGGGAGGCGCCAGCCGCTCCAGCTGCTTGGCGGTGTAGAAGCCGCCGAACCCTCCACCCGCGATGACGATGTGCTGGCTGATGGGCGGCAGGCTACCTGCCCGCAGCACCATCGAACAAGAGCGCTGCCCATTCGCCACCCACCATCCGTCGGGTCTCACGCAGTCCCACCTGCGCGAAGCCTGCCGCCACAGCGTCCGCCTCACCCACCAGCAGCCCGCTGGCTATCACCATGCCGGGCACCGGCGCGAAGCCGTCGCGCAGCTGCTCACACCAGCGCAGCAGCAGCGGCGCCAGCAGATTTGCCAGGACCAGCGGCGCCGCCGGCACGGGCTGCTCGAGCAGGTCCAGCTGCCGGACCTCAACCAGACCCTCGACGGCGTTTACGCGCGCGTTCTGAGCCGTCGCCTCGACGCTCAGCGGGTCATGGTCGAGCGCCAGCACCGGTTGCCAGCCGAGCTTCGCGGCGGCGATGGCCAGCACCCCGGAGCCGCAGCCGAGGTCCACACACGCTCGCGGGCCATCGGCCTGTCCGGGCTGCGCGTGGCTGGGGGCGCCGGTCTCCGCGCCGCCGCCCTGCGCGGGCTGCGCAGGGCGCTCGGCACCCCCCTGCGGGTCGGCGGCAAGCGGCGGCTCGAGCTCCAGCAGCAGCTCGAGACAGAGCCGCGTGGTGGCGTGTGCGCCGGTGCCGAAGGCCCGCCCCGGGTCGATCACAAGGTCGATCGCGCAGCGCTGCGGCGGCTCCCACGGGGGGCGCACACTGAGGCGCTCACCGAGCACCAGAGGCCGGTGGAACTCGCGCCAGCGGTCGGCCCAGTCATCGGCGATCTCAGTGGTGCTGACATCGACCAGCAACTCCCCCACCGCGGCACGCAGATCGGGCAGCTCCGGCAGCTCACCGGGCGCGCCGTAGACGGCGTATTCGACGGTCGCCTCGTCCACATCCACCTCCTCCACACCGGCCGGCGCGAGCTCGATGATCTGCGCCAGCACGAGCTCCGCCTGCTCGCGGGGCACCCGGATCGCCAGGCGCAGCATCGCGCGCTACCCGCGGAAGGCTCGGCGCAGCTTGCTGAACACGCTGCCCTCGCCGCCCTGGTGGTTGTCCGGCGTGAGCGTCGCCGCAAGGCGCTCCAGCAGCTCACGCTGCTCATGCGTCAGGTTGCGGGGCGTCAGCACGTTGACCACCACGCGCAGATCACCGTGGCGGCGTCCGCGCAGCGAGGGCATCCCGCGGCCGCGCAGCGTCAGCGTGTCGTGCGGCTGTGTACCGGCGGGTATCTCGAGGTCGTCCGGCCCCTCGATGGTCGGGACCTCGACCGTCGCGCCGAGCGCCGCCTGAGCAAACGACACGTCGATGGCCGTCAACAGATCATCGCCGTCGCGCACGAAGCGCCTGTCCTCGGCGACGCGCACGAGCACGTAGAGGTCGCCCTGAGGGCCACCGCGCTCACCGGCGTGGCCGCGGCCGCTGACGCGGATCCGCTGGCCGTCGGCGATCCCCGCGGGAACGTCCACCGAGACGTTCTGGCGCTCAGCGATGCGCCCGCGCCCGCGGCAGACGTGACAGGGCTGCTTGGGCACCTTGCCGTCGCCGCCGCACTGGTCGCAGGTGGTGGTGCTCATCACCTGCCCAAAGGGCGTGCGACTGACGGTGCGCAGCTGGCCCGCTCCCTGGCAGCGCGGGCAGGTCTCGATCGGGGTGCCGGGCTCGGCACCGTTGCCGCGGCAGTTCTCGCACATGACCACGGCGTCGAACGTGAGCTCCACCGAGACGCCGTGAGCGGCCTCCTCGAGCGTGACCTCCGCGCCGGCCTGAATGTCGGCGCCCTGCAACGGGCCGTTGGCGCGCCCGCCGCCGAAGGCATCGCCGAAGGCGCCGCCGAGCCCGCCGCCGAACAGCGCCTCAAAGATGTCCGAGACCGAGCCGAAGCCCTCGAAGTTCGGGGCGTAACCGCCGCTGCGCAGCCCGTCGTGCCCGTAGCGGTCATAGGTGGCGCGCCGCGTCGAGTCGGAGAGCACCTCGTAGGCCTCCGCCGCCTCCTTGAACTTGTCCTCCGCCGAGGGGTCGTCACGGTTGACGTCGGGGTGCAGTTCCCGCGCAAGCCTGCGGAACGCCTTCTTGATGTCGGCGTCCTGGGCGTCACGGGCGACGCCCAGGATCTCGTAGTAGTCACGCTTGGGGGTGGAGGCGCTCATCGCTGCTCATCTTCTGGTTCGGGGCTTGAGTCGGCCAGCTGGGGCTGGGGCCGGTGGTTGATCGCTGCGGCTGCTGGCCGCCGGACGCCGGCGTGGCCGGCGTGGCCGGCGGCTGAGCGCCATGGCAGGTGTCGGCGGCCGCCGCCGCGGGGCGCTGCTGGGCGACGCTCGGTCATCGCTCGTCGTAGACCTCGGCCACGAAGTTCGAGAGCTGCGCGGCGGCGTCACGCACCACGCGGATCACCCGCGGGTAATCCATGCGCAGCGGCCCGATCACCGACACCGTTCCGAGCTTGCGCTGCGGCAGGCCGTAACCGGCAGCCACCACCGCCAGCGAGCGCAGCGCCGGCTGGTCGTTCTCGGCGCCGATCCGCACCGTGACCTCGCGCTCGGAGAGCGCCTCGCGCAGCATCCCGAGCATCGTCACACGGCGCTCGAGCATGTCCATCAGCGCGTTCAGCTCACTCACGTCGCCGCCGCGCCCGAGCGCCAGCAGGCGCGAGGTGCCATCGAAGTAGAAGCTCTCCGGCGTGACCTCGGAGACGTCCGTGAAGAGCGGTGTGAGCGCCGCCAGGAAGGCGGCCTCCGCACGGCTCAGGCTGGGATCGTTGAGGCGCTGCATCAGGCGCCGGGCGCCGAGCCCGGTGCCCACCAGACGCTCGTTGAGGTAGCTGGCGGCCCACTCCACGAGGCCCGCGTCAACCGGCGTGTCGAACGTGAACATGCGCTTGCTGACGCCGCCCGTCGAGGTGATCACCACGACCATCACCACCTGCGGCTGCAGCGGCAGGACCTCAACGTGGCGGATCGTCGCGGTGTCGATTGGCGGCGCGGTCACGATCGCCAGCAGGTTCGTGATCTGGGAGAGCGTCTCCGTGGTCACGCGCATCGCCTCATCGACCTCATGGCGCACCAGCGACAGCGACAGCGGCGGCGCCTTTGGCTCCTCGGCCGGCAGCAGCCGGTCGACGAAGTAGCGGTAGCCGGCCTCTGTCGGGACGCGCCCCGCGGAGGTGTGCGGGTGGGCGAGCAGCCCGAACTCCTCGAGACTCGCCAGCTCATGGCGGATCGTCGAGGGCCCCCACTCGAAGCTCTCCGAAAGCGCCTTTGACGCAACCGGGTTGCCACCGTCGAGATACACCTCGACCAGGCGCCTCAGCACCATCTCCTGGCGTTTACTCAGCATCGCTGAGATTTTAGGAGGCGCCTGTGCGCCCACACCCGCGGCTCAGGGGCAGCCCGCGATCTCCGCCGCACCGGTCCCCTCCCTCAGGCCATCCCACCCGCCGGCCACGCCGCCCGCCGGCCACGCCACCC
>JAJZDA010000065.1 GCA_021851525.1 Actinomycetes bacterium | reverse complement strand
TGCGCTCGGCGCTCGGCGCCGGGCAGCGGGCCGGCGATCGCCGCCGGGCGCCGCTTGGACGGCGCCGGCAGCCGCACACGCGTGCCGTCGGCCAGCTCCAGCGCGAACAGCGCGCCACGCCCCAGCTGCTCGAGCGGCGCGGAGAACGCGGCACGGGTCATCCCCGGCGGCCCGGGAAGGGCCGGCAGCTGGGGCAGGCGGTGCTCCTGGCCGCCGTCGCTGATCACCAGCGTCAGCGGCCCGCCGCCGGCCGTCGACAGCGGCCGTGCGGCAACCCGCATCAGCGCCGTTCCAGGAGCGGCCTCGACCTGCTCAAACTCCAGCAGGTCCAGTTGCGCGGGCGTCTCACTCATCGCGCCGCGGATTCTATGTCGGGCGCCCGTCGGCTCGCTCGCGCGGCTCACGGGGCAGCGCCACCGGGGCGGCGTGTGCCAGCATCGGCCCGATGAAGCTGCTCGTCACCGGCGGTGCCGGATACATCGGCTCGATCGTCTCGCGCGTGCTGATCGAGCACGGCCACCAGATCGTGGTGCTCGACAACCTGCAGCGCGGGCATGGCGCCGCCGTCGCGCCGGAGGCGGAGCTGGTGGTCGCCGACCTGCGTGACGCGCAGGCGGTGCTCGCGACGCTCACCCAGACCGACGTGCCGTTCGACGGCGTGCTGCACTTCGCCGCGCTGGCGCTGGTCGGTGAGTCGGTCAGCCAGCCGGGGCTCTACTACGAGAACAACGTGCTCGGCACGCTCAACCTGCTCAACGCGATGGTGGTCGCGCAGACGCCGCGGCTGGTGTTCTCCTCCACCTGCGCCGTCTACGGCCAGCCGGACGTGGTCCCGATCGATGAGCTCGCGGTGCCGCGCCCGCAGAACGCCTACGGCGCCTCCAAGCTCGCCGTCGACCAGATGATCGGCGACTTCTGCGTCGCCCACGGGCTCGGCGCGGTGAGCCTGCGCTACTTCAACGTCGCCGGCGCCCACGGCCACGTGGGGGAGGCGCACGAGCCCGAGACGCACCTGATCCCCAACATCCTCGCGGTGCTGCAGGGCAGGCGCGAGCAGGTGCAGATCATGGGCAGCGACTACCCGACCCCGGACGGCTCCGCGGTCCGGGATTACATCCACATCGATGACCTCGCCGAGGCCCACGTGCTGGCGCTGGCGGGAGCGCGGCCAGGTGAGCACCGGATCTTCAACCTCGGCACCGGCCGCGGCTTCTCGGTGCGCGAGGTGATAGCCGCGGTGGAGCGCGTCACCGGCCAGAGCATCCCGGCCGTGGAGAGCGCTCGCCGACCCGGCGACCCGCCGCAGCTGGTGGCGGCCGGCGAGAAGATCCGCACAGAGCTCGGCTGGGAGCCGCGCAAGCCGGAGATCGAGACGATGATCGCCGACGCCTGGGCCTTCCACCAGGCCCACCCGCACGGCTATCAGAGCTGAGTCGCCTCCCTACCAGGGAGCCCGCTGCGGCAAGAGGTCGGCGAGCTGCTCCAGCGCCTGACGGAGAACCTCCTCAGGTGGCGCGGACGCGTCGATCATGCGGATCCGCTCAGGTTCCCGCTCCGCCAGCTCCAGATACCCCTGGCGCACGCGCGCGAAGAACCCCGCTCCCTCCTGCTCCAGGCGGTCAGGCGCATCCCCCCGCCCGCCCGCCCGCCGGCGGGCGGTGTCGGCGTCGAGCATCAGCAGCAGCGTGCGGTGCGGGCTGAGGTGGCCGGTGGCGAACTCGTTGAGTCGCGCAACCGCCTCGATCCCCAGCCCCCGGCCCGCTCCCTGGTAGGCCAGCGAGGAGTCGACAAAGCGGTCCAGCAGGATCCACTCGCCGGCCTTCAGCGCCGGCAACAGCGCCTCCTCCACCAGCTGCGCGCGCGCAGCCGCGTAGAGCAGCGCCTCAGCGCGCGCGCCGACCTGCAGCGCCGGATCCTTGACCAGCTCACGGACCCGCTCGGAGGTCTGCACGCCGCCCGGCTCACGCATCAACCTGGCCTCCACGCCGCGCTGCGTGAGCGCTTCGAGCAGCGCCGCCGCGAGCGTCGACTTGCCCGCGCCATCCACGCCCTCGATCGTGATCAGCTTGCCCGTGAGCACCACTGCAGCGCACGGTAGCGGCGATCCTCCCGGCATGGGCGAGCGCCGCCGCGCGGCCCCCGCTCGCGGTGGGAACGGGAGCGCCCATTAGCATCGGTGCCCGTGCTTGAAGCGCTCAGCCTTCACCCCAACGCCCACGCGGTCCTGGCCCCGGCGCTCGGGCTGCGGGCCGACGGCGGCTGTGAGCCGGTCGCGCCCTCGCACGCCTACCTCTTCCACGGCCCCGGCGGCTCGGGCAAGCGTGAGCTCGCGCGTGAGGTGGCGGCGGTGCTGCTGGCGCAGGGCTCCGCGGACCCCGCCAGCGCGCAGGCGCGCGCGCTGGCGGGCAGCCACCCGGACCTCACCTGGGTGACGCCCAGCGGCGCGCATGAGGTGCTGGTCAGCGACATCGATGAGCCGGTTGTGGCGGCCGCCAGCCGCACCCCGTTCGAGTCGGCGCGGCGCGTGTTCGTGATCGAGCGCGCCGACCAGCTCGGCGAGCAGGCCGCCAACCGGATGCTCAAGACGCTCGAGGAGCCACCCCCGTTCGTGCACCTGATCCTGATCAGCGACCGCGTCGCCGATGTGCTGCCGACGATCCGCTCACGCTGCCAGGCGGTGCGCTTCGAGGCGCCCAGCGCACAGCGGCTGGTCGCCGAGCTGCTGGACGCGGGCGTGGCGCAGCTGACCGCCGAGGCCTACGTGCGCCTCGGGCTCGGCGAGCCCGCGCGGGCGCGTGAGCTGGCGGCGCCCGAGGGCGCGGTCCTGCGGGACCGCGCCCAGCAGCTGGTGCACCGCGCGCTGGCGGGGGAGAGCGCCGCGAGCAGCCCGTGGGTCGCGCTGCTGGAGGCGGTCAAGGACCGCGGCAAGCGCGTGGCGCAGGAGCTCGAGGAGCGGGCCGCGGCGGAGATCGCGCTGCACCCGCGCCGTGAGCAGCGGCGTGTCGAGAGCGAGTGGGCGGAGCGCGTCAAGCGCCGCCGGCGGCGGGTCGAGACCGGCTCGCTGGGGTTGGCGCTCGACCTGGCCGAGGCGTGGCTGCTGGACCTTGCGGCGCTGGCCTGGGACGCCCAGGACCTGGTGCGCAACAGTGATCGCCTGGCGCAGCTGCGCGAGGATCGTGAGCTGGGACGCGGGGACGATGCGCGCGCGCTGCGCGCCGCGGTGGAGCTGGTGGAGGAGACGCGCACGCGCTTCACGCTGAACGTCGGTGAGGAGCTCGCCCTGGAGGCGCTCTGCTACCGGCTGGAACGGATGCTGGCCGACTGAGGTGCTCGCCCCCCGGGTCTACATCCGCTCGCCGCAGCGCGCCGACGAGCCGGAGTTCACGTCGCTGATGCGCGCCAGCCGCGGCTTTCACCGGCCGTGGGCCAGCGCCCCCACAGACCCGGACCGCTTCCGCGCGTACCTGGAGGACAACTCGCGCCCGGACTTCGAGGCGTTCCTGGTCTGCCGGCTGGCGGATGACGCGATCGTCGGCTTCTTCAACATCTCGCAGATCACCCGCGGCTCGCTGCAGAGCGCCTACCTGGGCTACGCCGCCGGGCAGCGCTTCGCCGGCCAGGGTTACATGCGCGAGGGCATTGAGCTGGTGTTGCGGGTCGCCTTCACGCAGCTGCGCCTGCACCGCTTGGAGGCGAACATCCAGCCCGGCAATCAGGCCTCGATCGCGCTCGCCCAGGGGGCCGGCTTCAAGCGCGAGGGCTTCTCGCCGCGCTACCTGAAGATCAGCGGCCGCTGGCGCGACCATGAGCGCTGGGCGCTGCTGGCGGAGCAGTGGCAGCGCCGCCACGGTGAAGCGCACCACGAGAGATGACGCGGTCGGTAGCCTGGATGGATGCCACAGCTCAGGTCTCGCACAGTCACGCACGGTCGCAACATGGCCGGCGCTCGCGCGCTGCTGCGCGCCGCCGGGGTCGCACGCGAGGATTTCGGCAAGCCGATCATCGCCGTCGCCAACTCCTACACGCAGTTCGTCCCCGGTCACACGCACCTCAAGCCGGTTGGGGAGATCGTCTCCGAGGCGATCAAGGCGGCCGGCGGGATCCCGCGTGAGTTCAACACGATCGCGGTTGACGACGGGATCGCGATGGGCCACGGCGGGATGCTCTACTCGCTGCCCTCGCGCGACCTGATCGCGGACAGCGTCGAGTACATGGTCGGCGCCCACTGCGCTGACGCGCTGGTCTGCATCTCCAACTGCGACAAGATCACGCCCGGCATGCTCAACGCCGCGCTGCGGCTGAACATCCCGACCGTGTTCGTCTCCGGCGGGCCGATGGAGGGCGGGCAGACGGTGCTGGTCGACGGCACCGTGCGCAAGGGGCTGAACCTGATCACCGCAATCGCGGAGGCGGTGGCCGACGACGTCTCCGACGAGGACATCGCCCGGATCGAGGAGGCCGCCTGCCCCACCTGCGGCTCCTGCTCGGGGATGTTCACCGCCAACTCGATGAACTGCCTGGTGGAGGGGCTCGGCCTGGGGCTGCCCGGCAACGGCTCGACGCTCGCCACCCACACCGCGCGGCGCGACCTCTACGAGGCGGCGGGGCGGACCGTCGTTGAGCTCGCTCACCGCTACTACGACCAGGACGACGAGTCGGTCCTGCCACGCGCGGTCGCCACCCGCGACGCGTTTGAGAACGCGATGGCGCTGGACATCGCGATGGGCGGCTCGACCAACACCGTGCTGCACATCCTCGCCGCCGCGCAGGAGGCCGAGCTCGATTTCACGATGAAGGACATCGACGCGATCTCCCGGCGCGTTCCTTGCATCTGCAAGGTCGCGCCGAGCAGCGCCTACCTGATGGAGGACGTGCACCGCGCCGGCGGGATCCCCGCGATCCTCGGGGAGCTGCGCCGCGCCGGGATGCTGCACGAGGATGTCCACACAGTTCATGCGCCCTCGATGGCGCAGTGGCTGGACGAGTGGGACGTGCGCAGCGGACGCGCCTCCCAGCGCGCGATCGAGCTGTTCCACGCGGCGCCCGGGTGCAGGCGCTCAGCCGAAGCGTTCTCGCAGTCCGAGCGCTGGGAGACGCTTGACCTGGACTCCCAGTCCGGCTGCATCCGTGACGTCGCCAACGCATACTCCGCCGACGGCGGCCTGGCGATCCTCTACGGCAACCTCGCGGTCCGCGGCAGCGTCGTCAAGACCGCGGGTGTCGATGAGTCGATCCTGACCTTCAGCGGCCCCGCCGTGGTGGTTGACTCGCAGGAGGCCGCGGTCGAGGTGATCCTCGGTGGCGGCGTCAAGCAGGGCGACGTGGTGGTGATCCGCTACGAGGGCCCGCGCGGTGGCCCCGGCATGCAGGAGATGCTCTACCCGACCTCCTACCTGAAGGGCAGGGGCCTGGGCAAGGCGTGCGCGCTGATCACCGACGGGCGCTTCTCCGGCGGCACCTCCGGGCTCTCGATCGGGCACGTCTCCCCAGAGGCCGCCTCCGGCGGCGCCATCGCGCTGGTGGAGAACGGCGACACCATCTCGATCGACGTGCCCGGCCGGCGGCTCACGCTCGAGGTCTCAGAGGAGGAGTTGGCCGAGCGGCGCGAGCGCATCGAGTCCGCCGGCGGCTACGTGCCGGCGCTGCGCGAGCGCGCCGTCTCCCCGGCGCTGCGCGCCTACGCCGCGATGGCCACCTCGGCCGACACCGGCGCGGTGCGCGACGTCAACGCCGTTGAGCGCGCCGTCGCCGCGGCCGCCGCGGGCAAGCCGGTCACCGCCTGAGCCGGTGAGCGGGTGGTGTGCGGCATGCCGCACACCACCCGCTCACGGCGTTTGCTCCCCGGCGCATGCTGATCTGCGGCCCGCCAACCGAGGTCCCGGCCGGCCCCGCCGGTGCTGTTGGCGGCGTGGCCAGGGCCGACCACTCCTCACGCCACGCCCAGCGCCCCCCGGGCTACACTCGCTCCCTGCATCGCCGACGTAGCTCAGCTGGTAGAGCACTTCACTCGTAATGAAGGGGTCGGGAGTTCGAGTCTCCCCGTCGGCTCTGTCGAAGGCTTGCGTGGATCGGGGCGTTCGGCTTGCGGTGTGCGTCGGGGCTCGCGCTCCAGGCGCGCTGCGCGCTCCAGGCGCGCTGCGTGCTCCAGGCGCTCTGCACACGCCAGGGGCGCTACGGCGGTTCGGCGGCGACTCCGCGAGCGCGTCGCAGGGCGCCCCTCGCGCGACCCCGGCGCATCAGGGCCCGCAGGTGTTTGTCTCGGTTGCACCAGCGCAGCGAGCTCGATTCCGGGCCGCTGGACGCCAACCGCTGATCCCGGACGGGCCGATCGCGATCAGCGTGGCCGGCCCGGCTCTGTCGTGCACCACTCTGGGGGAGAAAGTCGGCGTGGGAACGACTTTCTCCCCCAGAGTCGCGGCGAGCAAGCGGTCGACCGGCTTGCGCGCCGTCGACCAGCACCTGCGCCGAAGTCGCGGCGAGCAAGCGGTCGGCCGGCTTGCGCTCACGGCATCATTGCGAGCATGCGCCTGCCCGCCCCCTCGCTGCGCACCGCTCGGCTGTGCCTGCGCCCGGTCACAGGGGCGGATGCCGACGCGCTCTTCGCGCTGCACAGCGACGCCCATGTGCTGCGCTACTGGGATGCGCCGCCCTGGGCCGGCCCTGAGCGGGCGAGGCGCTTCATCGAGGCCTGCCGGCGGATCGAGGAGGAGGGCAGTGGGGCGCGACTTGCCATCGAGCGCGCCGCGGACACCGTGTTCATCGGATGGTGTGGTCTGGCGCGCTGGAACCCCGACCACCGCAGCGCGTCCCTGGTCTACTGCCTCAGCCAGGCGGCCTGGGGCCAGGGTTACGCCACGGAGGCCGCACGTGCGCTGCTGCGATGGGCATTTGAGACGTTGGATCTGAACCGCGTCCAGGCCGAGACCGACACACGCAACGCGGCGTCCGCCCGCGTGCTCGAGAAGCTCGGTTTCAGGCGCGAGGGGACGCTGCGGGAAGACTGCGTAGTGAACGGCGAGGTGTCGGACTCCTGGGTCTACGGACTCATCAGGAGCGACTGGCGGCCCTCGTCCTCACGGCAGTGACCGCGACCCGCCACCCGCGACCCGCGACCCGCGACCCGCGACCCGCGACCCGCCGCCCGCCACAGGCGACGAAGCGCGGCCTCATCCCGCCTTGTTCGTGCTCGCTCGTGCTCCTGCACTCGGGATCCAGCCCGCTGCGCCGCTGCTGGGGGCCCGCCGCCCAGCAACCCCCGCTCAGACCTCCCCGGTGGCCGCGCGTTGCGCCGCCACCGTCCGGATCGCGTCGCTCAGTGCCACCGCGGCCGGCGGCGGCTCGCGGTCTCGCGCCCAGCAGATAGACAGCGTGCGGGGCGGCACCTCGTCACGCAGCGCCAACCGCCGCAGCCGCGGGTCGATCAGCGCCGATGCCGAGAGCGCGCCCAGGCAGGCGCATCCCAGCCCGTGCGCCACCAACACCTGGATGATCGAGCTGTCGTCCGTCCGGTAGACGATCCGGGGGCGCACACCGCGCTGGCGCCACAGCCGTTCGAGGCTCGCCTGCGCACGCCAGCGCTGATGCCAGGCGATCATGTCGGCGCCGTCGAGCGCGTCGAGCGTGATCGAGCTGGACGCCGCGATCGGGTTGTCGCGGTGCGCGACCACGACCCAGGCGTCCTCAAACAGCGGCGTGGTGACCACGCGTTCATCCGGCTCGACGTTGAGGTAGAGCCCGAGGTCCACCTGGCCGTGGTGCAGCTGCTGGACCAGCGCCTCCGCGGTCACGGCGTTGATGAGCGAGACGTCGATCCCCGGATTCGTGCGCCGCAGGTAGGCGAGCGGCTCAGCCAGCATCCCGCAGGTGCTCTGCGAGAGCCCGATGCGCAGCGTCCCGCGCTCGTCGGCGAGCGCGGCGCGGATGTCTGCGTCCAGCGCCTGGTTGGCGGCCAGCACGCGCTGCGCGTGCTGGAAGACGAGCTCACCATGGGGTGTCAGCGCGACCTTGCCGCGTCCCCCCGGACGTACGAACGCCGTCACGCCCAGCCGCCGCTCGATCGAGGCGATCTGATGCGAGACGGCTGACTGCGTGTATCCCAGAGACCGTGCGGCGGCGCGGAATGAGCCGGTCTCGGCAACCGTGACCAGGGCGCGCAGGGTGCGCGGGTCGATCGGCTCTGCGTTCACTGACATCGATCAAACCCTCCAAAAGAGTTCATTTGCACGAATCATAACCGCCGCCTAGATTGGCCCTGTGACCAATTCGGTCAAGACGACCACGAAACTCACTCGCCCCAGGACGCGCCGCGGACACGAGCTGCGCCGGCGCGCTCACCTGCCCCGCCGAGAGGCGCGTGCCGCGGCCCGCGGTGACAGCAGGGCGATCCGCAACGCGCTGATCATCATCTGCCTGGGCGCGCTGATGTCGGCGGTGGACGCGACCGTGACCAACGTCGCCCTCAACACGCTCGAGCACGATCTCCACGCCTCCGTCGCGAGCGTCCAGTGGGTGATCACCGCCTACCTGCTGACCGTCGCGGCGGTGATCCCGGTGAGCGGTTGGGCCTCACGGCGCTTCGGAGCGCGGCAGGTCTACGTCTGCTCGCTGGCGCTGTTCGGAGTCAGCTCGGCACTCTGCGCGGTGGCGGGCTCACTGCAGATGCTGGTCGCCTGCCGGCTGCTCCAGGGCGTCGCCGGCGGGATGCTCGTCCCGCTCGGCCAGCTGATCGCCGCCGAGGTGGCCGGCCCGAGCCGGATGGGCAAGATGATCAGCCGGATCTGGATGTTCAGCTCGATCGGCTCGATGCTCGGACCGACGGTCGGCGGCGCTCTGCTCCAGGGACTCGGCTGGCGTTGGATCTTCATGATCAACGTCCCGATCAGCCTGGTCGCGACCATCGCCGCTCTCTACCTGCTTCCCCACACGCCGAGCCGTCCCGCTGGACGGCTCGACATCGCCGGGCTGCTGCGGCTCAGCGTCGGGGTCCCGGCGGTCGTCTTCGCGCTGGCCCAGGCGGAGCAGACCGGAAGCCTGTTCTCCCCGAGTGCGGTGGCGCCCCTGATCCTCGGGGTCCTGCTGGTTGCAGACTTCGTACGCCACGCCCTGCGTTGCCCCGCGCCGCTGCTCAACGTGCGGCTGTTCGCCCGGCCGACCTTCCGCTCCTCGATGGTCGCGATCTTCTTTGTAGACATCTCCTGGTTCGGCGTGCTCGTCCTGCTGCCACTGGCCTTCCAGCAGCTGCGCCACGCCAGCCCGCTGACCGCCGGTCTGCTGATGGCGCCCCAGGGTCTGGGCACGGCGATTGGGATGTGGCTCTGCGGACGCCTCGGAGACGGGCCCTTTGCGCGGCGTCTCGGTGCCGCCGGGGCGCTCGTGCTCGTCTTCACGACGATGCTCGTTGCCGGCTTTGGGCCGACCATGTCAGGCTGGGCTGTCTGCCTGACCCTGCTGTGTGCAGGTTTCAGCGCCGGCGTCAGCTGGGTGCCGGCGACGGCGGTCGGCTATTTCGGGCTGGCGCGCGATGAGATCTCGCACGGCTCGCCGCTGGTGACTGTCACGATGCGGCTCGGCGCATCATTCGGCACCGCGATAGCGGCGATCATGCTTCAGGCACAGCTGCGCGCCGGCAGCGGGCGGCTGGATCACGTTCAGACCGCGTACCGCACGAGCTTCTACTGGGAGGCCGGCCTGGCGCTGGTGGCAGCGCTCACCTACGTGTACATGTGCCGCGTCGTCGCCCGCACGCCCGTGCGTGCGGCGGCGGACACGGGCGAGTTCAAGCTGCCGGCCGTCGAACCGGTTGCCTAGTCCTCCGGCCACCGGGCCGGAGGCTCGAGCGCGCCGTCGGCCCCCGCTGCTGCGGCCTCCGCTTGCCGTGCGCAGGAGCCGCGCAACCCTCAGCCGGCGGTCTCCAGCAGCGGCTGCTGCGGCGCCGCATGCTGCGCGTCTGACCCGGAGTCTGCGGTTGCCGACAGCCGCACGTCCTGAACCTGCTCCAGTGCCTGACGGGCCGCGATCCGGCCGGCCTGCACAGCTGTGTCGATCTGCTGGAACTCCAGCAGCCCAACCCCCTCGGCGCGAGGGCGGATGATCAGGTCAGCGTGGCGGCGCGCTGCCGCCGAGGTGTTTGAGCTGCCCAGCAGCATCACGCGGGCCACCGTTTCAGCGAGGCTCGGCAGGCGCGCCGGGCGCGCGCTGCGAGCCAGCTCCTGCGCGCCGCGCCCGTTGGCGCGCGCGCTGCCCAGGTCCGCCTTCACGTCCACCGCGATGATCGGGCCCTCGCGCAGAACGGCCATCGGCTCGATCGGGAGGTTGTCCACAAACGAGCCGTCAATGTAGATGTCGCGGCCGCTGACCTGCGGGGGCCCGATCACCGGCAGGCGGATCGAGGGCGCGATCTGCTCCCGCAGGGAGCCGTGGCGCGCCACCACCAGGCGTCCGCTGCGCAGCTCCGCGTAGCCGCACATGAAGCTCCTGGGCAGCTCCTCGATCAGCACCTGCCCGAAGGTGCGCTGCAGCATCTCCAGCATGCGGGTCCCGCGGATCAGCGAGTGGCGCGGGATCGTGTAGTCGCTCAGCGGCCTGCGCTGGACGAACTCCTCAAAGCAGATCGCGTCGATCGTCTCCGTGTCCAGGCCCATCGCGAACATTCCGCCAATCAGCGATCCCATGCTCACGCCGGCGACCCTGTCGATCTCCAGCCCGGCGGACAGCAGCTCCTCCAGGACGCCGATGTGCGAGAACGCGCGCGCGCCGCCGCCCGACAGCACGACCCCGATCGAGTTGCCGGTCAGCCGCCGAGCGATCCTCGCCAGATCCTGGGTGAGGGTCGCCGAGGAGAGTGAGTGCGACTCGATCGGATCGAGCCGTTCGGCGACGCCGCTGATTGAGCCCGTACCCGGCGTGACGTCGTGGGTGACGAGGTCACAACCCCTCAGATCCTCGCGCTCGAGGATCGGTGAGGGCCGCTGCCCGGGGCCGACCGTGACCAGGATCCGGTCGGCCTGGGCGAGGCAGAACTCGAGCCACGGGGTTGGCTGGTCAAGCGCGCCGGCCTGCAGCAGCACCAGCCGCGAGCTTGCCTCGGCGCGATCGAGGATCGGCGCATACACGGAGGTTGCTGAGTCCCCGGATCGCAGTTCGGGCAGCTCTCCCGGGCCGATCAGGGCGGTCTGCCCGTGGCGCTGACATGCCGCTCGCAACCCCTGCGCCAGCGCGGCCAGTGGGATCGCAGAGCTGAGGCCGGTGAGCGCGACGGTCACCGGCAGCGGGCGCTCCGCGGCAACGGGCGCGCGCGTGTCGCGCAGCTGGGCTGCGAGCGCCCGCGCCACGCTCAGCGCCAGGCGCGGAGCCTCCTCGAGCAGCGTCGTGAAGCTGTCCCGGCTGATCGCCACCAGCTCGGCCGCGCGCATCGCGCGCACCCCGGCGGAGCGGTTTGAGCCCGTCAGCAGTGCCAGCTCGCCGATCACGTCCCCGCGGCCCAGCTCGCGGATGGTCGCGCCGGAGTCCTCGTCGATCACCCGCAGCCTGCCGGTCTTCACGACGAACGTCCGGTCGGCCTCGTCGCTCTGATGGAAGAGCCACTCCCCGGGGGCGAGCGAGTGCTCGCGGGAGCGCTCGGCGAGCCGCTCCAGCAGCTTCGGTTCGAGCTCTGAGAACAACGGCACCGAGGCCAGGAAGTCCGCTGTCGTCTGCGGGCGGTCCCCGAGGGAGGCGCTCGGCCCCAGCCTCCGCCGCGCCGGCTCCGCGGCGGGCCGGGTGTCGATCGCCTCGCTCTGACCGGCGGTCACGGCGGCGCTGTCCTCGGTTGTGAGCTGGGGCTGATCAAGGCGCACACGGCCGATCAAAAGCGAACCGATGCCGCACGCCAGCAGGCACGTCGCGCCGAAGTACCAGCTCTCGTGAAAGGCGGCCAGTGGGTTCCCGGCGCTGGGGCCGCTGAGGATCGCTACCACCACGGCCACGCCGACCGCCGCGCCCAGCTGGCGCGCCACCGAGTTCAGCCCGGTGGCGGTGGCGTACCTGTCTCCCGGTGCCGTGGAGACCGCGGTTGCGCTGAGCGTCGGGAACGAGATGCCGGCGCCGATCCCGAGCGCAACCACGCCGGGCGCCCAGACGCTCCACAGCTGCCGGTGCAGTTGCATGCGTGTGGCCAGCCAGTAGACGCCGGCGCTCCAGATCACGCAGCCCGCCAGCAGCGTGAGCGGTGGCCCCAGCCGCTGCGCGGCGCGGCTGGCGGGCCGTGCGACGGTCATCGCAATCAGCGGTCCGGGGGTCAGCGCGAGTCCGGCACCCAGCACGCTGTAGTTCCACACGCGCGTCAGGAACAGCACGTTGGTGAGCGTGTAGGCGTAGAAGCCGCCGGCGCCGATCAGCATCATCGCGTTGGCCGCGCCGACGCTGCGAATCCGCAGCAGCGTCATGTCGATGATCGGTGCACGGTGCACCTGGCAGCGCCATGTGAAGAGCGCCAGCAACCCGGCAGCCGCCCCGAAGCTCCCGATGATCGCGGGGCTTCCCCAGCCCCACTGCTGTCCCTCGACAACGGCCAGCACCAGCGATCCCATCGCAACCACCAGCACCGCCGCGCCCAGCAGGTCGGGGATGCGTCGGCGTCCCGCCGCACGGCTCTCGACCAGCCGCCTGCGCGCGAGCCAGGCCACCACGACGCCGATCGGCAGGTTCACCAGGAACACCAGGCGCCAGTCAGCGGCATCGATCAGCGCTCCTCCCAGTGCTGGTCCCAGTCCCGCAGCGCCGGCCGCCACCGCGGCGAGCATGGCCGCGCCGTGCGCGCGCCGCTCAGGCTTGAAGGCGTGCATCACCAGCGCCAGTGAGCAGGGTGCCACACAGGCTGCTCCCAACGCCTGCATGCACCTGAAGGCGATCAGCATCGCGACGGAGGGCGCCAGCGCGCACAGCAGCGAGGCGAGCGTGAAGAGCTCCAGGCCGAAGACGAAGAGGCGCCTGCGGCCCACCAGGTCAGCGATCCGGCCGGCCGGCACGATGAACGCCGCAAACAGGATGTTGTAGGCGTTCAGAACCCATGAGATCGTGGGGATCGAGACGCCGTGGAAGCTGCGCGCGATGTCTGGGAACGCGATGTTGACGATCGTCGTGTCAATCCAGGTCACGGCCCCGCCGGCCGCGGCAATCGCCAGAACCAGGCTTGGGCTGATCGATCTGCGCTGCCGCGCGCCTCCGCCCGCGGTCACCGGTCTGTTCCTGCTAGCCAGCTGCATGCTCGGTTCTAGAGACTCCGAGACCGCTGTGCCCACGCGGCTGAGGTCCCATCCTCGGCACGCGATGACACCCTGGTGGCGTCCCTCTCCACTGCGCCCCCCACCAACATCTGCGGGACGATACAAGAAGCACAATCTCGCCGGATCGAGTTTCGCGGCGCGGGCGGGTGGGGAGGGGCAGGGAGCCGAACGGGCGGGGCGGTCAGGACATCCGGAGCAGCTGCGCCGGGTCGGTAGTTCGCCGGTGGGCGGCCTGTGCTCTGTCCCGATGTCCGACGGCCCGCGCGGGCGTAGCTTCAGATCCTGAGGACCCCGGGCGTGCCGATCGTTCAGCAACCTTCGTGAAGGAGGGCGCAGCAATGGCGAGGATCAAGGACGCAGCATCGGAGTTCCTGGGCCACCGGCGGATCGCGGTGACCGGCGTCTCCAGGGACCCCCGCGGTCATGGCGCCAACGTCGTCTACAAGCGGCTGCGTGACCGCGGTTATGAGGTCTACGCCGTCAACCCAAACGCTGAGGAGGTTGAGGGCGACCGCTGCTATCACCAGCTGGGCGCGATTCCCGACGGTGTTGAGGCGGTGGTGATAGGGACAAGGCCGGAGCTCGCGCAGACCACGATGCATGAGTGCGCTGAGCTTGGGATCAAGCACGTGTGGATGCATCGCGGCCCCGGTCCCGGAAGCGTGTCGGAGCCGGCTGCGCAGTGGGGCCGGCAGCACGGGATCGCGGTGATCGACGGCGGCTGCCCGTGCATGTTCGGACCGACCGCTGACCTCGGGCACACGGCAATGCGCGTCGTGCTGGGGATGAGCGGCAACGTCCCCAGAGAGGTTTGAGGAGAGGAGCAGACCATGCCAAGCTCGCTGGTGAATCAGTTTCTGCCGGTGTTCGACGTTTCCGACGAACTCGCCCTGGTGGTTGATGCGCCGCCCGAGAGGGTCTGGGCGACGCTGATGGACGTTGACCTGATGGAGGTCGGCCGGCGCCGGCCGCTGGTCGGCCTGCTCGGTGCGTTGCGCGGGCTGCCGGAGCTCGTCGGGCAGCTGCTTCACGGGGAACGGCCGGCTGCGCTGCCGGAGCGCCTGACGCTGCGCGGCATCCCCGAGCACCCGCGTGAGGGCGCCGGCTGGACGCTGCTCGGGGAGCTCGCGGGCGAGGAGATCGCGCTGGGGCTCATCGGCAAGTTCTGGAGGCCGAGGATTGAGTACGCGTCGGTCGAGCCCGATGCGTTTCGCGACTTCACCGCGCCGGGCTACGCCAAGACCGTCTACGCGCTGGGCGTCAGCCCCCTGGCGCAGGGCAGGACGCTGCTGTGGGCGGTGATGCGAACCGGCACCACCGATGAGACCGCCAGGCAATGGTTCCGCAGGTACTGGACCTACGGAGTCGGGTCGGGCGCGCACGTTGTGGTCAACGGCGTGCTCGACGTGGTGCGTGAGGCCGCCGAGGCCCCACCGCCCACGGGACCTGCAGAGGAGTGACGCGGTACCGGCGCCTCTGCGCCCACGGCATCCGCCGGCCTGTTGCTGCTGGTCCTGCGCCGGCGTCTCGCGAACCGCCATGGCTTCATGCGCGGGCCGCGCCGCTGAGCCGCGTGGTCAGCAGGCCTGCAGTGCGGGCCAGCGCGGGAAGCGAAGCTCTCGGATGATCGTTTCGGCGCGGGCCCATCGCGGTCGCACGGGACGGCGCGTGTCGATGTCAACCCGGACCTCGAAGTTGTAGGAGTCGCGATAGCGCCCGAGCACGCGGAACTCCTTCACATGGGGAGCTCCGTCCAGCGTGGCGGTGGTTGTTGAGGGAAGGGTCAGGGGCGGTGTCCGCGCCGGGAACTGAGGCAACCTGGCGGTGGTCCTGCAGAGGTTCACGTGTCGCCCGCGGTACTCCTGGTCCCTGGAGAGCGTCACATCGATGATCACCCCGCCGGGTGGGATGACACTCGCCGGCCCAGCGTACGTGGGGCGGTAGCGCCAGCTGGTGACAAGCGTCTGGACATTGGTGCTGCTGCTGGGCCCCAGCCGCTGCGAGCTGTCGGACACGACCGTCCAGCCCGCCGGGAGCGCGGGCAAGCCAACGGGCTCCGCCGTCGCGGGCGAGCGGTGCAACACCCGGTGGCCCACCGCCAGCGCGGGTGGCGTCATCAGCGCAACCAAGCTGAGCGCGAACACGAGCGTCTGACGGCGTGCGGGCTTCCGGACGCTCGGGCGCCCCGGGCCGCCCGGGCGGCGTGCTTTCAGCGCCTGCACAGGACGCTTCACCTGCGGACCATCCGGATCGGCTGCTGGGGGAGACGCTCCCCGCACGCGGCGGCGCAGCGTGTCATGCGAACGATCATCAATTTCCTGAGCGCTCCTGCGTTTGCTTGGCACCCGGTGAGCCCGATTCGTCAGGGACACTACCGTCTGGCGGTTCTGCTGCGTGGCCGTTCTGCTGCGTGGCGGTTCTGCTGCCTGGCGGTTCTAGTGCCTGTCTGCTCAGCGCTTCGCCAGACGGTGTCCATTGGGCGGTTCTAGTGCCTGGCGGGTTCTACCGGAATCCGGAGCAAAACGTGGTCGCCGGTCGCGGCCGGCAACCACGCAGTCGTGAACCGTCGCTGGGGGAGAAAGCCACCCCCACGCCGGGTTTCTCCCCCAGGGACCGCGCAGAACTTCGTCCCGGCCGGTGTGGTCGCAGACATCGAGCCGCGCCGGACTCAGGGCGATCATCTCTCGGGGGCATGGCCGCCGTCGCAGGCGTCAATCCCGCTGATCACCACCACGACGTGCGGCAGGCCACCGTCGGTGGTCAGGTTCAGGCGGCGGTGCCGACTCTGAACCGCAATGCAGCCCGCCCGCGCCGGCGCCGGCAGGTCTGTGGCCGCGGGTCCCGCTGGATGCCGGCGAGCGACCTCACGGGAACGCGAGCACCGGTCGCAGCGGCCCGCGCCCGCGTCGCCGGTCACGGCCATCGCGCGGCGTTGCCCGGTGCGCGCGGCCGGGGGCGCTGCAAAGCGACCCGGCGGCTGCTGTTGCGGCCGCCGGGCCTCTGTGCCGCTGTTGCTGTTGGCGGACTGACTGTCAGGCGTAGATCTGAAGCGTGCCGGGCGCCTCGGCGCTCGATCCCGCCACCGCTACCGCCGCGCTGCCGCCGCCCACTGCCTGCGAGGCGCTGATCTGGGCCTCCGCGAGGGCCAGTTGGCTGGCCTGGGCTGCCCCTGCCGCCATGACCGACGCGAGCTGCGCGCTCGCGCCACCGATCGCTGCTGTGCTCATGCCCGGGGTGATCGGCAGGTCGCACCCGCCACTTGAGCGCGCCTCGCTGCGACTGGACGCGTGCCCGGCCGGTTGCGTCGCAGGGGCGTTGCGCCCGCTGCGTCTCAGCCACCCGCCGGCCTGGTGGCAGGATGCCGGGCGGTGTCCGAGGGCTCCGGCGCAGGACCTGAGCGCGCTCAGAGTGAGCCGCGGCCGATCCGTGCGCTGGCCCGTATCACGGCAGCGTGCGGGCGACCTGCTCGAGCAGCTCGAACGCGTCCTGCATCCCGGACTCCATCCCGGAGTTGACGTGCAGGTCGCGGGCCTCCGGTGTGCTGTGCGCCACCAGCGTGCGCAGCTGCGTGAGACCGCCGTGCTCGCTCAGCGTGAGCGTGGTCGTCGCGACGGCGTCGGGGAGTGGCTCGAAGACCTCGGTCTGCACGATTCGCTGCTGGGGGACGACCTCCAGGAACTGGCCGTGGAACGCGAATTCCCTGCCGCTGAACGGTCGCATCGCGTAGCGCCAGGTGCCACCCACGCGCAGATCTATCTCGCATACCGTGATCTCGCCGCGGCGCGCGTGCCACCAGCGGCGCACCAGTTCGGGCTCGGTGAGCGCGCGCCAGACCATCGCCGCGGGCGCGTGAAACTCGCGCTCAATCAGGATCTGATCGGCTCCCGGGAGGGTCATCCTCACCTCACCGTCCCGCGCCCCCGTAGCACGGCAAGTCCCGCAAAGTCCGGCTTGTGGGGCCCGCCGCGGCCCGGATCTTGTGGATCATGGAACTGGATGGCGCTGCTCGAGCTGCCCTACGAGATCGACCTGGACGAGGTTGCACGGTCCATCGGCAGGACCTTCTATGACCGCGGCGCCGCATATGCGCGCCGCAACAAGGTGCTCTCGCTCAGCTGGGACGAGGAGCGGCTCGAGCTGAGCGGGAAGGTGCTGGGCAGCACCCTCTACGCCACCGAGCTCACGTTCGTCAGGGCCGGCGCGGGTATCGAGTTTGACTTTGGTGAGTGCAGCTGCCCGATCGGGTTCGACTGCAAGCATGTGGCGGCGGTGGCGGTGGCGGCCGCCA
>JAJZDA010000248.1 GCA_021851525.1 Actinomycetes bacterium | reverse complement strand
CTGGGTCTCCCCGGCGCCCTCCTGCGGGTCGAGCCGCAGGCCGGCTGGCCACCACGGGCGGGGCAGCCGGTCGGCGCCGGCAGGGCCCGAGGCGACGTAGCCGCCACCCAGCGCGGTGACCACGCCACGGCCGGGCCGGCGCACCACCGGCAGCGCGAAGAACGCCGCCGGGCGCGGCGTGAAGCGGCGGTAATCATCGAACAGCGCCGGCCCGAAGAGGCCTGAGCCCGCAGTCACCTCGCTGACCGCGGGCTCGCTGACCGTCGACTCCACGCTGCCGGTGCCGCCGCCATTGACGAAGCGCAGCGGTCCTGCCACCGCCTCCACGGCGCTCACCAGCGCCGCGCGGCGGGCGCGCAGCTCACGGCGGGAGATGCCCTGCATCGCCCCGATCGCAAGCCCGCGCAGCGGCCGGCCAGCGGGCCGGTCGCCGACCCCGGCGATCTGGCCCTCGTAGGCCATCATCCCGGCCAGACGCAGCTGCGGGCGGCGCACCACCTCGGCGGCCAGCGCGGCCGCCTGCTGCGGGTGGTGCAGGGGCGAGCGGCGCGGACCGACGCGCAGCCGTCCACCCAGCAGCCACAGGCCCGCGTCGGCGTCGATGCAGACATCCACCCGGGCGTCGCCGGCGGCGCGCTGGATCAGATCGAGGTGCTCAACGCAGTCGACCATCAGCGTCACGCGCCGGGCGGGATCGGCCTCTGCGGCGCGTGCCGCCACCTCACCGATCGCCTCACGGTCGACGCTCGGGTAGCCGACCACCACGTCCGCGACGCCCTGCTCACTCAGCCACAGCGCCTCACGCACGGTCAGCGCCAGCACGCCACGAAAGGCGGGGCGCTGCTCGAGCACGCGCGCCAGGAGCGCCCGGCAGCGGATCGACTTGCTGGCGACGCGGATCGGCGTGCCGGCGGCGCGCTGCGCCAGCGCCCCGCGGTTTAGGTCAAACGCGCCCAGGTCCACGCACGCGAACGGTGCCTGCAGGCGCGCGCAGGCGCGCTCCAGACGGTCGTGGTCAGAGGCCGGTATCACGGCCTCCGGGATGGTTGCGCCCACGCTCGGCATTGTCATGCATTAGAACATGCGGACCGTGTCAGCGCGACCACGCAGCTCCACCACGCTAAACGCCTCAGCGCAGGCGCCCGACAGCTCATGGCGCAACTGGGATGGGCGCCAGCGCTGCACTCCGGCGGCGTTCGCGCGACCGGCCTCGCTGGAGCAGCTGCGCGAGGTCCTGGCGCGCGCACAGGAGGCCGGGCACGGGGTGCGGGTGGCCGGCTCCGGACACTCGTTCACCGGCCTGGTGCTGACCGAGGGAACGCTCGTCAGCCTCGAGCGGATGGGCCGCGTGCTGGAGGTGGACCGGGCGCGCGGGCTGGTGCGCGTGCAGGCCGGGATCACGTTGCGGGAGCTGAACCTCGCGCTGCACCGCCACGGCCTGGCGCTGGAGAACCTCGGGGATGTCGACCGCCAGTCCATCGCCGGCGCCACCGCCACCGGCACGCACGGCACCGGCGCGCAGCTGCGCAACATCTCAGCGCAGCTGCAGGCCGTGCAGCTGATGTGTGCCGACGGCAGCATCCTCGAGCTGGATCAGGAGAGCGACCCCGACGCCTGGCGCGCGGCCCGCGTGAGCCTCGGCGCGCTGGGCGTGGTGAGCGCGCTGACGCTGCGCGTGGTGCCGGCCTTTCGCCTGCGAGCGCACGACGGTCCGATGCCGCTGGACCGCGCGCTCGAGCAGCTGGATGCGCTGGTGGCAGAGCACGATCACTTCGAGCTCTACTGGTTCCCCTACGCCGAGCAGGCGCTGCTGCGTCGCAACGACCGCAGCTTCGAGCCGGCCGTCCCGCGCGGCGCGGTGCGCACCTACATGGATGACGTCCTGCTGGTCAACCACGGTCTCGGCGCGCTCTGCCGGCTCGGGCGCCGTCACCCGCGGCTGATCCCGCAGCTCAACCGCCTGGTCACGCGGCTGGCGGGCTCCAGCACGCGGCTCGACGACTCCTTCCGCGTGTTCGTCTCGCCGCGCCTGGTGCGCTTCACGGAGATGGAGTACGCGATCCCGCGCGAGCGCGCCGCGCAGGCGATCCGTGAGGTCCGGGAGCTGCTGCACCAGCAGCGCCTGCCGGTCAGCTTCCCGATCGAGGTGCGCTTCGTCGCCGCGGATGACGCGCTGCTCTCACCGGCCCACGGGCGCGACAGCTGCTACATCGCGGTGCATGTCTTTGACCAGATGGCTTACGAGCCCTACTTCCGTGAGGTGGAGGCGATCATGGACCGCCACGACGGGCGCCCGCACTGGGGCAAACGCCACTTCCAGACAGCGCAGACGCTGGCTCCACGCTACCCGGAGTGGGAGCGCTTCGCCCAGGTGCGGGCGCGGCTGGACCCGGAGGGGCTTTTCGCCAACGCGGAGCTCGAACGTGTGCTCGGGCCTGTGAAGGGGCCCGGCGGCGCTCTAGACTGAGAGTCACTGCCACCAGATGCGCGTCCTGCGGCGAGAGTTCGCGGGCGCCGTCGCCGGCAGTGACCCGAAGCGCTCAGCGGGCAGCCGTATGGCAGGGACGCCGGACACAGTCACTCTGCAACGGGAACGGGGTATGAGATGGGATTGATGGACAGGATCAAGGCCACGGCCGATGAGGCCGGCGCCAAGGCGATGTCGACAGTCCAGGATGTGCAGACCAAGCGCGAGCTGGCGCAGGCCTACCAGGATCTCGGCAGGGCCACCTACGAGCTGATTGAGCAGGGCGCGATCGACGATCAGCGCCTGGCCGCGACCGCCGCTCGCGTGCATGAGCTGCTGGGCGGCGTGCACGCCGCCCAGTGAGTCAGTGACCCAGCGGTGAAGCGGCACCTCACGGCGGGCCCCGCAGGGCCCGCCATCGGGGCGCTGCGTGCTCGTGCGACGCCGCCGCCGGGCGCGCCGCG
>JAJZDA010000247.1 GCA_021851525.1 Actinomycetes bacterium | reverse complement strand
CGCCATGCGATTCCGGCCGGGGAGCTCGTGCTCCATTACCAGCCCAAGGCGGCCGCCGCCAGCGGTGAGGTGAGTGGCGTGGAGGCGCTGGTGCGCTGGCAGCACCCCAGGCACGGGCTGCTCTACCCCGACCAGTTCATCCCGCTTGCGGAGAACACCGGCCTGATGCGGCCGCTAACCAGTCACGTGCTGGACCGCGCGCTGCGCCAGTGCCGGCTGTGGCGCGACGCCGGCCACACAGAGCTCTCGGTCGCGGTCAACATCTCGACCCGCAACCTGCTCGATGGGGCGCTGCCGGATGAGGTCCGTGAGCGCCTTGCGGTCCACGGGCTGCCGGCCTGCGCGCTGGAGCTCGAGATCACGGAGACCACGCTGATGGTCGATCCGGTGCGCGCCCAGGCGGTGATCACCGGTCTGGCGGAGCTCGGTGTCGGGCTGGCGATCGATGACTTCGGCACCGGCTACACGTCGCTTGCCTGGCTGGGTGAGCTGCCGGTGACCACGTTGAAGATCGACAAGTCGTTCGTGATGCGGATGACCGAGCACGCCGAGGATGCGGCGATAGTCCGCAGCTCCGTGCAGCTCGGCGGGAACCTCGGCCTGCGGGTCGTGGCCGAGGGGGTGGAGGACCAGGACATCTGGAGCGGCCTGGCGGAGATCGGCTGCGACTACGTGCAGGGTTACTTCCTCTCCCGGCCGCAGCCGGCTGAGGTGCTGGATCGCTGGCTGCTGGAGCGCCGTTCCGCCGGCGCCCGCTGAGCGCGGTTACGCCGGCGGGGGCGCTCAGCGAACGGTCACCGCGCCGCTGCGCCGTACCCGGCCGGACCGGTGGCGGCGCCTGCTCAGGCGGCCGCCGCTCGCACAGCCGCCAGGATGCTCTCAACCGACGGGTTGTCAGCCGCGTTGGCGCTGTAGTGGGCGAGCGCGACACGCCCACCGGGGGCGATCACGAAGGTCCCCGGGAGCTGCGCGATGTCCCCACCCTGCGGGCTGCGCACGCCGCCCACGGCGCGTGCCGCCGGGAGCATGCGCTTGACCACGCCCCAGCCATAGAGCTGGCGCAGGCTGCCGCGACCGATGTCGAGCTCCGCGTAGGCCGCGCGCAGCGGGTCCCCGACGCAGCTGAACGGCAGCTGGCGCCCGTCGCAGAAGTCCTTGGTCGCCTCCGCTCCGTACTGGAAGATCGCGACAACGTCACCGCCCGCCTCGCGGATCTGCGGGTAGATCGAGCGCAGGTGCTCGAGGTGCTCCCGGCAGAAGCTGCAGCCGAAGTGACGCATGAAGGTGACCACCAGCGGGCCGTCCCGCCAGCGCTCACTGAGCTCGCACGGACCGTCCACGGTCTCCACCCTGACCGCGGGGAACCTGTCGCCTTCAGCCAGCCGCGCCACGCCACAAAGCTACACCGCCCGGCGGCGAGCGTCGCCGCGGGCGTTCGGCTCACGCCAGGGCCGCGGCCTCAACGACGTCCGCGTAACCGTCCGCCAGCGCCGCCAGGAAGGCGGCGTGAACCTGCTCTGCTGTCACCGTCGTCTCGCCGTGTCGCAGATCCGGGGCGGCGCAGGCGTCGCCCGCGACGGTCACCGCAAAGCCCAGGTCCACGGCCGCTCTGACCGTGGCGTCGACGCACATCGAGGTCATCATGCCGGCCACCACCAGCTCCTGCGCATCGAGCTCACGCAGCTGCGCCTCCAGATCAGTGCCGATGAACGCGTTGGGGCTCTCCTTGGTGACCAGCCGCTCGCCGGGGGCCGGAGCCACCCGTGGATCATGTTCCGCGCCCGGCGTGCCGGGGCGCATGTACTGCGCGTCCGGCTCATCCCAGATGTGCTGCACGTGGATCACCGGCTCACCGCGAGCGCGAAAGCCGCTGAGCAGGCGCGCCGCGGCCTCGGCGGCCGCCTCGCTGCCGGGCAGGGGCATCTCCCCGCCGGGGAAGTAGTCACGTTGGATGTCGATCAGCAGCAGCGCCCTGGGCATGGCGCTGAGCATATTGCGCATGGGGCTGCGCCGCCAGCGCAGCCCCGGGGCGCGGCCGCCGGCGCGGGCGCTGCTGCTCAGGCCCGGGCGCCGGCCGGGGTGGCGCTGTCACGCGCCCGCAGGTGATGTCCCATCGCGTCGCTGTGCGCCCGCACCGCACGCAGCGACGCCTGCATGTCGCGCGCGGCCAGCGCCTCGACGATCGGCGCGTGCAGCTGCAGCATCTCATCGGCGGCTGTCGGTGAGAGCCAGTCCGGGGCCTGTGTGCCCTGCACCCAGAGGCGGTACTCATACTCGAGCAGCGCCGTGTGGACCTGCTCGTAGATGGCTGTCAGCGGCTGGTTGCCGGCGAGGCTCACGACGGTGGCGTGAAACACGGTGTCCGCGGCGATCCACGCGGCCGGCTCGCCGCTGCTGCGCGTCAGCCGCTCCAGCGCGTCGCGCACGGCGGTGATCTGCGCCGCGTCAGCGCGCTTCACCGCCTCACGCGTGGCCAGCGACTCGAGCCACAGCCGCAGCTGCAGCAGCTCATCGAGGTTTGCAGCGGAGGCACGCCAGAGCTGCGTCGCGGGCGCGTCGTCAGGGCGTCGCAGCACATAGGCCCCGGAGCCGCGCCGGCTCTCGATGATCCCCATCAGCGCGAGCGTGCGCAGCGCCTGGCTGACGGTCGGGCGGCTCGTCCCGAGTGCCTGGGCCAGCGCGCGCTCGGAGGGCAGCCGCGTGCCGGGCGTCAGCTCGCGCGCGACTATGAACGCCCGGATCCGGGCTGCGACCGTGTCCGTGAGCCGCGGCAGCGCCACCGCCTCGGTGGCGCTGAAGTCAAGCCCCTCGGCGCCGTCCTCAGGCCATGGCCGGCGGGGCACCGGTGATCCTCACGATCGTGCTCCGCTGCCGCTGCCGCTGCCGCTGCCGCCGCCGCTGCCGCTGCCGCTGCCGCGCGGAGCTGCGGGCGCCCA
>JAJZDA010000246.1 GCA_021851525.1 Actinomycetes bacterium | reverse complement strand
CACGGGCAGCGTCAGCGGCCGCCGCCCGTGGGCGCCTGGAGCCAGCAGCAACAGCACCAGCACGGCGAAGATCTGCAGCGGCAGCTGGACCGCGACCAGCCGCACCAGCGCCGGGCGCAACGCCCGCGGCGCCACCCAGCTGCGCCACGGCACCAGCAGCGCGAGGCTGGAGAGCAGGTGCAGCAGCTGCACCCCGGCCAGCAGCACCAGCAGCTGCCAGCTGAGCGTCGCCGGCCGGTCCAGCTGGCCGGCCGCCAGCAGCACGATCAGCACCCAGCCCAGCAGGTACTCCGGCGAGGCGGCGGCCACCAGCGCCAGCAGGGCGCCGATATACGACCAGCCGCCGCCGTCAAAGACCAGCAGCGAGAGCAGCACGCCGCTCAGCGCCAGCGCGCCGCGGATCACCAGCCCGGGGATCCGCGCGTCGGGGGCCGGCAGGTCGCCTGGGCGTCCCAGCCGCGCCGGACTCACCAGCTCCACCAGCCAGGTGAGGCCGGTCCCCTCACCCCGCCCCTCTCTCATCGCCCCACCCCGCCAGCGCCGAGCCTGCGCGCGGGCCGGCTGAGCAGCCGCAGACGCGCCGCCAGCGGCAGTGAGCCGTGCTCCTCGGACCAGCGCAGCAGCTCAACGCCGCGCCGCCGCAACAGCTCGATGCGCTCCTCACGTTCCATCAGCACCATGCGGTGCGCGATCCGCTGATGGCGAGTGGTCCGTGCGAAGCGCGCGGCGGGCAACACATCCACCGCGATCACGCGATGCCCGTCGGCGAGCCAGCGCAGCGCGAGGTTGACCGACTGGTCATCAAGCAGGCTCGAGAGCAGGTAGACCAGCGCCCCGGGCGGCACGATCGGCGGTCGCTGCTGGCCGGAGAAGCGCGCCCCCGGCGCGGTTGTCTGAACCGCGCGCTGCAACCGCGCGAGGTGCCTGGCGCCGGCGGCGTGGGTGATCATCCGCGCCCGGCTGGAGAGGTCCTGGAAGCCGACCCGGTCGCCGGCCGCGATGTACGCCGCGGCCAGCGAGCCCGCGGCCTCGCGGGCAATGTCCAGTGAGCTGATGCCCTTCTGCGCAGGGTCGTTGCGACTCCACTGCGCCACCTGCTCACCAACGTCATCACGGCTGTCCATGACGATCAGCACAGTCGCGTCCGCCAGCGCGTTGGTGCGCCTGACGTAGAGCTCGCCGGCGACCCGCCCGCGCCGCGCGGTGGCCTTCCAGTCGATCCGCCGCAGGCGATCACCGGCGGTGAACGGGTGCACGTCCCGGAACTCACCGCCGTCCCCGGCCCTCGCCGACTCGTGCGGGCCGGTCAGGCCCTGCAGGCGCCGCGGCAGCGGCAGCGAGCCGACCGCGCGTTGAGCCGGCGCGGCCACGTGCTCAGCGACGATCGGCTCCTGCGGAGCGGTGGCCAGCAGCGTGTCGGCAGCGAGCAGACGGTGCTCGACGCGCAGCAGCTCCTGAGGCCCGGAGTGCAGCAGCGGCACCGGCCAGGTGAGCTCGCCGGTCAGCGGACCGGCGAGCACCAGCTCCCGTTCGCGCTCCCCCAGGACGCTGTAGCGCAGCACCACCATCTCGACCTGAGCCGGCGCCTGGATCGAGAGCGTGCAATCGACCCGCGCCGGTCCACCCACGCGCTGCGTGAGCCGCACGCCGGAGCGCGCGCCCGGACGCGGCAGCCGCCGCAGGCTGAGTGCCAGCGAGGCCACCAGCGGCAGGCAGAGCAGCGCCACGTCCACGCGCCCGACGATCAACCCCAGCGCGCCCAGCAGCAGCGCGGTGGCGGCCCCAGCGATGACCGCGGGCGAGTGCGACCAGCGCGGCGCGGAGCTCTCGCTGCGCTCGTGCTGGGGCGCGGCGGCGGTTGCACTCACAGGGAGCTGCGCGCCCCCCGAAGCGCGACCGTCGGCGGTCCCGCAACCTCACTGACCACGGCGCCCACGACGTCGGCCGTGCGGATCCCGTTGGCCCACGCCTGGGTGCTCAGCGAGAGCCTGTGCGCAAGCACCGGCACCGCCACGCGCTTGATGTCCTCAGGGGTGACGAAATCACGCCCGTCGATCACCGCCAGCGCGCGGCCGACCAGCATCAGCCCCTGTGATCCGCGTGGCGAGGAGCCGACCTCGATCGAGCTGTGACGGCGCGTGGCCGCCGCCAGGTCGACGCAGTAGCGAGCGATATCCGGCTCGACGAAGACGTGCTCGATCCCCGCCTGCATCGCCGCCAGCGTGGCGGCGTCCATCACCGGCTCCACGCTCGCCACCTCGCGGCGGCGCTGCACGCGCGCCAGCAGGATGTTGGTCTCGCCCTCACGCTCGGGGTAGCCGACCGCCAGACGCACCATGAAGCGGTCCAGCTGCGCCTCGGGCAGCGCGTAGGTGCCCTCGTACTCGATCGGGTTGGAGGTGGCGATCACATGAAACGGGGAGGGCAGCTTGAAGCTCTCGCCCTCCACCGTCACCTGGCCCTCCGCCATCGCCTCGAGCAGCGCTGACTGCGTCTTGGGTGAGGTGCGGTTGATCTCATCGGCCAGGAACAGGCCGGTGAACAGCGGACCGGGACGGAAGCTGAACTGCGCGCTGGCCGGCGAGTAGACGAACGAGCCGGTGATGTCCGCGGGAAGCAGGTCAGGGGTGCACTGCAGGCGCCGGAACTCGAGTCCCAGTGCCGTGGCGAGACTGCGAGCGGCAAGCGTCTTGCCGAGCCCGGGAACGTCCTCAAACAGCACATGCCCTCCGGCGAGGACGCTCGCCAGCGCCAGCTCCACGGCGTCGCGCATGCCCACCACGACTGAACCGACACGTTCGAGCACCAGCTCGGCCAGTCGCGCGATCTGCTCCACGGGCATCGGCTCTTCGGTCACGGTTCCTCCGGGTGTCTGGTCGGTTGCAGGTCGAAGTTCGCGCTCGCGCGCGGCGCCGTGGGCTCGCGCCGAGGCGCGCCGGTGCCCGGCTGGGGCGCGGGCGCGGGCGCCCGCCGATGCTCCACG
>JAJZDA010000064.1 GCA_021851525.1 Actinomycetes bacterium | reverse complement strand
CGTTGCGCTTGAGCAGGATTGAGGCCTCGGCGACGCGCCAACGCTCCGCCACCGGCCCCAGACCGGCCCGCGACCGGCCCGCGAACGCCCGCGACCGGCCCGCGACCGCGGCGCACCCGGCACGTCACCGCGCCGCAGGCGACCCGTCACCGACCCGCCAACCCCAACTCAACCATCTGACTGACTAGTCAATCAGTAACCTCTCTGGGAGTGATGTCGAGCGCCCCCATGACCAAGTTACGCGCAGCTGCCGTCCAGCTCAACTCCACGGAGGACGTGGACGCCAACCTGGAGAGCGCCGAGCGCCTCACGAAGCTCGCCGCCGGGATGGGCGCGCAGCTGGTCGTGCTGCCGGAGAAGTGGACCGTGCTGGGGCGCGCCGAGGTGATGCAGCAGGCGGCCCAACCGCTTGACGGTCCCGCGGTCCGCTGGGCTCGCGAAGCCGCCGCAACGCACGCGATCGACCTGATCGCAGGGTCGTTCGTCGAGCGTGTCGCCGGCCGCGAGAAGACCTCCAACACCAGCCTCCACATCGGTCCCGACGGTGAGATCCGGGCGATCTACCGCAAGCTGCACATGTTCGACGTCGAGGTTGACGGGACCACCTACAGCGAGTCCGCGCGTGAGCAGGCGGGTGAGGGCGTCACCCTCACAGCCACCGCCCAGGGGCATCCGCTCGGGATGAGCATCTGTTATGACCTGCGCTTCCCCGAGCTCTACCGCGAGCTCTCATCCCGCGGTGCGCGGATCCTCACGGTTCCCAGCGCGTTCACGCTCGCCACCACCCGCGACCACTGGGAGATCCTGCTGCGCGCCCGCGCGATCGAGAACCAGTGCTTCCTGATCGCGGCCAACCAGATCGGTGAGCACCCGCCCGGCAACCGCTCCGGGGGGCGCTCGCTGATCGCCGATCCGTGGGGGCTCGTGCTGGCCGGCGCACCCGACACGCAGACCGTGATCTGCGCTGAGCTCGACATCGCTGCGCTCGAGCGGATCCGGGAGCGCCTGCCGGCACTGCGCCATCGCCTCCCCGAAGCCGTCTACGCCGCCGGCCGCGAGCGCCCGGGCTCATGAGCACCGCCGTTGACAAGCGCCGCGTGATCCTCGACGCCGCCGTGCGCGTCTTCGCGCGCCAGGGCTTCCACACCTGCCGCGTCGCCGACATCGCTGATGAGGCGGGTGTCGCCTACGGGCTGGTCTACCACTACTTCGCCTCCAAGGAGGCGATTCTCGACACGCTCTTCCTGGAGCGCTGGGATGTGATGGTCGCGGCGATCGCCGAGGCCGACGCGTCCTCCCGGCCGCCGCGCGAGAAGCTCCACGCGATCGCGTCGTTCATCGTCGACTCCTACCGTCACGACCCCGACCTGATGAAGGTCATCATCGTGGAGGTCACTCGCGCCGCCAACACCTTTGGGCGCACCCATCTGGACAAGATCATGCAGGCGTTCGATGGCATCGCAGCGATCGTCGAGCACGGCCAGCGCGACGGCATCTTCCGCTCGGAGGTGGATGCGAGGTTCGCCGCGCAGGCCTTCTACGGGCTGATTGAGCAGGTGCTCACACAGTGGATCTTCGGCAACGTCCCGGCCGACGCGGCGGGCTTCGAGCACGCAAAGTCGGAGCTTGTCGACATCATCTGCGGCGGCCTTGACGCTTGACGTCCGCCCCGGTCTGATTGAATCCCTTGACAATGAAGGAGAGTCCGCTGATCAAACGACTTCTCTGGTCGGCGCTGATGACAGGGGTCGGCGCCCTATCGGGCATCCTCGCCACGCGCGTTGCGACTCTCATCTGGCGCCGCGTGTTCGACGAAGATCCGCCTGAGTGACCGACGAGACAGACGATCCGAGCGACCCCGAAGGGGGCGCTGACGACACCGACGCGGTGGTCGAGCCGGCCCTGGAGGCGTGGGGACAGGAGCCTCCCGAGCCCACCTGGACGGATATCGCGGCCGAGGCTCCCGGGGCAGGCTCCGCTGAGCCCGCCCCGGACCACACCGGTCCTGAGCTCGATGCTGACGTCGTCGAGGATGAGCCGCCGGAAGCGGCTGCGGCCCCGCCGGCGCCGCAGCCCGAGCCGCCGCGCTCGCAGCCTGCGTCCGCCCCACAGGCGCAGCCGGGCGAGCGCCGCTCGCGCCGTCCCAGCTCGCTGCGCGACGCGGACACGGACCGCATCCCCAACGTGCCGCGGCGCACCATCACGCCACCGCCCCCACCGCGTCCGCGCCGCCCCCTGAGCGAAGCCGAGAGCGCGCAGGCGCCGTCTCAGTCATCCCCGCCACCGCCCCCGGTGCCGGCCGGTCCCTCGGCGCTGGAGCGCCTCGTCGCGCTGGCCAATGAGCGTCCCGAGGTCCGTGTCGGTGCCGCCTTCCTCGGTGGGATCATCCTCGCCTCGATCTTCAAGCGCCTTGCCCGCAGATAACGGACATTCCGACAACATCGCCGCGGCGATCACCGAGGTTTCCGAGAGCCTCACGAACCTGGTCCAGGATGAGATCGCGCTGGCCAAGGCCGAGGTCTTCGAGAAGCTCTCGAGTCTGGGCCGTGGTGCCGCGGCCGTGGCCGCCGGCGCGGTGTTCGGAATCTTCGCCGTGATCTTCTTCCTGCTGACGCTCGCGTGGGTGCTCGACGGCATCTTCGTCAGCGGCGCGGGAGATCTCTGGCTCGGGTTCCTGATCGTGTTCGTCGTGCTGCTGCTGATGACCGGTGGCGCGTTCATGTTCGCCTGGCGCAAGCTGCGGGTTGGCGCGCCGACGCCGAGCATGGCGATCGACGAGGCCCGCAAGATCCGCGAGGTGGTCAGCTCCAGCGGTCCCCGCGGAGGCCTCGATGCCTGAGCGTCGCAGCCCGGAGGAGATCCGTGCCTCGATCGAGCAGAATCGTCAGGAGCTCAGCACCTCACTGGTGAAGCTGCGCAGTGAGTTCACCGAGCTGACCGACTGGCGCGCCCAGCTGGCTCGCAACAGCGAGCGTGCGACCGTGGCTGCAGCGGCGGCCGGCTTTGTGCTGGCGGGCGGTATCGGCGGCGCCGCGGGGATGCTCTTCGGCGGTCGCCGGCGGCGCCGCGACCGAAGGCGAGCCGCGCGCGGGGACCGCTAGCGCCAGCCGCGCGCGCAGGCCCGCGGTGCAGGCCCGCCAGCGCAGCAGGGAGTGCAGGCCCGCTAGTGGTCTGTCCCGCAAACAGCTGGCGACCGAGAGGCGTCACTGGAGGATGGCGGGCAAGAACGCAGGAGCCGTGGCGTGGCAGCGCCACGCGAGGCGACGAGGACGCCGCCCGGCGCCGCCAGGGGCGGCTCGAATCGACAGATGTTTCGGAGACAGACCACTAGCCCAGCAGCGCGCGGGGCACGCCGCCGGCGCCGAGCAGGCCGGGGCCGACGTGGGTGCCGATCACCGGTCCGATCTCCGAGACAAAGACCGGATCTGTGCCGAAGATCTCCCGCCCCCGCTCGATCATCGCAGCCGCTTCCTCCGGCGCCTGGATGTGCTGGACCACCCAGCCGTCGTTGCCGATCCGCCGGCACTCCTCGAGCAGTCCGGCCAGCCGCTCAAACGCCTTCTTGGAGGTCCGCACCCGTTCAACAGGGGTGATCTCTGACTCCACTGAGAGGATCGGCTTGATCTTCAGCGCGGCTCCCATCCACGCCTGCGCGCCGCCGATCCGGCCGCCGCGACGCAGGTACTCGAGCGTGTCGATCGCGAACCACAGCTTGAGCGCGTCGCGTGCCCGCTGCGCCGCCGCGGCGGCCTGCACCGCATCCGCGCCGCCGCGGATCGCCGCTGCCGCCGCCAGCAGCATCAGCCCCTCACCGCCGCAGGCGGTGGCGGAGTCGATCACGTGCACGCGTGCGGCGTCCGCGCCCAGTTGCTCACGGGCCTGCAGCGCCGACCTGTGAGTTCCAGACATCCCGCCCGCCAGGTGGATCGAGACGATCTCATTGCCGGCCTCCAGCAGCGGTTGGTAAACCGCCAGGAAGTCCCCGATCGACGGCTGCGAGGTGGTCGGCAGGGAGCCGAGGTCGGCCAGCTGCCGGTAGTAGGCGTTGTAGTCGGTGATGGCGCTCTCACGCTGCGCCTCGCCGGCGTGATGCACGTAGAGGCTGACCTCGTGGATCGCGTCGCGCTCGACGAGCTCCCGGGGGAGGTAGTGGCAGCTGTCTGAGACCAGGGAGACGGGCATTGCGCCCGCTGACCCTACAGCAGATTCTCGATCGTCAGCGGCGCCGGATCGGCGCTGTCCTGCGGCTCGCTCGGAGCGCCGCCCTCAACACCCAGCAGCTGCGCCAGCTCGCCCGACTGGTACATCTCGGTGACGATGTCGCAACCGCCCACCAGCTCCCCGTCGACGAACAGCTGCGGGATGGTGGGCCAGCCGGAGAGATCTGAGAGCTCCTGGCGGATCGCCGGGTCCGGGAGGATGTTGACCGCCGCAAACGGCTGGTCGAGGGACTCGAGGATCGCCACGGTCCGTGCGGAGAAGCCGCAGGCCGGCGCCTCGGGCGTGCCCTTCATGAAGAGGATCACGGGGTTGTCTGAGATCGCGCTCTGGATCGCCTCGCGCATCGGGTTGCTCGCTGAATCGCTCATCAGGCCTCCGTTGGTGTGATCTTGATCGAGAGCGCGTGGATCCGGTCACCCAGCTCAGTGCCGAACACGTCGTGGACCAGCTTGTGCTGGGCGATGCGGCTCAGACCGGTGAACGCCGGCCCCTCCAGCACCGCCTCGAAGTGGGCGCCGTCGCCGGTCACCTGGGCGCGCGTGCCGGGAATCCCGGCCTCGATGCGCTGCTTGAGCTCTTCCGTGGAGACGGCCATGGACAGAAGCGTAGCGGGTTCCGCGCCGGCGCTATACTGAATGAAGCATGATCACTCTCACCGACAAGGGCGCCGAGAAGGTGCGTGAATTCCTCGCCGCACAGGCTGCCGTGGCGCAGACCGCGGGCCTGCGTGTGGGCGTGCGCGGAGGTGGATGCTCGGGCTTCCAGTATGCGCTGGCGTTCGACGAGCAGCGCGATGGCGACGAGATCTTCGAGGACAAGGGTATCCGCCTGCTGGTGGACCACGCCAGCCTGCCGTACGTGAGCGGCTCCGTGATCGACTTCGTCGACGGCCTGCAGGGCGCCGGCTTCAAGGTCGAGAACCCGAACGTGATCGCGGCCTGTGGCTGCGGCTCCTCCTTCCGCGTCGCGGATGAGGAGCAGGTTTCAGCTGTCTGACCGGCGTGCGTGCCGCGAGCGTGCCTGCGTGGGCCGCGGTGGCGCTGCTGCTCGGCGCCTGCGGGGCGAGCGCCCCGCACCATCGCTCCGGCGCCGGTGCCGGCGGGAGTGCGCGCGCCGCTGAGCGCGCGCCGCGAACGCTCAGCGCACGCGTGATCGCGGTCGCGGCGCAGCGCACCGCGGCGCAGCCCGGATACACCGTCAGCCTGCAGCTGAGCTTTGAGTCAGAGCGCCTCGGCGGGCAGCTCAGCGCCAGCGGATCCGGCAGCTTCGGCGCGGCCGGGGGGCGAGCGCACGTGACGCTCGGACTGCCGGGCCTGTTGGAGCTGATGAGTCCGCTCACGACCCGCGCCGTGCTCGCCGGGGGGACGCTCTACGTGCGGGTGCCGCGGTCGGTCGCGGCGCAGACGCTCGGCGTGCCGCGCTGGGTGGCGCTCAGCCCCGCGGACGCGGCGTCGCTGGTGGGCGTCTCCGCCGGCTCGCTGAGCGCCCTGCTCTCCCCGCGCCAGGCGCTGCTTGCGCTCGCCGCAGAGTCCCGTGGGCGGGCGCGCTACCTCGGTCCCCAGACCCTCGCCGGTGTCGCCACAGCTCACTACCGCGAGTCCCACGCCGTCCCGGGCGCGAGCCTGACCGCGGACGTCTGGGTGGTGCCGCGCAGCGGGCTGCTGCGCCGCGTGCGGCTCGAGTACGCGGCTGCCGGGGGGACCACGCAGGGGCTGCTGCAGGTCGACTTCTCAGCCTACGTCGGCGTCTCCGCGGCGCCGGCGCCGCCGGCCTCGCAGGTCGGCTCCGCGGGTTCGCTGCTGAGGCAGCTGAGCGGCTGAGTGAGCAGATGCCGCTGCCTCAGCCACACCCCGACCTGGCGGCGCTGGACCTGCTGGTCAGCGTCAGTGAACTGGGCTCGATCAGCGCCGCCGCACGCGCCCACCACATCACCCAGCCGGCGGCCAGCATGCGCCTGCGTGGCCTCGAGCAGGGGCTGCAGGTGCAGTTGCTCGAGCGCACCAGCGCGGGAGCGAAGCTCACGCCCGCGGGGATCGCCACCGTCGAGTGGGCGGGCGCGGTGCTGCGTGAGGTGCGCACGCTGCTGACCGGCACGGCGGCGCTGCGCGCAGACAGCCAGTCACACCTGCGGCTGGCCGCCAGCCTGACCGTCGCGGAGTACCTGGTGCCGCGCTGGCTGGAGCAGTTTGCGCGGCGCATGCCCGACGTTCAGGTCTCGCTGCAGATGGGCAACTCCGAGCACGTCACCGCGCTGGTCGCCGCCGGCGCGGTGGAGCTCGGCTTCATCGAGGGCCCACGCGCGCCCGAGGGGCTGGCCTCACAGGAGATAGCCAGTGACGAGCTGCTGCTGGTGGTGGGCTCCGGCCATCCCTGGTATGGGCGCGCGGAGCCTGTCGGCGCGGCCCAGCTGGCCGCCACGCCGCTGGTGCTGCGCGAGCGTGGGTCGGGCACGCGGGACGTGCTCAGTGAGGAGCTGGCGCGCCACCAGCTGGAGCCCCGGCCGGCGCTCGAGCTCGGCTCGACCACCGCGATCAAGGCTGCGGTGATCTCCGGGGTGGGGCCGGCGGTGGTCTCGGCGCTGGCCGTCAGCGGGGAGCTGCGCAGCGGCGCGCTGGGTGCCGTGCCGCTTGAGCAGCTGCACCTGCGACGGACGATCCGCGCGGTGTGGCCAGCCGGCGCGGCGCCGGCCCGCGCGGGGCGCGAGCTGATCGCCGTCGCCGGCAGCTGGTCCTGATCGCCGTCGCCGGCAGCTGGTCCTGAGCGCCGCTTCAGAGCGTGCCGGTCAGCGCCTGCAGCCCGAGCGATCCGAGTCCGACGCTGGCCCAGAGGATCGCTCCCAGGGCGAGCGGGCGCAGGCCCGCGCGGCGCATGTGCGCGACGTTGGTGGAGAGCCCGATCGCGGCCAGCGCGATTGTGATCATCCAGGTCGCGAGGCTGTTGAAGCCGGCGTGCCAGCTGAGCGGCACCGCGCCGACGGTGTTCAGCGTGACGGCCGCCAGGAAGGCGATGATGAAGAACGGCACCAGCTGGCGCAGCGGCAGCCGGGTGCCTCCACCGGCCTCGGCGCTGCGCTCCCGCCGGTAGCCGCGGATCGTCGCCAGCGCAACTGAGATGGGGATGATCGCGAGCGTCCGGGTGAGCTTCACGATCACCCCGTAGGCGGCTGCGCTGTGGCCATATGCGGTGGACGCGGCCACCACCGAGGAGACGTCGTTGATCGCCGTGCCCGACCACAGGCCGAAGCTGTGCTGGCTGAGGCCGAGCGCGTGCCCGATGGTCGGGTAGAGCAGCACGGCAATCACGTTGAAGATGAAGATCGTCGCGATCGCGTAGCTGACGTCCGCCTCCTCGGCGTTGATCACGGCGTCGGTGGCGGCTATCGCGGAGGCGCCGCAGATCGCCGTCCCGTTGCCGATCAGCACGCGCAGATCACTGCCCAGGCGCAGCGCGCGGCCCGCGAGCTGCGCGATCACCAGCGCCAGCGCCAGCGTCCCCAGCAGCACCGGCAGCGAGCTGACCCCGGTGTTCAGGACCTGCTGCAGTGAGAGCTCGAGCCCCAGCACCACGACTGAGCCCTGCAGCACGCGCTTGGCCGCAAAGCCGATCCCGGGGCGCAGCGTCGCAGCCGGCGTGCGCACCAGCGTCACGAGGATCCCGCCGACGATCGCAATCACCGGCGCGCCGACCACCGGGGCGACGCGTGCCAGCGCCATCGCCGCGGCGGCGATCAACGCCGCCGCGAGGAACCCGGGAGCAATCTGCGTCACCGCTCCCAGCGGCCCCGTGGATGTCGATGTCCAGCGCTGGTGCTTGACCTCGTGTGCCTGTGCTGCCCCTACCGTGTCTGCGTTCATCGCCTTGCTCCTTGAGTGCTCTCAATGAGTGTCGGCGGCGGCCCCGGATCCGGGAAGAGACCAACTTCTGATGGGGGTATAAGCCCAGCTTATGGCCAGCGTACGGAGGTGGCTCAGGCGGGCTCGTTGTCGAGCGCCTGCCAGAGGTAGCGGCAGGCGAGCGTGCGATGCGGCCGCCAGGGAGCGGCGATCTGCTCCATGATCGCCGGCGCGGGCAGCTCCGGCAGGCCGTAGGCGAGCATCATCGAGCGCCGGATCCCAAGGTCTCCGACGGCCAGCACGTCAGGACGTCTCAGGTGGAACATCAGGAACATGTGCGCGCTCCAGACGCCGATGCCCTTGACCGTCGTGAGCTCGCTGATCACCGCCTCATCGTCCAGCTCGTTCAGCCGCTCGAGCTCCAGCGTGCCGTTGAGCACGTGCTGTGCCAGTGAGCGCAGGAACTGCACCTTCGCGCGGGAGAGCCCGGCTGCGGCGCGCAGCTCCTCGGGATCGTCGGCCAGGATCTGCTCCGGCGTCGGGTCGCGCCCCTCAAAGCGGGAGAGCAGGCGCGCGTGGATCGCGGCCGCGGCCTTGGTCGAGAGCTGCTGTCCCACGATCGAGCGCACGAGCGCCGCGTAGTGCTCGGTCTGCTGGCGGTCCGGGCGCTCGCGCAGGCCGCCCGGTCCGCAGCGGTCGATGATCCCGCACAGCACCGGGTCCGACGCGCGCAGGTGAGCGAGCGCGTCATCGTCGACCGGTCGCCGCCGGTCAGCCATGCTCAGCTGGGGCTCGCGACGCGCAGCGCGGTGCCGTCCAGCGCCCCGAGCGCACGCTCAACCGACATCGTCAGGCAGGTGAAGGTCGGCGTGTCCTTGAGCGTGTACATGCTGGACTCGGTGGTCCGCAGGCGCTGAACCAGGTCCAGGAAGTCCGCCGGGTTGTCGGCCTCGAACGCGACCACAAACTCCTGATCGTCGAGCCCGAAGGAGTATGAGGTGTTGAGGTCCACGCTCGGGAACTCCTTGCCCACGCGGATGTGCTCCTGCATGATCCGCCAGCGCTCGCCGGGCTCGAGGTTGTACCAGGCGCGGGTCTTCAGGAACGGGTAGACGAAGAGGTACCGGCCGTGCGCCGGGCGGACCTCCAGGCGCGACTCGTCGGAGTACTCCGAAGGCTTGGTCATCGCCAGGAAGGAGTGGGGGATCGTGCACCACTTCATCAGCCCGCTCTGCTGCAGCACGACGTGGAACTCGTGGATCCGCTCGAGGTTCTCCGCCTGCGTGAGCAGCATCATGTCGGCGTCGCCGCGTGTGCCGATCAGCGATCCGGCGCGCAGCAGGTGATCGTGGGCGAAGTCCTCGCAGGCGGCCATGAACTCGAGCTTGTGCTGCTCGCGCTCGGCGTCCTCGAGGCGCAGCCAGGCTCGGTCCAGCTGCAGGAACGTGTACTTGACGAAGTGGCGAACCGGCATCTGATCCTCGTCCCAGATGATGACAGCCCGCGCTTCCGGGCGCGGCCCCGGTATATTGCCGCGACGCTCTGCATCTGGGAGAGAGATGGCTTGAGCGCAGGTGCTCTGAGGGGGGCATCTGAGGGATTGGTCGAAACGACGGGCGACCGCACGGGTAATGAGTAGGATGAAACCCATGCGGATCGCCCTCGTCTCGCCCTATTCCTGGAGCTATCCGGGGGGCGTCACCAGGCACATCGAGGCGCTCGCGCAGCAGTACCTGGCGGCCGGACACGAGGTCCGCGTGCTCTCGCCCTATGACCCGGCGGACACGACTGCGACCGTGATGCACCGCGGCGCCCGGCCCCAGCCGCTGGATCCGCCGGAGTACCTGTTCTCGCTGGGACGCACGGTCGGGTTCAAGGCCAACGGCTCGGTCTCCAACCTCTCGATATCTCCGGGCGGGATGATGCGCCTGCGGCGTGAGCTGCGCCGCGGCGGTTATGACGTGGCGCACGTGCATGAGCCGATCGCGCCGCTCGTCGGTTGGGTGGCCTCCGCGCAGCCGGACCTGCCGCTGGTGGGCACCTTCCACTCCTATTCCACCAAGCCGCTGCCCAACCACATCGGCAACCTCTTCGGCGCGCGCCAGATGCTCAACCACCTGCACGTGCGGATCGCGGTCTCGCAGGCGGCCGCCTGGACCGGCGGCCGTTGGTTCGGCGGCCGCTACCGCGTCGTGCCCAACGGCGTTCACGTCGACCAGGCGGCGCTGGCGGAGGCGCTCCAGGAGCATCGCGCCCGCGGGCGCGATGAGCCGCTGAAGATCGTCTTCGTCGGCCAGGCCGTGGAGCGCAAGGGGCTGCCGCTGCTGCTGCACGCGTTCGAGGCGCTGCGTGAGCACATCCCCACGGAGCTGACCGTGATCGGTCCCTCGCAGGAGGAGCTGGCGCCGCTGCTGATCGACGCCAGCGGCGTGCGGGTGCTGGGCAAGGTAGACGACGAAACAAAGCTCGAGGAGCTGCGCGCCGCCGACGTGCTGGCCGCCCCCTCACTGGGCGGTGAGAGCTTCGGCATGGTGCTCACTGAGGCCTTTGCGGCCGGCACCACGGTGGTCGCCTCGGACATCGCCGGGTACCGGGACGTCGTCACCGACGGGGTCGACGGCGTGCTGGTGGCGCCCGCCGACGCCCAGGCGCTGGCCGAGCGCCTGCGTGACCTCCACCTGGAGCCGGAGCGCCGCATCGGGCTGGCGGAGCAGGCCGCGCAGACGGTCGGCCGCTTCGCCTGGGAGCGCGTCGCCCAGGAGGTCATGGAGTCATACCGTGAGGCGATTGCCACGCCCGCGCCGGCCGGCGCGCGTGAGCGCGCCGCGGTGCGCGTCGGGGTGCGCCCGGCTGACCGGCGCCCGCGGGTTCCCGCCCAGCGCCTCAGCAGTCTCGAGACGCCGTTGACGCCGCAGGCCGTGCGCCGCGGGCGCTTCGCCCGCCTGCGTCGCTTCGGGATGCTCGGCGCCGGGGCCGCGGGGATCGGGCTGGCCTACCTGGCGCTGCAGAAGATCGGGATCGCGAGCATCGGCACCGCGCTGCTGAACTCGAGCCCGACCTTCGTGCTGATCGGGCTGGCGACCATGTGCGTGGCGATGCTGATGCGCGGCGTCTCCTGGCACGCGATCCTCGAGGCCGCGCTGCCGGGCTCCCGCGTGCGCCTGGCAGACGCCGTGCAGGGGACGATGATCGGCGTGCTGATGTCCTCGACGCTGCCGGCCCGGCTCGGCGAGCCGGCCCGCGCGCTGGTGGTCGCGCGGCGCACGGGGCGCCCGCGCGAGAACCTCCCGATCGTGGCCGGCACGCTCGTCTCACAGACGCTCCTGAACATCGTCGCGCTGGTGATCCTCGGGACGGTGATGTTCACCTCGGTCAACTTCTTCAGCGGCCACCAGGACGCGCTCCTGTTTGCGGCAATCGCGCCGGTGGTGCTGCTGGTCTTCGTGCTCGCCGCGCCGGCGCTCGCGCGTCGCGGTACCGGCACGCGCTTTGCGCGGCTCAGCCGCGCCGTCGGCCAGGTGCATCGCGCGCTGCGGCGCGTGCGCTCCGGGCTGACGGTCTTCAGCCGCCCGAAGCTGGGCGTGATCGCCACCGCCGCGCAGCTCTTCGCGTGGGCTCTGCAGTGGCTCTCCTGCTTCTTCCTGCTGCGGGCGCTGGGGCTCGAGGAGCAGGCCGGGATCGCGGCCGCGGCGGCGGTGCTGTTCGCGGTCAACATCACCGCCGTGCTGCCGGCCACGCCCGCCAACCTCGGGGTCTTCCAGGCCGCCTGCGCGACCGTGCTGCACGCCGGCTGGCACGTCGGCTACGGAACCGGTGTCGCCTACGGCGTGGTGCTCCAGGCGGTTGAGGTTGCCACCGCGATCCTGATGGGCGTGCCGGCGCTGCTGCGCGAGGGCATGTCCTGGCGTGAGGTCCGCCTGCGTGCGATGCACAGCAGCCCGATCAAGCTGCCGCCGCGCTCGGAGGCGGCGCAGCGGCGCGCCGTGGGCTCGGCGATCGAAGTCGACTGATCAGCGAGCGGCGCAGCAGCGCGCCGCGCGGGGTTGCGATCGAAGCCGGCTGATCAGCGCGCGGCGCAGCGGCGCGCTGCGCGGGGTTGCGATCGCAGCCGGCTGATCAGCGTGCCGCGCTGACGTCGCGCCGCGTGGGGTCGCGCTCGGAGCCGGCAATCACGTCGTCCGCCGCCTGATGCGAGGTCTTGGGCAGGAACCCGGACTTCATCCCGAAGTAGACCGCCTGGGGGTGGTGGGCGACGATCGCGAGCGTCGACTGCTCGGGCTCCAGCGCGTAGCCGCTGGAGAGGCGCAGGCCGATCGAGGGCGCGTCCAGCAGCCGGAAGATCTTCTCGTGCTCAGACTGGTCCGGGCAGGCGGCGTAGCCCCAGGAGTAGCGGCGCCCCTGCGCGGCACCGATCCCCAGCCCGGCGCGCACGCGCGCGTGCAGCCACTCCGCCATGCCCTCGGCCGTCTGGTTGCCCAGCCCGTGCACGTAGAGCTGCTCGCTGAACTCGCCGGCGGCCTCCAGCGATCCCATCAGCTCGGTGACCGCGTCGCCGACCGTCACCGCCTGGATCGCGACGACGTCCACCTGCCCGGAGCCCTCGCCCTGCAGCGGCCTGTAGAAGTCGCTCAGGCAGATGCGATCGTGGCGGGGCTGACGCGGGAAGACGAGCCGCTCGAGCTCCCTCGGGCTGGCGGGATCAAAGTCCTGTGGATCCCAGATGATCAGCTCGTTGCCCTCTGAGTTGCAGGGGAAGTAGCCCAGCAGCGCGCGTGGGCGCAGGTAGTCCTGCTCGCGCCACATGCGCTGCAGGCGTGGGCGAAACTCCTCACTGAGCAGCCGTTCCCACTCCTCGCCCTTGACGCCGCGCCCGCCCCAGTGCAGCTTGAACAGCACGTGCGTGTCCAGGTGCGGGTAGACGTCCTCCAGGTCCACCTCCAGCTCGCGCACGCCCCAGAACGGCGGCTGCGGCACCTGCACGCCGTCGAACCGCACGGCGCTGCGCACGCTCGCGTCGTCTGTCGGGGGCGCGCCGCTGTCCTCCTCCGCCGGCGCCTCGCGCAGCGCCTGCGCGGCGGACCGGGTGCGGGTCAGCAGCGCTGCGCGCGCCTGCTCATCGACCAGTTGGTCCATCACCGCAAGGCCCTCGAAGGCGTCCTTGCAGAAGAACACCCCGGGCTCATAGATCTCGTCGGACTCGCTCCCGCCCGGGTAGAGCGCGCGCAGCCCGAAGTTGCGGTTGATCGCGGCGCCGCCGATCAGCACCGGGAAGTCGAGTCCCTGGGCGTGCAGCTCCTGGACGGCGGCCGGCATCTGCTTGGAGGTCGAGACCAGCAGCGCGCTCAGGCCGATCGCCGTCGCCTCGTGGGTCACGGCGGCGTCGAGCACCGTCTGGATCGGGACCTGCTTGCCGAGGTCCACCACCGTGTAGCCGTTGTTGGAGAGGATCGTGGAGACCAGCGACTTGCCGATGTCGTGCACGTCGCCGAACACGGTGGCCAGCACCACGGTCCCCTTGGTGTAGCCCTCCAGCCGGTCCAGGTAGCGCTCCAGCTGTGAGACGGCGCGCTTCATCACCTCCGCGGACTGCAGCACGAACGGCAGGATCAGCTCTCCGGCGCCGAACTTGTCGCCGACCTCCTTCATCGCCGGCAGCAGCACCTCATTGAGCGTCGGCACCGCGCCGATCTTCGCCACGCTCGCGTCGATCCAATCCTCCACGCCGTCGCGGCGGCGGCGCAGGATGCAGTAGTGCAGCGCCTCCTCCGGCTGCATCCCGGCTGTCGGGTCGCTGTCGCCGACGGGGCCATCGCCCTCCGTCGCGCCCTTGGCCTCGAAGTGCGTGATCAGCCGCTCCAGCGCGTCCGCGCGGCGGTTGAAGACCAGATCATCCGCCAGCTCGCGCTCCAGCTCGGGGATCTCCGCGTAGGGCGTGATGTGGTTGGGGTTGACCATCGCCAGGTCCAGCCCGGCCTCCACGCAGTGGTGCAGGAACACGCTGTTGAGCACCGAGCGCGCCGCCAGGCCGATCCCGAAGGAGACGTTGGAGACACCGAGTGAGGTCTTCACGCCGGGCAGCTGCTGCTTGATCACGCGGATCCCCTCGATCGTCTCGATCGCGCTCGGCCGCCACTCCTCGTCGCCGGTCGTGAGCGTGAAGGTCAGGCAGTCGAAGATCAGCGCTTCACGCTCCAGCCCATGCTCCTCACAGCAGATCTGCACGAGCCGCTGCGCCACCTCGAGCTTGCGCTCGCGGGTCTTGGCCATCCCCGCCTCGTCGATCGTCAGCGCGATCAGCGCGGCGCCGTGCGCCTTGACCATCGGCACGATCCGGTCGAGCTTGCCGCGGCCGGCCTCCAGGTTCACGGAGTTGACGATCGCGCGCCCCGGGATCTGCTCGAGCGCTGTCTCGATCACCTCCGGCTCGGTCGAGTCGATCTGGATCGGCGCGGGCTGCGTCAGGGAGATGCGCTTGACCACCTCACGCATCTGCTCAGCCTCGTCCTGGCGCTCGGTGAGCGCCACGCAGACGTCCAGCACGTGCGCGCCGCCGGTCACCTGATCCTCGGCGACGGCCGCCAGGCCGGCGTAATCCTCGGCCAGCAGCAGCTCCTTGGCGCGCCGGCTGCCCTGGGAGTTGACGCGCTCACCGACGATCGTCGGCCGCGGGTCCTGCACCAGCGGCGTGTCGGCGATCATCGCCGAGACGTACGGCGCTCGTCTTGCCGGACGAGCGCCTGTGCGCGCGTTGGCGCCGATCCGCGCGACCAGCGCCTCGATGTGCGCCGGGGTGGTGCCGCAGCAGCCGCCGACGACGCCGACGCCGTAGCGCTCGACGTACTCCCCCAGCACGGCGCTCAGCGGCTCCGGCTGCTCCGGGAAGATCGTCTCGCCGTTGGGCCCCTGGATCGGCAGGCCGGCGTTGGGGATGCAGTGCACCGGCACCGAGGCGTTCTCGCCGAGGAAGCGGATCGCGTCGCGCATGTCCTCGGGGCCGGTTGAGCAGTTGAGCCCGATCGCGTCGACACGCAGCGCCTCGAGCGTCGTCAGCGCCGTGCTGATGTCGGTTCCCAGCAGCATCTTGCCGCCGTTGGGCAGCAGCGTCACGCTCACCTGGATCGGGACCGTGCGGCCCTCCAGCTTGAACGCCTCGCGCGCCCCGAAGATCGCGGCCTTGGCCTCGAGGATGTCCTGCACGGTCTCGATCATCAGCAGGTCAACGCCGCCGCGCACCAGGCCGCGGGCCTGCTCGGTGAAGGTCTCGACCAGCGCTCTGAAGCTGATCTGGCCAAGCACCGGGTCGTCGCTGGCGGGCAGGTGGCCGGTGGGCCCGATCGAGCCGGCGACGAACCGTGCCTCGCCCACCGCGCGGCGTGCGATCTGCGCGGCGCGCACGTTGATCTCCATGGTGTGCTCGCCCAGGCCCCACTCCTCGAGCTTGAGGCGCGAGGCCTGGAAGGTGTCGGTCTCGACCACCTCCGCACCGGCCGCGACGAACGACTCGTGGACGTGCTCGATCACGTCGGGGCGGTTGAGCACCAGCGCCTCGTGGCAGCGGCCGGGCAGGCGGTAGTCCCGCTCCAGGCTGAGGTCAAAGACCTCGAGCGTCGCTCCCATGCCGCCGTCGAACACGACCACGCGGTCCCGAGTGGCCGCCAGGTAATCCCGCATCCGCCGATCCTAGCGCGAAATCGGGAAACCTTGACACGTTCATGTAAAGGTTTGCGCGCTGCGTGCGTAGAGCGGGCGTGCGCTCGGCTCCTGGCTGACGGCCAGCAGCCTGCGCGGCGCGGCGGCCAGCTCGGCGATCGGGAACGGCTTGCTGAAGAAGAAGCCCTGGCCGTAATCGACCCCCAGCGCCCTGACCCGCTCCATCGCCGCGGCGTCGGACACGTACTCCGCGACCGTGAGCTTGCCGAGGTTGCGGCAGATCCTGACGATCGACTCAATCACCAGCTCATCCACCCGGCTGCCGGGGTCCTTCATGAACTCGCCGTCGATCTTCACGTACTTGGCGGGGAAGTGCTTGAGGTAGTAGAAGGTGCTGAAGCCCGCGCCGAAGTCGTCGATCGCAAACCGGCAGCCGAGCTCCGAGAGCGCGGCGGCGAGGTCCCGCGCGCGACCGATGTTGCCGACCGCGGCGGTCTCCGTGAGCTCGAACACGATGCGGTGCGGATCCGGACCGGAGGCCTTCAGCTGGCGGGCGATGAACGACTCCAGGCGCTGGTCGTCGATCGTCGCCCCGGAGAGGTTGATCTCGAAGGTCAGGTCGGGGTGCTCGGCCGCGGCGGCCAGCGCCCGCTCGATCACCCAGCGGTCGACCAGGTGGATCAGGCCGAGGCGTTCGGCGGCCGGCAGGAACTCTCCCGGGGAGATCAGCTCGCCGTGCTCGGCGCGCAGCCGCAGGAGCACCTCGCAGTGCGTCATCAGCCCGCTGGTGAGGTTCACCACCGGCTGCACGAACAGCTCAAACCGCTCGGCGCTGAGCGCGCTGCGGATCATGTGCTCGCTTGCGCCCTGCGCGCTCTGCCTGGCCCGGGCGCGGTCGGACTCGGTGTGCGCGGTGACGCGGTCACGCCCGCCCTCCTTGCTCACGTACATCGCGCGGTCGACATCGGCCAGCAGCTCCGCCGCGCTGCTGGCGCTGCCGCGGAAGCTGGTCACGCCAATCGAGGCCGTGCAGGACACCACGTCGTCTTCGACCTGCAGCGCATGGCCGTGCACCGCCTCACGCAGCGCCTCGCCCAGGCCACGGCCCTGCTCGAGCGTCGCCGGTGAGGTGATCACCGCAAACTCATCCCCGCCCAGGCGCGCCAGCACGTCCTCCGCACGCAGCTGGCGGGCCAGCACCACCGCGAGCTCCGCCACCAGCGCGTCCCCGAGCTTGTGGCCGTGGGTCTCGTTGACGTACTTGAAATTGTCGAGGTCGAGCAGCACCAGCGCGCCGGGCAGGCCGGTGGCGGTCGCCTGCTCGAGCGCCTCCTCAAAGCCGTGGCGGTTGAGCAGGCCGGTCAGCGGGTCATGCGTGTGCAGGTGGCTGGCGCGCGCCTCCTGGCGCTTGCGCTCGCTGATGTCGCGAGCGCTGACGATCGTGCCGATGATCGTCCCGCCGGCGTCGCGCAGCGGGCTCCAGCGGATCTCCACGTCCAGCACGGTGCCGTCCTTGCAGCGCCGCCGCGTCTCGTAGTCCTCGTTCTCAGACTCGCCGTTGAGCAGCCGCCAGTTGCGCTCCTCGACCTCCGCATCCTCGGTGATGCCCAGCTCGTCGGGCAGCAGCCGGCGCATGTCACTGCCGATCATCTCCCGCGCCGTGTAGCCGTAGAGGCGCTCAGCCGCAGGGTTCCAGGAGGTCACCACGCGTGCCGGATCGACGGTGATGATCGGCTCCAGCGCCGAGTCGAAGATCTGCCCGAGCAGCACCTCCGCCTCACGGGCGCGCGCCTGCTCGGTGATGTCCTGCGCGGTTCCGACCACGCGCCGGTGACCGCTCGCGGCGTCGCTGACCACGGCCGCGCGCAGCCGCAGCGTGCGGATCTCACCATCACGGCGCCGCAGCCGCACCGTCTCACTGACCTCCGCACCGGCGGCCGCCAGCACCGCCGCCGCCCAGGCGCGCTGGCGCGCGCGATCCTCCGGCACGGTCGCCTGCTCACGCGCGAAGGATGCGGCCGTGACCGTGCCCGGCTCAAACCCGTGGATCCGGAACAGCTCATCTGACCAGGTGACCTCGCCGGTCTCCAGATCCCGCTCCCAGCTGCCCAGCCCGGTGAGCCGCTGCTGGTCGGCGAGCATGCGCCGCGCGCGCTCCAGTTCAGCCTGCACGTTGGGCGGTTTCGGACGAGGGTGCTGTTCGTTCATCGGCGTGGGCGCTGGCGCACAGTCTCCTTGCCGATAGATCGGCCACGGGCGCCTCTCCCTGTAGCTGGCGGGCCGCCGATTGCAGGCGGATCGCGTAGCGCGGGGGTGGCGTGGGGGTGGCGCGGGGGCGGCGCGGGGGCGCGCACGGCCAGCCCCGTCCGGCCCGCTGGACACTATCTGGGCCGCGTCCCCGCGCGCGGGCGTGCGCGGGGACGGGCAACCATTAG
>JAJZDA010000063.1 GCA_021851525.1 Actinomycetes bacterium | reverse complement strand
GCGGGTCGGGAGCGCGCCCGCGTGGCCGCGCGGGGCCACGCTCGTGGCCGACGGTGCCGCGGTCCGCCAGCTGCAGGTGATGGTCGCGCTGAGGCCGCGCGCGGCGGCGGCGATGGTGGCGCTCGCCACCGCCGTATCCACGCCCGGGAGTCCCGTCTACCGCCGGCACCTGAGCGTCACGCAGTTCGCCCGCCGCTTCGGCGCCACGCGGGGGACGCTCGCGGCGCTGCTGCGCTCGCTGCGCCACCACGGCCTGCGCGTGCGCCACGTCAGCGCCAACGCGCTCACCGTCTACGCCAGCGGCTCCGCGGCGCAGGTGGCACGCGCGTTCTCCACGCGCATCGTCACCCTGCGGCTGCGCGACGGGCGCGACGCGTTCATGAACACCGCCGCGCCGGCCCTGGACGCGGCGATGGCCCCGCACGTCGAGGCCGTGCTCGGGCTCGACTCGCTCACGCAGACGCGTCCGGAGGGGCTGCGCGTCGCTCACGGCGTCGCTCACGGTGTCGCTCGCGGCCAGCGGGCCGCGAGCGTTCGCGCGCACATCCTCACGGGCGGTCCGCAGCCGTGCGCGGCCGCCTCCGCGATCGTGCGCCCGCGCAACTGGGGTCCGGGCTGGACCGCTGACCAGGTGGCGGCGGCCTATGACTTCGGTCCGCTCTACCGCGCCGGGGACAAGGGGCAGGGGGTGACCATCGCGCTCTATGAGCAGGAGCCGAACCTGCGCGGCGACGTGGCCGCCTTCCAGCAGTGCTACGGCACGCATGCGAGCGTCAGCTACGTGCCGGTGGACGGCGGCTCGGGCCACGGAGCCGGCTCCGGTGAGGCCGTCGGCGACATCGACCAGCTGATCAGCTTCGCGCCCAAGGCCAGCATCATCGTCTACGACGGACCCTCGACCACGCCCGGCAACTCCGATCCGATCCTCGACACGATCGTCAGCCAGGATCGCGCGCAGGTGATCTCGTCGTCCTGGGGGCAGTGCGAGCCGGAGGAGGGGATCGGCGCCGCCCGGGTCGACAACAACCTGCTGGCGGAGGCGGCGATCCAGGGGCAGACCTTCGTGGTCGCCGCCGGGGATGCCGGCGCCGAGGACTGCTACGTCGCCGGGGTCGATCACAACAAGGTGGTGAGCGTCGACTCGCCCGCCTCCTCCCCGTGGGCCACCTCCGTGGGCGGCACCCTGCTGAGCGCGATCTCGCCGCTGACCGAGACGGTCTGGAACAACGTGCTGAGTGGCAACACGGGCGGCAGCGGCACCCCTGCAGGTGGCGGTGGCGGCGGGATCTCGACGTTCTGGCAGATGCCCGCCTACCAGTCGGCCGCGCCGGCGACGCTCGGCGTGATCTCCGCCGCCTCCTCCCCGACGCCATGCGGCGCGCCGGCCGGGAGCTACTGCCGGGAGGTGCCTGACGTCTCGGCCAGCGCCGACCCGATGGAGGGCTACGCGACCTTCTTCAACGGCCAGTGGCAGACCTGGGGCGGGACCAGCGCCGCGGTCCCGGTGTGGGCCGCGATCTTCGCGCTGGCGGACGCCACCCAGGGCTGCGTGAACGACAAGGTCGGGTTCGTGAACCCCGCGCTCTACGCGCTGGCGGGGCAGTCGCAGGCCAGCTACTTCAACGACGTGACCAGCGGCAACAACGACGTGCTGGGCGTCAGCGGCGGGCGCTTTGCCGCCACCGCCGGCTACGACATGGCCTCGGGGCTGGGGACTCCCAAGGCCGCCGCGATCGTCGCCGCGCTGTGCCCGCAGACGCTGCAGATCCACATGGTGAGCGTCAGGCGCCGCATGCGCGCCGGGCGCCCGTTGGCGATTGCGCTGCGCGCCGCGGTGCTGCCCGCCTGGGCCGGCACCGTGGCCTACCACGCCAGCGGCCTGCCGGCCGGCGTGGTCCTCAACCCCGCGACCGGCCAGCTGAGCGGCGCCCCGAGCCGTCTGGGCACTTACCGCGTGAGCTTCTGGCTGAGCGGCTCAGACCAGTCGGTCTCAGCGCGCGTGCACTCGCTCTGGACAGTCTGGTAGGGGTGATCGCGAGGGCGCGTGTGAGCCCGTCGCGCCCGCACCCGCGGCGCCCGGCCGCCGCACCGCCGATGCGCCCCCGGTCGCCGGTTGTCCACGGGGCGGACCACTAGACTGCCGCCGATGTCCTCGACGATCCGCATCGGCGTGGTGGGGCTCGGCTACTGGGGCCCGAACCTCGCTCGCAACTTCGCCTCGCTGCCCGGTTGTGAGCTGAGCTGGTGCTGTGATGCCGACCCGGAGGCGCGCGCGCGGGTGGCGGCGGCGCACCCCGGGGCGCGTGAGACGGGGGATCTGCAGGACCTGCTCGATGACCCTGAGCTGCACGCGGTGGTGCTGGCCACGCCGGTCCCCACGCACGCGGAGCTCGCCGTGCGCGTGCTGGAGGCGGGCAAGCACTGCTTCGTGGAGAAGCCGCTGGCGCAGTCCGTCGCGGATGCCCAGCGCGTGGTGGAGGCCTCCCGCCAGAGCGGCCGGACGCTGATGGTCGGGCACCTGTTGGAGTACCACCCGGGGGTCCTGAAGCTCAAGCAGCTGGCCGACAGCGGTGAGCTGGGGCGGATCTTCTACATCTACGGCAACCGGCTCAACCTCGGCAAGCTGCGCGCCGATGAGAACGCGCTGTGGTCGCTGGGCGCGCACGACGTCTCGGTGGTGCTGGCGCTTGCCGGGGAGGATCCGGTCGAGGCGGTGGCGCACGGCGAGGCGTACGTGCGCCCGGGCGTTGAGGACGTGGTCTTCTGCTTCCTGCGCTTCCCCTCGGGCCTCGCTGCGCACCTGCACCTCAGCTGGCTCGACCCGCACAAGGAGCGGCGCTTCACGGTGGTGGGAGAGAGCAAGATGGCGACCTTCGACGACATGGCGGTGGAGGGCAAGATCACCGTCTACGACAAGGGCTTCGACGAGGCGCCCCGCGGGTACGGCGAGTGGGTCACGCGCAGCGGTGACATCTACTCGCCGCGGCTGCCCACGGTCGAGCCGTTGCGCCTGGAGTGCGAGGAGTTCATCGCCTCGATCCGAGAGTCCCGCGCGCCGCGCTCAGACGGTGAGAGCGGCCTGCGCGTGGTGCGCGTGCTGGAGCGGCTGCAGAGCTCGCTCGAGTCATCCAGGCGCGCGGATGCCTGAGCCCGCGCTGGTCTCGCCCGGCGCGCACGTGGATTCGGCGGCCGTGCTGGGCGCGGGGGTGCGGATCGCACCCGGCGCGGTGATCCACGCGGGGGCACGGATCGGCGAGGGTACGGAGGTCGGCTGCGGATCTGTGATCCATGCCGGCGTGCGGATCGGCGCCGGTTGCGTGATTGAGGATCTGGTGGTGCTCGGCAAGCGCCCGCGCCTGCGCGCCGGCTCGAGCGCCGCCGGCGCGCCGCTGGCGGAGCTCGAGCTGGCTGACCAGGTGACCGTGTGCTGTGGCGCCGTGGTCTACGCGGGGGCGCGGATCGGCTGCGGAGCGATCATCGGTGACCAGGCGCAGGTGCGTGAGCGCGCCGTGGTCGGGCAGCGCACGGTGGTCGGGCGCGGGTCGTGCGTGGACTTCGACGCCACCGTCGGGGATCGCGCTTCGATCCAGACAGGCGTCTACGTGACCGCCTACGCGGTGGTGGAGGACGATGTCTTCCTGGGGCCCGGGGTGCTGATGACCAACGACGACACGATGGGGCGCCATCCTCGCGGCGAGGGGCTGCACGCGCCGATCGTGCGTCGCGCCGCGCGTGTCGGTGGTGGCAGCGTGATGGTGCCGGGCGTGGAGATCGGTGAGGAGGCGTTCGTCGCCGCGGGGGCGGTGCTGACGCGTGATGTCGCCGCACGCGCCGTGGTGATGGGTCTGCCGGCCCGGCCGGTGCGTGTCGTCGGCGATCAGGACCTGCTCGAGCGCTGGCGCCCACCGGCGTCCTGAGCGCCGCTGCCGGACGTGCCCGGCGGCCGTGGATCGCGCTGGCAGGCCGTGTGCTCGGTCCCGCGCTGAGCGCGCCGCCGGACCTGTTTTACCTGCAAATGGTCAAGTGGGATGAGCGGTTGCGCATGTCCACTGTTTAGGATCGTCGCCTACGATGAAGCCATGCCCGACCAGGAACCAGTCACAAACATCACAGATCCTCGCTGGCTGCGTGCGATCTCGCACCCGATCCGGATCAGGCTGCTGGCGATGCTCGATGAGGAGCCCGCGAGCCCGGTGGTGCTGGCGGCCAAGCTGGGGCAGCCGCTGGGCACGATCGCCTATCACGTGCGCACGCTCTATGACCTCGGGCTGCTGAAGCTCGTCAGCACCCGCCAGCGGCGCGGTGCCACCGAGCACTACTACCAGACGACCGCCCATCCGCGCGGGACCGAGGAGTCGTGGGAGGCACTTGACTCGGTCTCCAAGCAGCGGCTGCTGACCGCGCTGCTCGCGCGGGCCAATGACTACGCCAACCGCTCCGCCGCGGCCGGCGGCTTCGACGCCAAGGACGCTCAGCTCAACAGCAACTCGCTGAAGCTCGACGCCAAGGGCTGGGCACAGCTCACCAGGGAGGCCAAGAAGTTCCTGGCCAAGGCCGAGCAGATTGAGCGCGACGCCGCCGGGCGGGCGCAGGCCGACCCAGATTCCCTGATCGACGTCGGCGTCAACGTGATGGTCTTCAACGCGCTGCCGTTCAGCGCTGAGCTGCCGGCCGGCAGGTCCAGCGCCGCTGCCGGGGACGCCACCGAGTCTGACCGCGGGCCGCTCGCGGACCCGGGGTTCTCGCTGCGCGACCCGCAGCCGGTGGAACTCACCTGAGCGGTCGGCCGCTGACCGGTTTCGCGGCCCACGGCAGGTCGCGGCCCACGGCAGGTCACCCTCAGCGGGCAGCTGAAGCCAGCTGAAGCCAGCTGAAGCCAGCTGAAGCCAGCTGAAGCCAGCTGGAGCCAGCTGGAACTAGCTGGAACTGGCGGCCAGCGCGGAGCCGTGCATGCCCTGCCCGGCGCGGGTCCAGATGACCTCGTCGCGTCCCGGGCCGACGCTGATCAGCGCCACCGGCACACGTACGAAGTCTGAGATGTACTGGAGGTAGTCTCGCGCCGCCTGGGGCAGCTCGTCCTCGCTGCGGCAGCCGCTGATGTCCTGCTCCCAGCCGGGCAGCTCCTCGTACTCACCGACGGAGTGGTGCAGGGCCGTCTGGTGGTAGGGGAAGTGGTCAAATTCAGCTCCCTCGGGACCGCGGTAGCGGGTGCAGACCTGCAGCGTGGGCTGGCCTGAGAGCACGTCCAGCTTGGTGATCGCCAAAGCCGTCAGCGAGTTCAGTCGCGCGGCGTAACGCAGTGCCACCAGGTCCAGCCAGCCGACCCGCCGCGGGCGCCCGGTGGTGGTGCCGTACTCCGCGCCACGGTCGCGCAGCTCATCGCCCAGCGGGCCCTCCAGCTCGGTGGGGAACGGCCCGGAGCCGACGCGCGTGCTGTAGGCCTTGGTGATGCCCCAGACCTCGTCGATGTCCTTGGGGCCCACGCCCGCCCCGATCGTGGCCGAGCCGGCTATCGGGTTCGAGGAGGTGACGAACGGGTAGGTCCCGTGGTCGATGTCCAGCAGCGTCCCCTGCGCGCCCTCGAACACCACCAGCTGATGCTCATCGAGGCGCTCCAGCACCAGGCGGCTGGTGTCGGCGATGTACTGCTTGATGCGGTGGCCGTAGGTCAGGTACTCCTCGGTCATCGCCTGCAGATCGAGGCTCGGGTCGCGGGCAAACTCCCGCAGTGAGAGCCGCTTGGGCTCCATCGCCGCGACGATCTTCTTCTTCAGGATCTTCTCGTCTAGCAGGTCCTGGACGCGGATCCCCAGGCGGGCCGCCTTGTCGGCGTAGCAGGGGCCGATCCCGCGCCTGGTGGTGCCGATCTGCAGCCTGCCGAGCTTGATCTCCCCGGCGTGGTCCAGCAGCGTGTGGTACGGCATGATCAGGTGCGCGTTGGCCGAGATCCGCAGCCCGCTGGTGTCGACGTTGCGCCGCCGCAGGTCATCGAGCTCATCGGTGAGGATCTTCGGGTCGATCACGACGCCGTTGCCGATCACGCACAGCTTGCCGGGGTGCAGGATCCCGGAGGGCATCAGGTGCAGCTTCCAGGTCTCGCCGTTGCGCACGATCGTGTGCCCGGCGTTGTTGCCGCCCTGAAAGCGGACCACGACGTCCGCCCGCTCGGCGAGCAGGTCGGTGATCTTGCCCTTGCCCTCGTCGCCCCACTGTGCCCCGACGATCACGATTCCTGGCATTTCTTCTCCAGTGTATGCGTGGTGGGGGTCGTGTGGCGCCAGGTCCCGCACAGGCGCGCCGGCGCCAGCCGGAAGCTCAGGACGGCCGGTGCTCGATCAGGACGGCCGGTGCTCGATCAGGACGGCCGGTGCTCGATCAGGACGGCCGGTGCTCGATCAGGACGGCCGGTGCTCGATCAGGACGGCCGGTGCTCGAGCCGCAGGTCGGGGTTGAGCACGGGCAGCTCCTCGCACATCTCCGTCAGGCGCGAGACCGTGCGCTCGGTGATCTGCTGGTAGAGGTCGTCGCGGTTGAGGATGTTGGTGGTGATCACCATCGAGCGGCGGTCCTCGTAGCGTGCGTTGACAATCGAGTAGAGCTCCTCCAGCACCCAGGGCGTAGCCTGCTCCGCGCCGATGTCGTCGATGTGCAGCAGGTCGACGGCGATCAGGCTCTCGAACAGCTCCTCGTGGGTGTCGGTGGAGAACGTGCTGCGGATCTTGCGCAGCAGGTCCGGGAGCGTGTAGCGCGCGGCGCTGCGGCCGTGGTCCAGCGCGGCCTTGGTCACCAGCAGCGCGAGCGTGGTCTTGCCGTTGCCGTGCGGGCCCATGAACCACAGGCCACGACCCGCGTCGAGGTTCTCATCGATGCGCTCCACGAAGCGGCGGGTGGCGGCCACCGTGGCCGGCGGGTCGACCTCGGTGATCGGGAAGCGGTCAAAGCCGAGGTCCGCGTAGCGCGGCGGGATCACCGCCGAGAGGCTGCGCGCCCGCGCCCGGGCGATGATCTGAGCGCGGCAACGGCAGTCCGTGGAGGTGTTGGTCTGCTCGTCGTAGATGAATCCGGAGCCGTCGCAGACGTTGTAGATGCAGGCGCTCACTTTGCGCTCTCCGGTCCCCCGCGGACGCTCACTGGCCGAAGGTCGGCGGGGCGTAGTTGGTGAACTTCGGGTACTGGTTCTGGAAGGTGAGCGTGATCTCGCCGACCGGCCCGTTACGGTGCTTGGCGATGATGATGTCCGCCTCTCCCGGGCGCGTGGACTCGCGGTTGTAGTACTCCTCGCGGTAGATGAACATCACGAGGTCAGCGTCCTGCTCGATCTGGCCTGACTCACGCAGGTCCGACAGCACGGGCTTCTTGTCGCCCGCGCGCTGCTCCACGTTGCGGCTGAGCTGTGAGAGCGCAATCACCGGCACCTTCAGCTCGCGTGCCAGGCTCTTCAGCCCACGGCTGATCTGACCGACCTGTTCAACGCGGCTCTCGATCCGCCCCTCATGGCGCATCAGCTGCAGGTAGTCGATGATGATCAGCTTGAGCCCGCCGAGGTGCTCCAGCTGGTGGTGCAGGCGCCGGGACTTGGCCCTGACCTCCAGGACGCCGGTGTCGCTGGAGTCGTCGACGTAGAGCGGCGAGGCGCCCAGCCGGCGGGAGGCGTCGAGGATCTTCGGCCACTGGTTGTCGCCGACGCGTCCGTGGCGCAGGTCCTCACCCTTGACCTTGGCCTGGGAGGCGACGAAGCGCTGCGCCAGCTCTGTCTCTGACATCTCCAGCGAGAACAGCGCCACCGGGTAGCCGGCGAGCGCCGCGTTCTCCGCGAAGTTGGCGACCAGCGCGGACTTGCCCATCGACGGGCGCGCCGCGAGGATGATCAGGTTGCCTGGCTGAAAGCCCCCGGTCAGTGAGTCGAGGTCGCGGAAGTCAGACGGGGTGCCGGTCAGCGGGCTCTTCTCGGTGGAGCGCTTCTGCAGCCGCTCCACCTCCTCATGCAGCACGTCGCTGACCGCGCGGATCGACCGCTGGCGCTCGTCGTGGGCAACCTCGAGCATCGCTCGCTCGGCCTGCTCAACCAGCTCACGCGCCGACGCCGTGCGGTTGCGCACGTCGGCCTGGATCTCCCGCGTGGCGGCCAGCAGCGCGCGCAGCTGCGCCTGCTCACGCACGATCCTGCCGTAGTCGCGCGCGTGGCCGGTGGCCGGGACCCAGGCCGCCAGCTCCTCGATCGCGTCCGGCCCGCCGATCTCATCGAGGCGGTTGTTCTGGCGCAGGCGCTCAGCAACCGTCAGGTGATCGATCTTCTGGTCAGAGTTGTAGAGCTCGAGCATCGCCTCGAACACCGCGGCGTGGGTGCTCAGGAAGAAATGGTCGGGACGCAGCTGCTCGTCCACCAGGAGCGCGTGCAGGTGCTGCTCGTCGAGCAGCACCGCCCCCAGCACGGAGCGCTCGGCCACGAGGTTGTTGGGTTGCGTGTCGGACGGGACGGTGGCGCTCATCAGCTCATTCAAAGATAGGTTGGTGCGCGGGCGCCGGGGCGGCGGCTTGTCGCATTTCGCGCCGGATTTAGCGGCGGCCGCTTAACGAACGAGGCCCGCTTGCGCGGGCCTCGGTGCACAGGTTCTTGCGGGTCGCCGCTCAGGACGCCGCCACGACCATCGTCTTGACCGTCGCGGTCACACCCTCGGCCACCTCGACGGTGACCATGTGCGTGCCGACCGTCTTGATCGGGTCGTCCAGCGCAACCTTGCGCTTGTCAATCTTGATGCCGCGTGCGTCGCGGATCGCGTCGGCGATGTCCTGGGTGGTCACCGAGCCGAAAAGTCGGCCGTCGTCGCCGGCCTGCTGGGGGATCGTGAGCACCGTCTTGCCGAGCGTCTCGGCGGTCTCGCGAGCCCGGTCCACCGCCTCGCGCGCCTCGCGCTCCACGGCAGCGCGCCTGCGCGCTGCAGCCTCGATCGAGCCCTTGGTCGCCACCTCCGCGAGCCTGCGCGGCATCAGGAAGTTGCGCAGGTACCCCGAGGAGACCTCGACGACCGTACCCTTCTCGCCCAGCGACTCAACGTCCTGGAGCAGGATTGCCTGGGGCATGTCTACCTCCTCGGGCTAGCGGTCGCGGTCCGAACGGCCGCCGCGCCCCTCGCGCTCGCTGCCGCCCTCGGCGACGTAGGGGAGCAGGGCCAGTTCGCGCGCACGCTTGACCGCGCGCGCCACCTGGTTCTGGTGCCTGCGGCACGCACCCGTGATGCGCCGCGAGCGGATCTTGCCGCGGTCCGAGATGAAACGCCGCAGGGCGGAGACATCCTTGTAGTCGACCTGGTCGACCTTGTCACGGCAGTACGGGCAAGGCTTGCGCCGGCCCGCGGAGGGACCGCCCTTCCTGTCGCGCCGTCGAACCGGCCGTCTACGTTGCTTCGCCACTTGGCATCACCTGTTGAAGTCTTCTGTTGGTATTCCGTCCGCCTCAGAAGGGAATATCGTCGTCGGCGGCACCGGCTGCCACGGGAGCGGAGACAAAGTCGTCGGTATCGATCGGAATGTCGCTCGCGGCAGCGCTGACGCTGCTCGAGAACCCGTTCCCGTTACCGCTCGAAGCGTCCTCACGCCCGCCGAGGAACTGCACGGTCTCAGCGATGATATCCACTGCTGAGCGCTTTTGTCCGTCGGTCTCCCATTCGCGCCAGTTCAGACGACCGTCGATCGCCACCCCGCGGCCCTTTGACAGGTACCGCTTGCAGTTCTCGCCCTGCTGTCCCCAGACGCTGACGTTGAAGAAGTTGGGGTCGTCCTCCCACTGGCCGCTGCTGGCGTTCTTGCGACGTCCGTTGCAGGCGATCCGCAGCTCGCAGACGCTCGCGCCGCTCGGCAGCGACCGCAGCTCCGGATCCTTCGTGAGGTTCCCGGTGATGATCACACGGTTGATGTTGCCCGCCATCGAGGGCTCCTTTCAAGTGGTTGCGAAGGCCTGCGGCCGAGTCTAAGCATGCCCCCACACGGCAGCCAGCGCAGCGCCGCAAACTGGCACAGATTCGTTGCAGGCCCGGCACACGCCGTGGCACCGCGACACACTCTCGCGCCGGCTGTGAGCGCCGACCGCCGACCGCCGAGGGCCGCCGACCGCGGAGGGCCGCCGACTGCCGAGGGCCGGGGACCGCCGAGGGCCGCCGACTGCCGAGGGCCGGGGACCGCCGAGAGCCGGGGACCGGGACGGACGCAGACGCGCTCCCGTCACGCGTGACGGGAGCGGACTCAGGCAGGTCGTCTGGCGCGCGGGGAGCGCGGCGGCTAGGCGGCTTCGCCGTCGAGGGCGGTGCCCACGCCGGTGCTGCCTGCCAGGATCGGCGGTGCGCTCTCCGGTGCCTCGGGGGTTCCGGGCACGACCTTGATGATCCGGAAGCGGAGCACCTCATCGGCGATCCGCAGGTTGTGAGAGAGCGACTCCAGCAGTGAGGTCGGGCCTGTGAACTGCAGCAGGTGGTACTCGGCCTCGGTCTGATGGTTGATCCGGTAAGTCGTCGGGCGCTGTCCCCAGGCCTGATTGCGGGAGACGGTGCCGCCTGCGCCGGTGATCGCCGCCTCAACGTCGGCGAGGATCTTTGCGCGAGCTTCGTCCTCGCTCTTCATCGAGAGCAGGAGCACGAGGTCATAAAGGATGGGATCGTTAGACATGTTGAAAGTCCCGCTGCTCGGACTCGTTCAGCGAGCCGTTCAGCCGGGCGACGAGCGAATATAGCAACCGTGATGCCACAGCGACCGGCCCCCGGGGAACTGCCACGGCTTGAGCTCGGCGACCGCGAGGCGTGGACGGCGTGGCTCGAGCACAACCACGGCGACGCCGCCGGCGTCTGGCTGCTGCTGGCCAAGCAGGGCGCGCCGCGCGCGACAGTCACACAGCTGGAGGCGATCGAGGTGGCGCTCTGCTTCGGCTGGATCGACGGTCAGCTGGGGCGCGTGGACGAGCACTTCTACCGTGTGCGCTTCACGCCGCGGCGGGCCGGCAGCGCCTGGTCGCGGATCAACCGGGACCGCGCGCTCGCGTTGATCGAGGCCGGGTTGATGCGCGCGGCGGGGCTCGCCGAGGTTGAGCGGGCGCGTGCCGACGGCCGCTGGGAGGCGGCCTATGAGCCCCAGTCGAAGATCGCGGTTCCCGACGACTTTCGCGCCGCGCTGGATGCGAACCCCGCGGCAGCGACGTTCTTTGAGACGCTCACCGGGGCTCGCCGCTACGCCTTCCTGTACCGCATCGGCGCCGTGCGCCGCCCGCAGACGCGGGCCGCGAAGATCACGCAGTACGTTGAGCTGCTCGCCCAGGGGCGGACGCTGAACTGAGGGCGGTTCGTCCAAAAGGTACAAGTTTCGCCTGTCCAGATCTTGTCGAGGACACAAGAGATTCAGCAGTTAGTAAGCAAAAATGGCCACATGACAGCTACAGCGCCAGATCGCCACACCGAACGTCCTGAGACCGGCATGAGTGCCATGGAGCGCAACGCCAACCTGGCCGGAGTCGTGGTCCCGTTCCTGGGCGTGATCGCCGCGATCGTGCTGCTCTGGAACTCAATGGTGGACTGGACGAGCATCGCGATCATGGTCGCCATGTACCTGCTGACCGCGGTTGGCGTGACCGTCGGCTTCCACCGTCTGCTGACTCACCGCGCGTTTCAGTCATACCCGCTGGTGGAGCGCACCTTCGCGGTGCTGGGCTCGCTGTCGGTGCAGGGGTCGGTGCTGGACTGGGTGGCGGATCACCGCAAGCACCACGCCTACACCGATACGGAGGGGGATCCGCACAGCCCGCACGTCGGCCATGGCCACGGCCTGCGCGGCTTCTGGCATGCCCATGCGGGCTGGCTGATGGAGACCCAGGGTCAGGCCGACTGGCGCCGGTACGCGCGCGACCTCTACGAGGATCCGGCGATGCGGCGGATCGGCAGGATGTTCCCGCAGCTGGCGCTGCTGTCGCTGCTGCTGCCGACCGTGGCGAGCTGCGCGCTGCACGGCTTCACCGCCAGGGGCGCGCTCGAGGGCCTGATCTGGGGCGGGCTGGTGCGCGTCTTCTTCGTGCACCACATCACCTGGTCCGTGAACTCGATCTGCCACATCTTCGGCCGCCGGCGCTTCGCGATCGAGGATCGCTCGACGAACGTCTGGTGGTTGGCGCCCTTCTCCCTGGGCGAGTCCTGGCACCACAACCACCACGCCTTTCCGCGTTCCGCGTTTCACGGGATGCGCTGGTGGGAGCTGGACATCGCCGGCCTGGTGATCGCCACGCTCGCCCGGCTCGGTCTAGCCTGGAACGTTGTGCGGATCGCGCCGGAGGTTCAGCGGACCAAGCTGATCGCCTAGGGCCCGCCGCAGGCCTGCCGGGGCCGGCCCCGCTCAGCGCGGCACCCGCCGGCCGGCTCTGCATCGGCCGTGCGCGGCGGGCGGCCGGGGTTCACCGTCTGCCGTCCAGCCTACGCCGGCCACCCGCCACCGGGCTGCGGTCAGGAGCCCCCCGCGGACTTGCGGCGGATGTCATGCAGCTGCTCATCGATCCAGTCCCCCGGGGTACGGGCCGTGATCCGTTCCAGCAGCCCGGCGTGCCGGCGCATGCGCTCCTGGGGAGACATCGTCAGCGCCGCGTGCAATGAGTCGGCCAGCTCCTGAATGTCGAACGGGTTCACGGAGAGCGCATGCTCGCCCAGCTCGTCGTGCGCGCCGGTGTTCTCGCTGAGGATCGAGACGCCCGCCCGCGCGTTGACCATCGGGCCCTCCTTGGCCACCAGGTTCATCCCGTCGAACATCGCGTTGACCATCAGCACGTCGTAGTGCTTGTAGGCAGCCACCGCCTCGTGGAGGTCGTCGCGCAGCTTCAGCTGAATCGGCATCCAGTCCGGTGAGCCGTGGCGGTGGTTGACCACCGCCACAACCGCCTCGATGCGCTCCAGGTACTCCGCGTACTCCGGCACGTCGGTCCGTGACGGCATCAGCTGCGCGATGAACGTCACGCGCTCACGGAACTCCGGGTGCTGCTCCAGGAAGACATCGAAGGCCGTGAAGCCGCGCAGCACGTTCTTGGACAGGTCGGCGCGGTCCACGCGCAGGATCAGGTGATCGCGGCGGCGGCGCAGCAGCTCCTGCTCATGGGCGCGGACCTGCGGCGCGCGGGCCACCGCGCGGATCGCGTCGGGGTCGATCGGCAGCGGATAGACGCGCGCCCAGACCTCGCGGCCGTCAAGCCGCACCACGCCGCGCGCGTGGTCGACCTCGAACCCGAAGAGATCCTCGCAGCAGAGCAGGAAGTTGCGCCGGTAGGCCTGTGTGTGAAAGCCGATGATGTCGTTTGCCAGCACGCCGCGGTAGAGCTCCTCGCGGATCACCGAGGGCAGCACCCGCCAGGAGTCGGGCTGGCTCCACGGGATGTGGATGAAGTGCGTGAGGATCACGTCGGGGCGGGCGCGGCGGATCAGTGCCGGCAGCGTGTAGAGGTGGTAGTCGTGGGCCATCACGACCGGCCGCTCGATCCCGTCGATCTCCTCGAGCACGGCGCGCGCCAGGTCCTCGTTGACCACGTTGTAACCGAACTCGAAGGCCTCTGTCTCGTTGCGACGGATGTCCGGGGCGTTGGACTGATCCCAGAGGTAGTGCTGGATGAACCACAGCATCGGGTTGGCAAAGACGCTGTAGAAACGCTCGTAGGCGTCCGGGTCGGAGGCCACGAGCTTCACCAGATAGCCGTTCCCGTCAGGGGTCTCCACCGGGAACGGCGCGCCGCCGTGCGCGGCCGCCATGCGCGCGTCACCCTCGCTCATCGCCGAGGCGACCCAGGTCACCTCACGGTAGGCGGCCAGGCCCATCAGCGCCGTCACCAGCCCGCCGGTTCCGCGCCGCGCCTCGCCGTCCGCCTGGAAGGTCACGGGACCGCGGTTGGACACCAGGATGAGGCGCTCCGCCTCCGCACCGTCGCCGTTCAACTCCACTCACCCCGCCGCCCACGTTGATCCCGTTGCCCGCGTCGATCTCCTGCGTTCATCGTCGCTACCCGTCACCTGCACTGCGCCTGCAGCCGCGCGATTCCCGCATCAATCGCCGCGACCAGCAACCGGTGCAGATCGGCGTTGGCCGCACAGATCGACGACATCTGAAAGGCGTGGCCACCGCCCAGCAGCGGGCGCTGATCCAGCGGCTCGCCCCAACCGTCGCTGACGACCCCGCCCGCCTCCGTGAGGCACAGCCATGGTGCGGCCAGGTCATACGGTGAGTTGTTCAGCACCGCCCCGCGGCCGACCTCGCGGAAGGCCTCGAGCATCCCCGGCACCTCATCGATCATGCGTGAGCCGACCTCCACCACGGCGTCCAGCTGCCCGCTGGCGATGCGCGTCATCGCGAACGCCTGCGAGCCGAGCTCAAAGCAGCCGCCGCCGACCGAAGAGCCGTCGATCAGCTCCGCCAGCACCTCGACCGTGGCCCTCGCCGGGCGGCCGCGGAAGCCGTAGGCCCAGAGCATCGACTCGATCCGCGTGTTGGCGCTCAGCTGCGTGGGGCGGGTGGCCAGCAGACCCTCGCCGCGCCGCGCCAGGAACCACTCGCCGTGCTTGATCTCCATCACGCAGCCCACCTGCAGGTCGGCCATCGTCGGCTCCCCGTCGCCCAGCGGCGCCAGTGCCACCGCCACGCAGGCGGACTCGAGTCCGGCCATCGCGGGCCGGGTGCCGTCGATTGGATCGACGATCAGCACATGCGTCTCATCGCCGCCGCTGGTCACCAGCCCGCGGTCCTCCGAGTAGAACGCCAGCTGCGGGGCGTGCTGGCCGATGAACGCCTCCAGCTCGCGTTCAGCGAGCTCATCGATGCTGAAGGTCAGATCGCCGCCGGCGCCGGCCGCCAGCTCGAGCCGGCCCGCCGCCGCGCCCAGCTGCGGCAGCACCACCGTGCGCAACCGCCGGGCCAGTGCCAGGACAAGTTCGTGCGGGGGCGGCGTGTCGCTCATCCGAGGACAAAGCTTGGCATGGCTGAGATGATGGCGTCATGAGTAGACCGAACGCATTCAATGCGGACTTCAGCGGGCGCTACGACCCCAGCGATCCAGATGGATTTCGCTCTGCGGAGGTGCCCTACGGGGAGGCCGTCGGTGGCAGCGAGCTGGCGGTGCGCCTGTTTGAGCTGCCGGCCGGACAGCGACTCTGCCCCTACCACTATGAGTACGTGGAGGAGTGGCTGATCGTGATGAGCGGCCGCGTGCAGGTGCGCGTCCCGGGCGGCACGCAGCCCGCAGCTGCCGGTGAGGTCGTGTGCTTCCCCGCAGGCCCGGAGGGAGCCCACCAGATTCACAACGATGGAGCGGAGCCGGCCAGGTTCGTGATGTTCTCCAGCAGCGCCACGCCTTCCGTGTGCGTCTACCCCGACAGTGACAAGGTCGGGGTCTGGACGCGCAATGAGGCCGATCGCTGGATGTTCCGGGGGGCCGCCGGCCACCTGGAGTACTTCGACGGTGAGCTGCCTGCCGGCGGCTGACATCCGGGCCGGCGCCGCCCGGGTACCCTGACTGCTGATGGTGGACCCGCGCATCTACCGGTCGCTGATGGTGCTCGTCGCGTTCGCCGTGATCGTCTTCGGCTTCTCGCTGGTGCCCCAGCATCGCGGTGTCTCCACGACGCTCGCGCCCGGGCAGGACTTCACCAGCTCCTACGCAACCATGCAGAGCCTGGCGCGCGCACACCCCGGGCGGGTGCCTGGCGGCAGCGCCGACGCGGAACTCGCGCACGCGATCCAGGGCCAGTTCCCCGGGTTTCAGGTCAGCACCCAGCAGTTCACCGCGCGTACCGCCCAGGGCACGCGGGCGCTCACCAACGTATTTGCCCAGCGGGCCGGGCTCGGCAACGGTGAGGTGGTTGTGGTCGCCTCCCGCGACAGTTCCAGCCCGCGGCAGGGGATCGCCGACATGTCCGGCACTGCGGTGCTGCTGGGGCTCGCGCAGGCGCTCTCCGGCGAGACCCTGAACCGCTCGGTGCTGCTGATCTCAACCAGCGGCCAGATCGGCGCGGCGGGTGCCACGGAGCTGGCGCACACGCTCTCCAGCCAGCCGGTCGACGCGGTGATAGTGCTCGGCGATCTGGCCGGTGCCGTGCATCACAGCCCGGTTGTGGTCCCGTGGTCCGGCGGCGACACGCTCGCGCCGCCGATGCTGCGCAACACGCTCGCCGCCTACGTGCGCCAGAACGCCGGCATCCGCGTCCCCCAGCCCGGGCTCGGGGGACAGCTCGTGCGCCTGGCGGTGCCGTTCGCGCTCACCCAGCAGGCGCCCTTCCTCGACGCCGGGATCCCGGCGGTGTTGCTCTCCGTGTCAGGTGACATGCCGACACCCGCCCACGAGGTGCTGGCGCCCGCATCCCAGATCGTCAACCTCGGAACCGCCGTGCTGCAGACCGTCAACGCGCTCGACACCGGGCCGGCGGTGGCGTCGCCCAGCTCCTATCTGACGATCAACGGCAAGACCGTGCCGCTGTGGGCGATGCGCCTGCTCGGGCTGGCGCTGATCCTGCCGGTTGCGGCGACCGCGATCGATGCGCTCGCCCGCACGCGCCGGCGCGGGCACGCGATGCTGCGCTGGGTGGCGTGGGTGCTGTGCGGCGCGATGCCGTTCCTGGCCGGGCTCGCGGGGCTGCTCCTGGCGCGCGCCGCCGACCTCTTCTCCGCCGACCCGCCCGGGGCGGTCACCGGCAGCGCGATCCCGATCACGGGCGGTGACACCGCCGCGCTGATCCTGCTGGGACTGCTGGTGATCCTCGCGTTCGTGGTGCTGCGGCCGCTCTGCCTGCGGATCGTCGCCTCCGCGCTGGGCTCCACCCGCTCGGCGGGCAGGCGCCCGCCCGAGAGCCCCGCGGCCGATGCGGCAGCGGTGGCGCTGGTGCTCGTCAGCTGTGCGGTGGCGCTGCTGATCTGGGTCCTGAACCCCTACGCGGTGCTGCTGCTGATCCCCGCGCTGCACCTCTGGCTGTGGCTGGCGCAGGCGGAGGTGCGTGCCCATCGCGTGGCCGTGCTGCTGCTCACGCTCGCGGCCGTGCTGCCGATCGTCCCTGTGCTCGTCTACTACGCCAACGCCTACCAGCTGACGCCCGTCGGGCTGATCTGGAGCATGGCGCTGATGGTCTCCGGCGGCGCGATGCCGGCGACCATCGCGTTCTGCTGGGCGCTCACGCTCGGCTGCCTGGCCAGCGCGCTGGTGATAGCCACACGCTCGGTGCGCGCCTCGGCCGCCGCCGTCGCCGACCCGGCGGTCACGGTCAGGGGTCCCGCCAGCTACGCCGGCCCGGGCTCGCTCGGCGGCACGGAGTCGGCGCTGCGGCGATGAGGCGCCGACGCCGCATCCTCTCCGCGCTGCTGATCACGGCCGGCCTGCTGATGCTCGCGGACGTGGCCGCGACGCTGCTCTGGCAGGAGCCGGTGACCGCGGTGGTGGCGCTGCTGCGGCGCTCGGGGATCGACCGCCGCTACCTCAGCTACGCGACGATGCCGCTCAGCGCGGCGCAGCAGGCGTCGCTCACGCGCTACACGGGAACCGCGGAGCGGATCGCCTACCTGGCATCCGCGGAGCAGCGCTCGGTGCCCGACGGGGCGGCCGTGGGACGGCTGGTGATCACCAAGCTGGGAGTCGACTACGAGGTGGTTCAGGGGACCAGTGCCTCCGACCTTCAGCTCGGTCCCGCCCACTACCGCTCGACCCCGCTGCCGGGGCTCGGCGGCACCGTGGCGATCGCCGGGCATCGCACCACCTACCTGGCTCCGTTTCGCAACCTCAACGAGCTGGCGCCCGGCGACAGGCTGCGGTTGCTGATGCCGTATGGAACGTTTGTCTACTCGGTGCAGCGCCAGCAGATCGTGCCGCCCAACGCCTGGTGGATCACGCGCAGCGTCGGCTATCCGCGGCTGGTGCTGTCGGCCTGCAACCCGCTTTACAGCGCCAATCAGCGGATCGCCGTGTTCGCGCGGCTGATCGCCGTGAAGCCCGCGCGCGTGGCGCTCAACGGTCGTCCGACCAACGCCTGACCGGGGCCGTGGCGCCCGTTTGCGGGAATGCGCTACCCAGGGTTTAGTTGGCCTGGGAATCTGCCGATCAGGTCCACAGGATGAGCAAGGAAGCCGACTCCAAGTTGACGGTTCTCAAGGACCTGCTGGCCCACGACGAGTACTGCGTGGACACCAAGCAGGTGGCCGACGCGATGCTCCGCAGCCCGCTCGCCGGCCTGCTGCTGGCGCTCTGGGGCACGCGTGGCGGCGGCCTGCCGCGTGGCCGCACCGCAGCCTGAGCGCACGCCGCCTCAGAGCTCGTGCTCGTAGCCGCGCAGTGTGGCCGAGGTCCCCTCGAACACCACCCCCGGCTCCCCGGCGGTGACGCTGCCAACCCAGCTGAGCGCCAGCGGCCCACCGGGCAGCGTCGCCAACGCATGTTCGATCGCGCCGGCCGCGGCCGGCGGCGCGCAGAAGCAGAGCTCGTAATCC
>JAJZDA010000062.1:16150-18497 GCA_021851525.1 Actinomycetes bacterium | reverse complement strand
ACCACCAGCCGGTGCCCGTGCTCATCGACCTCACCGGCGAACCGGTCGACGTACTCGTCAGCCTCAGCGCGTAACGCCGCGGCGATCATCCGCCTGGCGCCCTCCCGCGCAAGCGAGTCCAACGTGTCCAGCATTTCCTCGTTGCCCCCAACGCCCGGGAGCATGCGAACATTCGTCATCGGCGTGCCTTCCTTGCCGGCTGCTACCGGCCTCGGTCTTTACTCAACCGGGAAGGTACGCCGCCAACTTCCTCGCCGGCGCCGTCCACAACATTCGGTTATAGCCCAACGCGGAACGGCTCAGCACTCTCATCTGCGCCCGCGCCAACAGCCATCGCCCACAGAGCCGACGCTACTCCCTTTAGAGACTTTTATCTTCATTTCACTCCCAAACGGCTCGCTGAACACCACCCGTAGATGTGAGGGCTTTTTCCACATCTGTGATTTCCGCGTTTGCTCGGGATCCATCGGTATGTCCGCTACCGCTTGGAGGTCCTCAAGGCATCGCCCAACCATGCTGCTCCCCGCCGAGGTCACTCGGATGAGCGACCTGCGACAGCAGATCATCGCCTCTATCCGACCGGAAGAGATCGAGGCTCTCAGCGACGGAGTAATCCATGCGCTCGCGGTTCGGCTCAGTCCGTACCTGAGCGAGATCCCGGCTCCGGAGCCAGCCGGATGGCTCGACTTCGACGGCGCCCTCGAGTACCTCGGCACGAAAAAGGGGACGCTCTACAAGCTGACCGCTGCCAAGACCGTCCCTTTCCACCAGGACGGCCCCGGCTGCAAGCTCTGGTTCCTGCGCTCGGAGCTCGACGAGTGGAGGCAGAACAGCGGAGCCCGTGGGGCCCGAAACACCCACCTCAGGGCCGCTGAACTCAGATTAATGCTTCCAAAATGCTTCCATGAGGCCATTTTGGCGGTCCAGCGAGGAAGTCCAAGGACGAAAAAAGGCCCGATTTACCGTGACTGTTCAGGTCGTGGGAGGGTCTGGGGTTGATATCACGAACGTTGTTATGTGCCCCAGCCGCGGCCGTCTTATGAGCAGCTTGCGGCGTTGGTTGTCGAGCAGGCTGCGACGATCGAGCGGCTGGAGCGGCGGGTTGTTGAGCTGGAGGCTGAGGTCGGGGAGCTGAAGCGTCGTTTGGCGCAGAACTCGCGTAACTCGTCACGGCCGCCGTCCTCTGACGGGCTGGCCAAGCCGCCGGTGCCGCGGAGTCTTCGTGGTAGGTCTGGGCGTCAGCCTGGCGGCCAGCCCGGCCACGGCGGTGGATGCTTGGAGATGGTCACTGATCCAGATCAGAGGATCGTCCACACGCCGGCCTGTTGTGAGGGGTGTGGGGCCGGGTTTGAGGGCGTGTCGGTTGAGTCGGTCGAGCGCCGCCAAGTCTTCGATCTGCCGGAGGTTCGGCTGTGGGTCACTGAGCATCTGGCTCAGCGGTGTCGCTGTTCCGGGTGCGGACGGCTGACTGACGCCAGCTTCCCGGCCGGGGTGTCCGCCCCGGCCCAATATGGGCCCAGGATCAGGGCGCTGGGGCTGTATCTAATCGCCGGGCAGCACCTGCCTTATCAGCGGACCGCGGGCCTGTTGTCCGATTGGTTGCACGCGCCGGTCTCGACGGGCACGCTGCACGCCTTCATGGCGGAGGCGGCCGATGACCTGGACGAGTTTCTCGACACGGTCCACGGCCAGCTGATCGACTCGCCGCTGGTTCACTTCGATGAGACCGGCGCTCGTGTGGCCGGCAGAACTCGGTGGCTGCACTGCGCCAGCAATGAGCGCTTGACGTTCTATGCGCTTCATGACCGGCGCGGGACCGAAGGGATCGATCACTGCGCAGTGATGCCGACCTTCCAAGGGGTCGCGGTGCATGACGGCTGGCCGCAATACCGGGCATATGACGGCGTGACGCACGCGCTTTGCAACGCTCATCACCTCCGAGAGCTGTTGGCCGTGATCGAGGCTGACGCACAAGGGCAGTCCTGGGCGGTCCAAGCCGACCGGTTCCTACGGCGCCTCCATGACACGGTTCAGGAAGCCAAGGACGCCGGACTGTCTGGCCTGCCGGAACGCTCGCTTGAGGGCTATCGCCGCGCGTGGGGTCGGATCATCGCTCTCGGGCACCGTCAGAACCCACCACCAACTGAGCGAACAGGCCGGCGCGGACCGATCGGCCGGTCCCCCGCGGCGAACCTGCTACGCCGCCTCGACGAGTACCGCACAGACGTGCTCCGGTTCGCGCACGACTTCCAAGTGCCCTTCGATAACAACCTCGTCGAGCGCGACATCCGGATGATCAAGATCCAACAAAAGATCTCAGGCTCATGGCGCACCACAACCGGCGCTG
>JAJZDA010000062.1:0-16140 GCA_021851525.1 Actinomycetes bacterium | reverse complement strand
AGCGATCCGCGCCTACATCAGCACCGCACGCAAACAAGGCCAGAGCCTGTTCGACGCACTCACCAGCCTCGCGACACACCAGCCGTGGCTTCCAGCCGCGACCTGAACAGTCACGATTTACCGGGCCTTTTCTGTGATGGGCACGGGTGGTTTCGAACCACCGACCTCTCGCGTGTGAAGCGAGCGCTCTCCCACTGAGCTACGCGCCCTATGTCCTGCGAACCGCAGGCTTTTGACCTTTGGTCGGCGCCACAGAGGACCTGGGAAGGCCTGTGTGGTGGCCCGGCAGGGCGACAAGATGTCCACCTGCGCGGGTTGCCGCTTGGTCTAGGGCGATGACTTTAGCGAGGTCTCGGTGTGGGCGCCGCGAGCGAACAGTAGTGATAACTTAATAACTATGATGAAAAGACAACCAAAGTAGCCCGGGGTTGCGGATGATGGGCTCAGGGCTGCGAATGATGGGCTCAGGGCTGCGGATGATGGGCTCGGGGTTGCGGATGATGGGCTCAGGGCCGCGGGTGATCGGCCCGGGGCCGCGGGTGATGGGCCCGGGGCCGCGAGTCACCGGGCCGGCGCAGTGAGCGAGCTCAGCCGCAAACGTCGGCTCGCGATCCTCTCGATCTGCTGCACCAGCCTGCTGATCGTCGGGCTCGATGTGACCGCCGTGAACGTCGCGCTGCCGTCGATCGGCCGCAACCTGCACGCCGGCATCTCCGGCCTGCAGTGGACGGTCGACGCCTACACGCTCGTGCTGGCCAGCCTGCTGATGCTGTCGGGATCCAGCGGTGACCGCTTTGGCCGCAGGCGCGTGTTCATGACCGGCCTGCTGCTGTTCCTCGGCGGCTCCGTGCTCTGCAGCGTCGCCACCAGCGTGGCGATGCTCGTCAGCTTCCGGGTGATTCAGGCCGTGGGGGGCTCGATGCTCAACCCGGTGGCGATGTCGATCATCGCCAACACCTTCACCGACCCGCGCGAGCGCGCCCAGGCGGTTGGCGTCTGGGGCGGGGTGGCCGGCATCTCGATCGCGCTGGGCCCGGTGATCGGCGGCGCGCTGGCCTCGGCCGTCAGCTGGCGGGCGATCTTCCTGCTCAACGTCCCGATCGGGTTGATCGGGCTGGCGCTCACGTGGCGCTTTGTGCCCGAGTCCCGGGCGCCGGTGGCCCGGCGCTTCGATCCCGCCGGTCAGGCACTGGTGATCACGTTCGTCGCGGCGCTGACCTTCGCGATCATCGAGGCACCCTCACACGGCTGGGACTCGCCCACGATCGTGATTGCGCTGGCTCTGGCGGGGCTCGGGATCGCAGGGCTGCTGGCGGTCGAGCCGCGGCGCGAACAGCCGCTGCTGGACCTGCGCTTCTTCCGCTCGGTGCCCTTCAGCGCGGCGGTCCTGACCGCGATCTGCGCGTTCATCGCGTTCGGCGGGTTCCTCTTCCTGAACACGCTCTACCTGCAGCGCGTGCGGGGGCTCTCACCGGTGGACGCGGGCCTCTACACGCTGCCGCTGGCGCTGGCCGCGATGCTCGTCTCCCCGTACGTGGGCAGGTTCGTGGGCAGGCATGGGCCGCGCTGGCCGCTGCTGGTCAGCGGCAGCGCATACGCCGTCGCCTGCGGCAGCCTTGCGAACCTCAGCGCCCACACCGCGCCGCTGCTGTTGCTCGGCTCCTACGTGGTGTTCGGCATCGGGTTCGGGGCAGTCAACGCGCCGGTCACCAACGCCGCCGTCTCCGGGATGCCGCGCGCCCAGGCGGGGGTCGCCGCGGCGACCGCCAGCACAGCCAGGCAGTTCGGCCAGACGCTCGGTGTGGCCATCGCCGGTGCGATCATCAGCTCCACCGCCGGTCTGCGGGCACGCGGACTGGCGGAAGCATCGCATCCGGCCTGGTGGGCGATGCTCGGCTGCGGGCTGGCGATCGTGATGCTTGGCCTGGTCGCCACCGGTGAGCGCGCGAAGCTGACCGCGCAGCGGGCGGCGCTGGCGCTCAACCCGGAGGCGCTGAGCACCCACCCGGAGGCGCTGGCCGCGTAGCTCAATAGCCTTCAGCGCATGGGTGAAGCTCAACCACGGCCCGCGTCCAGCGACTCACGCGCAGCCGCGACCGAGGCGTGGCTGCTGATGTATGACCTGGTGTTGGAGAGCACGCGCAGGCGCGAGGTCGTCGACGCTGTGGGCATCAGCTTCTCGCGCACGCGGGCGCTGCGCCGCCTGGCGCGGCGCCCGCGCACGATGACCGAGCTGGCTCAGGCGCTGGAGATCGACAAGCCCAACGCGACCAAGCTGGTCGATGAGCTCGAGTCACTCGGGCTCGTGCGGCGCACCCCGCACCCCACCGACCGGCGGACCAAGGTGGTTGAGACGACGCCCCGTGGCGCTGCGCTCGCCAGCCGCGCCGATGAGATCCTGGGCACGCCGCCTCAGGCGCTGCTGGAGCTCGACCGCGAGCAGATAGACGACCTGCGCGCGATCCTCAAGCAGTTGCTGGCAGCGCAGCGCGACGCCTGAGCGTTCCCCAGGGCGAGCGTCGACGGCCGGCTGGGGCTACGCCGCTCGGTCCTGCGCCCAGCACGGCGCCGCCCGGCTCAAGCGGCATGTAACGCCTGCCGATACGGCAGCGAGATGTCCTGGCTGAGAACCCGCGTGCCGACCCTCACGCTGGCCTGCGCTCTGGCGCTGGCCCCGGCCGCGCTGCTGTTCGGCGCCGGCGACCACATGATGATGATCCCCGGCGAGCTGCACCTGATCGTGGTGGGCGTCGCGGCCGTGCTGGCGGCCGGGGCCGGCATTGCGATGTCAAGCTGCGCCGCCCGCTTCAGCGACCCCCGCGCCGTCCTCTTGGGGATCGCCTTCAGCGTGATGGCGATCTTCCTGCTGGTGCACGCGCTCGCCACCCCCAAGGTGCTGATCGGCCCAAACGGCGTGGTCCAGGTGGCCGGTGCGTTGAACCTGCCGGTCGGCGGGCTGATCCTGTCGGCCTCGGCGCTGCCGGCGCTGCGCCGCCGCGAGCGCATCGGCGCGCTGTTGCTCGCGCAGCGGCTGATCCTCGTCTGCCTGGCCGCGATCGGCGCGCTGGCGCTGGTGTTCGCGACCCGGATCCCGGTGGTGCCAAACCCCTCGTCGTTTGTCGCCGAGGCGATCTTCGCCGTCACCGCCGCCCCGCTGATGCTGCTGGCATGGCGCTGCGCCCACACGTTCCTGCTGACCCGGCGCCGCTCGGACCTCCTGGTGGCGGCCGGGGTCATGTCGCTGCTCGCAGCCCAGTACGGGCTGCTCAACTTCACGATGATGGACGCCGGCTTCTGGGCCGCCCATCTGCTCGAGGTGGGGGGGATCGCGCTGGTCGGGATCCCCGCCGCGCTGGACCTGCGCTACGGGATCGCCTCGCGCCCGCTGGTCGGGGACCTGAAAGCCGAGGATCTGGTCGCCCACGAGGATGCGTTCCTGGGGGCGCGCGTGCGCGCGCTGGTGGTCCGGCTCGGTGAGAAGGACCCGTCGACCGAGGGGCACACACGCCGGGTGGCGACGCTCGCGGTGCAGATCGGGGAGCAGCTGGGCCTGCCGGCCGGGCGTCTGCGCCAGCTTGCGCTCGGCGGGCTGCTGCACGACATGGGCAAGCTCTCGGTGCCCAACGAGATCCTCTGCAAGCCGGGCAGGCTCACCGATGAGGAGTTTGCGGAGATCAAGCGCCACCCCGTGGCCGGCCGCGAGCTGCTGCGGGAGCTGGGCGGCTTCTCAGCGCTGGTGCTGGCGCTGGTGGAGAGCCACCATGAGCGCCTTGACGGCGGCGGCTACCCGAACCGCGTGCCGGCCGGCGAGCTGCCGCTGGAGGTGCGGGTGTTGACCGTCGCCGACGTCTACGACGCGCTCACCGCGGACCGTGTCTACCGCGAGGCCTGGAGCAGCGAGCGCGCTCTGGCGCTGCTGCAGGAGGAGACCGGGACGGCCTTTGACCCGGCCTGCGTCGCGGCTCTGGAGGAAGTGCTCGAGACCCAGCCGGAGCGCGCGCCCGGCCCGCTGGCCGTGCGCGTGACCGCGCTCTCACCGCTGCGCGCCGGCGCCGCGCGCGTCCCGGTCTGAGCCGCTGCTCTGCCGCCGCGCGCTGGACCCGCCCTGCGCTAACGGTCGCCTGCCAGCGGCGCCGTTGCAGCTGGCGGCTGCTCGCCCACCGACGGGCCGTCGGCTCGCTCAGGCTCCTCGGCGGCGATCACCACGCAGTCACGGCCCCGCGCCTTGGCGAGATAGAGCGCGCGATCGGCTCGCGCGAGCCAGGCGTCGGCCTGCTCGGCGGGCAGCGCCTCCGCGACACCGGCGCTCACGGTGAGGCTGGTGTCCGGCCCTGTCTGGGGGATCTCGATGGTGCGCACCACCTCCAGGAACCGCTCGGTGAGCCGCAGGCCGTCGTGCGCCGTCGTCGCCGGCAGGATCACTGCGAACTCATCACCTCCCAGCCGCGCCACGATGTCGGAGCGGCGCGGGAAGCTGCGCACCAGGGCGCCGGCGATCAGCTCCAGAGCGGCGTCGCCCGCGGTGTGTCCGCAGGCGTCGTTGATCTGCTTGAAGCTGTCGATGTCGACCAGCGCCAGGCATGCCGGCTCGTCGAGCAGGCAGCGCATCTGCAGCGCGCGCGGGAGCTCACGCTGAAAGACGCCGCGGTTGCCGACCTGCGTGAGCGGGTCGATGTCGGCCTCCCGGCGGATGTCCTCGAGCTCCGCCTTGAGTTCGGTCACTCGCCTGCCGAGCTCACTGGCCAGCTGCAGCTGGCGTTCGTGCTTCTCCTCGATGATCTGCGAGAGTCGCCTGACGGTGGCCAGCGCGCTCTCCCTGAGATCCTCGGCGGGGCCGTCGATCGCCGCGCGCAGCTGCGTGAGCTGGTTCCTGGCATCGAGGTCGGAGGCGGCATCGCCGACGACGACCTGCGAGAGGTGCTCGACCATCGACCAGACCGCGCCCCGCAGCTCGCCGATGGAGCGTGCCACCGCCGCGCTGTCATCACGCACCAGCGCCACGACATGGCGACTGAGACCATGCCAGTCGCGCTGCGACGGGTCGGCTTCATCGGCCCCGGGAGCCTGCGCCAGAACCAGCACGTGGCGAGCCCAGGCATCGAGGTCGCTCGCCGCGCCCGAGCCGGGCGGAGCCACCTGGGCCAGCACGCGCAGGATCGCCGCAACCGCATCCAGAGCCGCGTACGGGATGCCGTCCTCGGTGATCTGTTCGGGTGCGCGCGACACGGCTCTGCCTATTCGATCGGCTCAGATGGGTGGCGGCGCCCTGCGGACCCGACCGCGTCAGCCGAGCAGGCCGCCGAGGTCCTGCGGCTGCTCGCCTCTGAACCCACCGCGCCTGACGATACCCAACCGGCGCGACAGAAGCGCGGGCGATTCCGGCACCCCGGGCCAGCCGTGGCAGCTCAGCCGGGGTGGCCGGTGACGTCGGCCGCGCCCGGGCTCTGAGCGTCGCTCGTTCCGGCGCTCATGCAGGTGCGGTCACGACCGGCCGCCTTGGCCTCATAGAGCGCGCGGTCGGCGCGCTCCACGAGCGCCGCCGCTGGCTCATGGCGCGCGCGGAAGGCGATCCCCGCGGAGCAGGTCTGCGCGTCGGGCATCAGCGCCCGCAGGCGCTCGAGCAGCGCCACCGCGCTGTCGGCCTGGGCGCCCTGGATCAGCAGCGCGAACTCCTCACCGCCGACGCGCGCGAGGAAGTCGACGGGCCTGGTCTCCGAACGCCAGCGCTCGGCGGCCTCACGCAGCAGGCGATCACCCTCGGGATGGCCGCGGCGGTCGTTGAACTGCTTGAAGTGATCTATGTCCAGCAGCGCGACCGCGAACGGGTCCGGACCCTCGAATGCCAGCCGCAGGCGCTCATCCCAGGCGCGGCGGTTGGGCAGCCCGGTGAGCGGATCCGTGTGCGCCTCATCGGTGAGGTGCAGCACCACGTCGACGTGGGAGATCACGGCTGCGCCCTCATGGGCGAGCAGCGACGCCATGGTCACGCGCGTATCGCTGAGCTCGAGCAGCTCATCCCAGGTGACGACCATCACCCCGACGGTCAGGTCGGCGCGCTTGAGCGGCTGGTAGAGCACGCACGGCGGGCTGCCGGCGGCGACCCACGCCTGGTGGTTGCCGGTCTGGCCGCCGGCGTCCTCTGTGACCAGCACGCGCTGGCCGCTCTGAAACGCGTCGAACAGGCCGCTCGGCGCCGTGGCCAGGGAGCCGCGCGCGGCGGCCGGATGCTGGAGCGTGCTGGCGCTGCACCACAGCACCTCGCGCTCGACGGTCGCCTCGTAGAGGAAGACCGCGGTCGCATGGCTGATCTCCTTGACCGCTGCGCAGAGGTCCCGGCGCACGTCGTCACTCTCGAACAGCTGGTGCACCGTGTCGTTGACGCGGACGAGCATCCGCACCCGCCGGCGCGACTCCGATGAGCGGCCACGGATGTCCTCCACAAGCCTCTGGGTGACGAGCCCGACGATCCCGTAGACGAGCACCGAGAGCAGCGCTGACCGATATCCGGTGCGGGGGTAGTGCGGCGGCCCGAAGACCAGGATCGGCACCAGGAAGAGCGCGGCGACCGCGGCCAGCACCACCGCCAGCTCCCGTCGCCGGCGCGAGTACAGGGCGGTCTGCAGCACGGCCAGCAGCGCCAGCACGCTGACTCCGGAGCTGCTGCCGCCGCCGGCGTCGCGCAGCACCCCGATCGCCGACAAGTAGACGATCGCGGCGACCATCGTCCCGGCGCGCACGCGCCCGCGCAGGCTCGCGAGCGTGCCGATCGTCGCGGAGGCCAGCGCGAGCGCCGCCGAGATCACGTACTCCGCCGGCGCGACCCGCTCCCCGGCGAGCGCGACCCCCCAGGCGATCACCGTGGTCACGACGATCGGCGCCAGGTCGCGTGCGGCCTTCGTCAGGTCGCCTGTCCACGCCTCGTCGGGGGTGCTCGGCGGGAGACTCGGCACTGGCATTCGTGCTCATTGTGACAATCGCCGTTGGCGGCTGCGGATCCGTTGAGCGGTGCTGCGATGGCCCGGTAAGATAGTTCGACCAGGTTCGAACCGAAAATTGTTGAAAGGACCCCGCATCCGATGCGATCAGTGACCGCGTACGCGACCCCCGGCCCCGGCAAGCCGTTTCAGAAGACCACGATCGAGCGCCGCGACCTCGGGCCCAAGGACGTGCTGATCAAGATCCACTACGCCGGCATCTGCCACTCCGACATCCACACCGGTCGCGGCGAATGGGGCGACACCCACTTCCCGCTGGTGCCGGGACACGAGATTGCCGGGACCGTCGAGGCGGTCGGTGCGCAGGTCACCAGGCACAGCGTCGGTGACCGCGTCGGCGTCGGCTGCATGGTCAACTCCTGCGGCGAATGCGACGCCTGCCAGGCCGGCGAGGAGCAGTACTGCGCCGGCATGATCGGCACCTACAACGCGCTGGACCGCGACGGCACCTGGACGCAGGGCGGCTACTCCACGCACATCGTCGTCACCGAGGACTTCGTGCTGCGCATCCCGGAGGGGATCTCACTCGACGTGGCGGCGCCGCTGCTCTGCGCCGGGATCACGCTCTACTCGCCGCTGCGCCACTGGAACGCCGGCCCCGGCAAGCGGGTCGGGATCCTCGGGCTCGGCGGCCTCGGCCACATGGGCGTCAAGCTCGCGCACGCGATGGGCGCCGAGGTGACGGTGTTCTCGCGCTCCACCGCCAAGGCCCAGGACGCGCTGGAGCTCGGCGCCGACCACTACGCCAACACCGGTGACCCGGAAACGCTGGGGCGGCTGGCCGGCAGCTTCGACCTGATCATCAACACGGTCTCCGCGGCGATCGACATGAACGCCCACCTGAACCTGCTGGCGCTGGACGGCACGCTGGTCAACGTCGGCGCTCCCAGCGAGCAGCTCCCGGTTCACGCCTTCAGCCTGATCCCGCACCGCCGCAGCTGGGCCGGGTCGATGATCGGCGGGATCCGTGAGACCCAGGAGATGCTCGACTTCTGCGCCCAGCACGGACTCGGCGCCGACATCGAGCTGATCGGCGGCGAGCAGATCGACCACGCCTGGGACCGGGTGGTTGAGGGCGACGTGCGCTACCGCTTCGTGATCGACACCGCGAGCTTCTGAGCCGGCTGACCCCGTGCTGCTGGCCCGCTGGCCAGCAGCACGGCCACGCCCCACCGGCGGGACGTGCGTCCGTTCAACGCCGCGCGCCGCTCAGAGCCGCACGAGGTTCTCGGCGCTGATCCCGCGGGTGATCCCGCGCAGGTCGACGAACAGCGCCGCCTCGCGGGCGATGTCCAGGTGCGGGATGTCAGGGTGCGCGGTCACCAGCACCACCGCGTCCGCGTCGGCCAGCGCCTCGCGCAGCGGCGTGTTGCTGAGCCCCAGCTTGCGCAGCTCGGGAACGTAGGGGTCGTGGTAGACGAGATCCGCGCCACGGCGCTTGAGCTCCTCGATGATGCGCAGCGCCGGGGACTCGCGGATGTCGCCGATCCCGCCCTTGTAGGCGACGCCCAGCAGTGCGATCCTGGTCCCGCGGATCGGCTTGGCCACGTCGTTGAGCGCCAGCTCGATGCGCTCCACGCAGTGCAGCGGCATCTGCTGGTTGATCTTGCCCGCGAGCTCAATGAACTCGGTTGACATCTGGAACTCGCGCGCGCGCCAGGTGAGGTAGAACGGGTCGATCGGCAGGCAGTGGCCGCCCATCCCCGGTCCCGGCTCAAAACGCATGAAGCCGTAGGGCTTGGAGGCGGCGGCGTCGACCACCTCCCAGATGTCGATGCCCATGCGCTCCGCGACCATCGAGAGCTCGTTGACCAGCGCGATGTTGACCGAGCGGAAGATGTTCTCCAGCAGCTTGGTCATCTCCGCCGCCTCGGGCGTGGAGACGCGGCGGATGTCATCGCAGACGCGGCCGTAGACCTCGACTGCGCGCTCCGTGCAGGCGTCGGTGATCCCGCCGATCACCTTCGGGGTGTTCTTCAGCGTGTAGTCGGTGCGGCCCGGGTCCACGCGCTCCGGGGAGAAGGCGACGTTGATATCGCTGCCCACCTGCAGCCCCGACTCGCGCTCCAGCGCCGGCACCAGCAGCTCCCGCGTGGTGCCGGGGTAGGTGGTCGACTCCAGCACCACCAGCTGGCCCCTGCGGACAACCGAGGCCAGCGCCTGCGCGGAGTCCTCCAGCGGGCGCAGATCCGGCTCGCGGTTGGGTGTCAGCGGGGTCGGCACGCAGATCAGGATCGCCTCGGCGTCGGCCAGCGGCGCGTAGTCCGTGGTCGCGCTGATGTTCGGAAGCACCGAGCGCAGCAGCTCGGAGGGGATGTCCTCCACGTAGGACTCGCCGACCTGCAGCGAGTCGATTTTGCGCTTGTCAACATCGACGGCGATCACCTGCTCGCCGGTCTGCGCGAAGGCGACCACCAGCGGCAGCCCCACGTATCCAAGTCCTACTACTCCGATAGCCATGGGACGGCAGGCTACCGGGTGCGCCTGGCGTGCTCTGCAAAAGCTCTAGCATCCGGTGTGGATCGCGCGCGTGGCGTCGATGGTGAGGTGCCGTGGCGATGGAGAACTGTGAACCAGGTCAGGTCCGGAAGGAAGCAGCCTTAAGCGGCACTCTTCAGGCGCCACCCGGCTGCTGAACCGGAGTCACGCGCGCGGTCCGTCTGAGCTACGGTCACGCTGTGAGTGATCGTCACGCTGTGACTGATCGCGCCGGCCTGAGGATCCGTCCGGCCCGCCCCGGTGAGGCGGCGGCGCTCAGTGAGCTGGCGCTGCGCTCCAAGGCGCACTGGGGCTATGACGCCGAGTTCCTGGAGCGCGTGCGCCCGCTGCTCACCTTCCAGGAGCGGGATCTGCTGGGCGCCGGGGTGCGCGTGCTGGCGTCGGCGCACGGCGCGGTGGGCGTGTATCGGGTCAGCGGCACGCCGCCGGCCGGGGAGCTCGAGGACCTCTGGCTGGAGCCGGAGCTGATTGGGCAGGGGTGGGGGCGGCGGCTGCTGGAGGATGCGCTGGCGCTGGCCGCGGAGCTCGGCTTCAGCTCGCTGGTGATCGAGGCCGAGCCCCACGCCGAGGGTTTCTACGCGAGGCTCGGCGCAACCGAGGTTGGTGAGCGCCGCTCGCCCTCGGGACGCACGCTGAAGCTGCTGGAGCTGAGGACCGCGCAGCGGCCTGGGCGGGCGGGCGAAGCTGCGGCGAGCCCGCCCGCGTGAGCTCGCTCAGGCGCTCACCAGCTGTGGCGTGAACGCCGGCTGCTCGCTCATCGGCCGCACGTCCACCGCCACCACCTTGTACTCCGGGCAGGCGGTGTTGACATCGGCTGACTGGCCGATCAGCAGGTTCGTGCGGGTCTCCGGGAAGTGGAAGGAGGTGAACACGTGGCCGGGCTCAATCCGTGGCGTGACGCGCGCGTACAGCTGCGTCTGGCCGACACGGCTGCGCACCGAGACCCGGTCCCCGTCTGAGATCCACAGGCGGGCGGCGTCGTCGGGGTGGATCTCCAGCCAGTCGCGGTCGACCAGGTCGAGGTTGTGCGTGCGGCGCGTCATCGTCCCGGCGTTGTAGTGCTGCAGCACCCGTCCGGTGACCATCACCAGCTGGAACTCGTTGTCGGGAGCGTCGCCCGGCGCCTTGTAGGGCAGCGCCGCGAAGTGCCCCAGCCCGTCGGCGGTCTCAAAGCGCGTCTCATAGAGCGTCGGGGAGTCGGTGCCGTCGGCGGCCACCGGCCACTGCAGGCCGTGCCGGCCGAGGCGCTCGTAGCTCAGGCCCGCATACTGGGGCGTGAGCCGCGCGATCTCATCGAGCGCGTCCCACGGCGTCTGCCAGCCCATCTCGTGGCCGAGCATGCGGGAGACGGTGGTGATGATCTCAAAGTCGGTCCTGGCTCCCCCTGGCGGGTCGATCGCCGGCTCCACGCGCTGGAAGCGGCGCTCCGCGTTGGTGAACGTGCCGGACTTCTCGAGGAACGCCGAGGCGGGCAGGATCACGTCCGCGTAACGGGTCGTCTCGTTCTCGAAGATCTCCTGGCAGACCAGGAACTCGAGGCTCTCGAGCGCCTCCACGACGTGCGCGGTGTCGGGGTCGCTCTGCGCCACGTCCTCACCGAAGATGTACATCGCCTTGAGCTTGCCGGCCACCGCCGCATCGAACATCTGCGGGATCGTGTAGCCCTTCTGGCGGCTCAGCGGCACCCCCCAGGCCTGCTCGAACTGGGCGGCCACCGCCTCGTCGGCGACCGAGCGGTAGGCGGTGTAGGTGTCGGGCAGCGCCCCCATGTCCGAGGATCCCTGGACGTTGTTCTGGCCGCGCAGCGGCAGCATCGCCGAGCCGGGCTTGCCCAGCTTGCCGGTCATCAGCGCGAGGTTGCACAGCAGCTGCACCACCTCTGAGCCGTACTTGTGCTCGGTGACGCCCAGCCCCCAGAGGATCGAGGCGCTGGCGGCCTCGCCGTAGATGTGCGCGGCGCGCTCGATGTCGGCCGCCGGGATCCCGGTGATCTCCTGCACGGCATGCGGGCTGTAGGCCTCCAGCAGCTCAACCACCGCTTCATAACCGCTGGTGCGCTGCGCGATGAACTGCTCGTCGGTGAGACCGTCACGCTGCACCACGTGGCAGAGACCGAGCGCCACCGCGGCGTTGGTGCCGGGGCGCGGGGAGAGGTGCAGCACGCCGTAATCCGCGAGCTCGATCCGGCGCGGGTCGATCGTCACGAGCTTGGTGCCGCGCAGCGCGGCCTGCTTGATCCGCGCGCCCACCACCGGGTGGCCCTGCGTGGGGTTGACGCCGATCAGCACCGCCACCTCGGCGTGGTCGATGTCGGTGAAGGACCCGGTGGCGCCCGAGAGCCCCAGGGACTTGCGCAGCGCGAAGGAGGTGGGGGAGTGGCAGACGCGGCTGCAGTTGTCGATGTTGTTGGTGCCGATCGCGGCGCGCATCAGCCGCGCCATCGCGTAGCAGTCCTCGTTGGTCGCGCGCGAGGAGGCCAGTCCCGCAATCGCGTCCGGGCCGTGCTGGGACTTGATCCGCGTCAGCTCCGAGACGATCCGTGCGTAGGCCTCCTCCCAGCTGGCGACCCGCAAGCCCTTGCCCTCGCGGATCAGGGGCGAGGTGAGGCGGTCGCGGGAGCGGGTGAACTGGTGCGCGAAGCGTCCCTTCAGGCAGGTGTGGCCCTCGTTGGCCGGGCCGTCCAGGGCCGGTGCGATCGACACGATCCGGCCGTGGTCGGCGTGCGCCTCCAGCCGGCATCCAACCCCGCAGTAGCCGCACGTTGTGGTGGCCGTGCTCGTAAAGCGCTCGCTTGTCATCGAATCCTCTCCTCCTGCGGAACCTGAGGCGCTCCCGCCGTCGCTCTCAATCTCGAAGTCAGGTATCTGGTTCGCGTCGCCGGAATCTCGCCGGCCGGCGCCGATATCTCCTAAACACCGGCGGCGACGGCAGAGTTGCCGTTGCCGCCGACCAAAAGCAGTTGCTCTGTGATCGCGTCCGTCGGGCAGGTGTCGGCACAGGCGCCGCATGAGACGCAGCTGGAGTGCAGGAAGCCCCCGTCCAGCCCCGCCGCGACGTTGGCGTCAAAGCCCCGCCCCACAGCGGTCAGCGCGAACGCGCCCTGCACCTCATCACAGGCGCGCACGCAGCGCCCGCAGGAGATGCAGAGCTCGTGCTGGAAGGCCAGGTAGGGGTGCTCCAGGTCGTGGTCAACGGCATGCACCGCCCCCGGCCAGCGCAGCTCAGCGCCGACCTGCAGGCGCTGCGCCACCTGCGCCAGCTCGGTGTGCGGCGCCGGCGCCGCGGGCAGCTCGGAGAGCACCAGCTCCACCACCGCCCCCGCAACCCGTCGGGCGGTGGGATCCTCGGTGCTGACGTTCATGCCGTCACGGCACACGGTGGTGCATGCCGGCAGCGGGTTGGCGCTGCCCTCCACCCCGACCATGCACACCCGGCAGGCCCCGAACGGGGCCTGGCGCTCATCGAAGCAGAGCGTCGGGACCCAGCGGCCGGCGAGCTTCGCCGCCTCGAGGATCGTCGTGCCGGGGGCGACCTCGAGCTGCACGCCGTCGATCCGCACGGTGTCACTCACCTGAACCCTCCTGTCGGCGCGGTCCCGCTCATGCCAGGCTCAGCTCCTGCGGGAAGTGGCGCAGCAGGCTGCGCAGCGGCGCCGGCATCCCGGAGCCGTGGGCGCAGAGGCTGCCCAGCTCAAGCGTCTCCAGCAGCTGCTCAAAGCGCGCGCGGTCCACCGGCGCGTCGGCCGCGAACATGTCATGGGCGCGGCGCAGTCCGATCCTGCAGGGGAAGCACTTGCCGCAGCTCTCGTGCGCCCCGAAGCGCAGCAGGTGCACCGCCAGCGCCCGCATGTCGGTGAGCTCGTCAAACGCCAGGATGCTGCCGTGGCCGACCATGCAGCCCTCCGCCGCCAGCGCATCGAAGTCAAACGCGGTGTCGAGCCTGGCGGCAGGCAGGATGCCGCCCAGCGGCCCGCCAATCTGCACCGCCTTGATCCGCCCGCCGTCCCGCAGCCCGCCGGCGACGTTCTCACAGAGCTCGCGCACGCTCATCCCGAACGGCACCTCGACCACCGTCGGCTGGTTGAAACGCTCGTTGAAGCAGACCAGCTTGGAGCCGCTGCTGGCGGAGTTGGGGCTGAGCGCCTGGTAGGCCTCGGCTCCGCGCGCGGCGATGAACGGGACGTTGGCCAGCGTCTCCACGTTGTTGACCACCGTCGGGCGTCCGTAGAGACCGCGCTCCGCGGGGAACGGCGGGCGTGCGGACACGGTTCCCCGCAGCCCCTCCAGGCAGGCCAGCAGCGCCGTCTCCTCACCGACCACATATGAGCCGGCGCCCTCCACGACCGTGATCTCGAAGCTGAAGTCGCTGCCGAGGATGCGCTCGCCCAGGAAACCCGCCTGGCGGGCACGCTCGATCGCGGCGTCCAGCGACGGCTTGGACTCCGGGTACTCGGAGCGCACGAGGATGAAGCCGTGGGCGGCGCCCACCGCGAGCCCCGCCAGCGCCATCCCCTCGAGCACCAGCTCAGGGTTTTGCTCCATCAGGTACTTGTCGATGTAGGAGCCGGGGTCGCCCTCATCGCCGTTGGCCACAACGTACTTCTCATCGCCCGCGGCGGCGCGCACGAAGCGCCACTTGACCCCGGCCGGGAAGCCCGCGCCCCCGCGACCGCGGATCTCGGCGGAGACCACCAGCTCCAGCAGCTGCTGCGGGTCGAGCTCGCTCAGCGCGCGGCGCAGCCCGGACCAGTCCCCGGGGCGGGTGAGCACCGGCTCGGGCAGAAGGCTGTGCCACTGCGGCTGCGGCGCGGGCGTCGGGCTGTCGCTCAGCACCTGGGCCACGGCCCCGGGCCCCGCCACAATCACCTCACCGTCGAAGACGGCGGGGGAGGAGTGGCAGAACCCCAGGCAGACCGTCTCCGCCAGGGAGACGCTGCCGTCATCACGCACGCTGCCCAGGTCCAGCCCCAGCCCCTCGCTCAGCGCCTGCACGTGGCTGCCGCCGGTAGCCGCAAAGCATGCGGTTCCGGTGCAGACGCGGACGTGGCGCTCTCCGCGCGGGGCGCGCAGGTCGTCATAGAACGTCGAGATCCCGTAGACGGTCGCCTCCGGCAGGCCGGTGACCGCCGCGGTGCGCTGCAGGTCCTCCTCGGTGAGCTCACCGCGCGCCGCGACGCTCTCCTTGAGCAGGTCCAGCGCGGTCGGCGCAGCGATCCCGTCGTGCCTGCGGATCAGCTCGACCAGGTTCCTTGACACGTTTGTAACGTACTCCCGCCGTACGGGGGTGTCAACGCGCAGGCCGTGGGCACGGAGGCGGGGACCGCAAACGTGTGCAGCCGGTCGGGGTGCCCTCGTGGTGCCCGGCAGCGTGCTGACCACGTCGCTTCCGGGCGCCGGGGACCGGCAGGGGGCGGCAGGTCGCGGGGTCCGGAGGGGACGGCGCCGGCGCGCCACTAGACTCGGATTTCCGTGTCAGCCGGACCATCCCTATACCGTCGTCACCGCCCGCGAACCTTCGCCGATGTCGTCGGCCAGGAGCACGTCGTACGCACGCTCTCACACGCGGTTGAGCGCGACCAGATCCACCACGCGTACCTGTTCGTCGGCTCGCGCGGCACCGGCAAGACGAGCATGGCCAAGATCCTCGCCGCGTGCCTGAACTGCGACAACGGGCCGACCGTCTCCCCGTGCGGGGTGTGCGACTCCTGCGCGGCGATCGCGTCAGCGACGTCGCTCGACGTGATCGAGATGGACGCCGCCTCCAACAACTCCGTCGACGACATCCGTGAGCTGCGTGAGAAGGTCGCCTACGCGCCGGTCTCCGGCAAGCACAAGGTCTACATCCTGGATGAGGCGCACATGCTCTCGACCAGCGCCTGGAACGCGTTCCTGAAGACGCTCGAGGAGCCGCCCCCGCGCACCGTCTTCGTGCTGGCCACCACCGAGGCCAACAAGGTGCTGCCGACCGTCGTCGATCGCTGTCACCGCTTTGACTTCGGGCGGCCCTCCGCTGAGCAGGTGGCGACCGTCGTGCGGCGCGTCGCGCAGCGGGAGGCGATCGCGATCGACGACGGGGCCGCGGCGCTGATCGCCCGGCACGCCACGGGATCCTTCAGGGACGCGCTGGGGACGCTGGAGCAGCTGGTCACCTACGCGAGCGCTGAGATGATCACCGCGCAGGACGTGCTCGACGTGCTGGGCGTGGCCGACGCCGAGCAGCTGTTCGCCGCGGTGGACGCGGTGATCGCCCGTGATCCCGCCGCGGCGCTGCGCGCGGCGGCCTCCCTGGCCGCCTCGGGCCGGGACCCCGGTCAGGCGCTGCGTGACCTGGAGACCCACGGCCGTGAGCTGCTGACCGTCCAGATCCTGCGTGAGGTGCCCGCTGAGCTGCGGGTCACCGCTGAGCGCGACGCCCGCCTGCTGGAGCAGGCCGGGCGGCTGGCCGACACCGACGCGGTGCGCCTGATTGAGCTGGTGGCCGCGGGGATCGAGGCGATGTCCAACGGCGCTCAGCCCCGCATCCAGCTGGAGCTGGTCCTGATCAAGGCGGCCGCACCTGAGACCGACCCGTCTGTGAGCGCGCTGCTGGCCCGGCTCGAGCGCCTGGAGCGGCGCGGAGTGGGCGCTGTCGCGCAGCCGGCGCCCGT
>JAJZDA010000061.1 GCA_021851525.1 Actinomycetes bacterium | reverse complement strand
GCTGGACGAACATCCGAGCGCCCGTCCGCCCGTCCGCCCGTCCGCCCGTCCGCCCGTCCGCCCGTCCGCCCGTCCGCCCGTCCGCCAGGGCGCCGACCCGACTGCCAGGGCGCCCGCCCGCCCGCCCGACCGCCAGGGCGCCGGAGCGCCGGTGCGGCCCTGGGCACGCGACCACCCTAGGAATCTAGCCCCCCGGCCGCCGGCGCTCCTCAGCGCCGGCCGGGGCCGCGCCCGCTCAGACCTTGCGCCACTCCGGCAGCCAGGACCCATCGTCCTGGCGCGTGAAGTCCTGGAAGAGGTTCGGAGCCTCGGCCTTCATCGCCGCCGCGACCTTGTCGAACACCAGCCTCAGTTCCTCCTCGGCGCCGGGCGCGGTGCGCATCTCAATCACGTGACGCAATGTGCGCACGTTCGCGGTCCAGACGATGTCGGTGCTCAGGCCGATCGGGGCCAGTCGCCGCAGCGCCGAGGTGATCTCCTTCTTGACCGCGAACGGAACGCCGTCCTCATCGAGCTTCAGCTGCGCCGCGGCGCTCACCTGGAACTCCTCCAACTGCTCCACCAGGCTGATCACCTGCTCACGCAGCGGCTCGAGCGCCGGCGGGATCCTGAAGCCGATGTCCGTCAGGCGCACGTAGCGCAGGCTCTCCTGGCTGAAGGCGGAGCCGGCACGGTGCCTGACCAGCTCGTGCGTGAACACGCGCGACACCTGCCGGAAGGCGAAGCTGTAGTTGGCGTGCTCCAGCACGCTGCCGTGATAGCTGCGCATCACGTTCGCGAAGTACTCCTGCTGATCTGTCCGGATGCGGGTGACGTTCGGGTTCAGGCCGGGCTCCCAGCTGCGATAGCACATGCGTCCCGCGAACTCCGCCAGCAGCTCTCCAGCGTTCGGCGCCTGCTCCTCGCCCTCTCGCAGCTCGAGCCACGAGCCGCCTCCCACGTCAGCCAGGTAATCACGCATGCCGGCGAGGTTGACCGCCGGGCGCGCGATCAGAAAGACCTTTGGCTCTGTCTCATTCACCGATCCCATGCAAGCGGATCGCCCGGACGGAGGCCGCCGCTGCCGCCGGCAGCCGGGGACCGAGGCCACGCGCCCGGCCGCCGGTGCCGGCCCGGAGTCGCAAGCCTGCGGATCGGGCACGGTTCGCCGCCACGCGCGTCGGAGCGGACCCTCCTCCGAGGACTGGACTCAGCGGTCGCGGTCGGGTGCCACCGGTCGCTGAGGCGGGCGCCTGAGCTGCTGCTGGCGGTCGCGGATATACCAGACGGTGGCGATCAGGCCGACTCCGAGGACGGTGACCCGTGCCATCGTCGAGGCGGCCACGAACGACCCTGTCGGCACGGTGAGCGCGAGCACGAACTGCGTGAGACCGTCAGCGGCCAGGAACAGTCCGACGATCGCCGTCAGGCCGCTCAGGAAGCGCCTGCGCTGCGGGTCCGCCAGCCGCGCGGCCACCTCTGGGCTTGCCTGGGCTCGCTGCTGGGCGAGCAGCAGCAGCAGCGGCCGGCGGAGCACCACCGATGTGAGAGCGGCGAGCCCCATCGGCGCGGTGACGGCGCCGCGTCGCAGTTCCAGCGCCAGCGGATCACCGTGGGTCAGCGCGTAGGTGACCACGGCGAGGATCGTCGTGGCGAGCGTCACGGCTGCGACGGGCTCGAGCCGGCGCCGCGCGACCCAGCTGCCGAGCAGCCAGACCGCTGGCCCGCAGGTGATGATCAGCAGCGCCGTTGCGCTCGAGCCGACCAGCGCGTGCGCCAGCAGATATCCCGCCAGCGGCAGCAGCAGCGCGACGGCCAGGCGGTGGGGAGCGAGCTGTGGCGGGCGCCGCTTCACCGAAGGTCCTCCGCACGTCTGACAAAGAAGCCGACTACGCGCCGGTCGTCGTCCAGGACCACCCGTCCAAGCGCTCGTTCGCGCTCGAGCGCGATCGGGATATCGGCGCCCCTGTAGCCGTCGCGGACCGTCAGCGCGGGCGTTCCCAGGGCCACGACCTCACCGCCCTGCTCGCGCACCTTCTCACGCACATCGGCCAGGAGCTCCGCGGAGCACGCCTCCAGCATTCGTGGCGCGAACATGCTGCGCACGCGTTCAAAGTCGGAGTCCAGGAATGCCTGCAACACCTCCACCGCCCGCGCGGATGCGCCGTCCGCGGTGATGGTTGCGCCACCGTCGCCGGGCACCGCGTCGCGGCCGCCGCCAAAGCGCTGAAACGCGGCCTGCCGCGTGACGTGCAGGACCTCACCGATCTCCGCCCACGTGTGCCCGGCGGTGCGCGCCTGCTCGACCAGCGCTCGCAGCGTGTCTTCGACGATCACGTCGAGACTGCGGGTGGCGGCGATGGCGCGCATCACCTGCGCGGACGCGTCCTGATCGGAGATCAGCACCTCTCGGACCAGCTGCACGTTGGTCATCAGCAGCATCGCCATCACCTCCCGGTTGAGCTCGGCCGCCGAACGCTTCCCATCCATGCCGTAAAGATTACCTTTACAGCCCCCGTTGTCAAGATGGCCTTTACAGCATGGGCTGGCCCGCTTCGCAACCCGGGCCGCCCGCTGACCGCCACCGCGCGGGCGCCCCGGTTGCGGTTTGCCCGGGCGGCTCGGGTTGCGGTCCGCGGTCGGGGCGGGTTGCGGACCGCAGGCGGGGTCGCAACCTCCGCTCGAGCGAGCGTTCACCGTCGCTCGGCGCGTCTCTCGCTACAGGTCGGACTGGCGCGCCCGATGGCGTCGGGCCTTGGCGACGTTGCCGCAGCCCTGCATGGAGCACCACCGGCGTCGGGCGCCCCGCGAGCGATCATAGAACCTGGCGCTGCAGGTCTCCGCGGCGCAGATCCGCAGCCGCTCGCGTTGCTCGGTCCCCAGCATCTGCGCAGCGTCGCGCGCCAGCAATCCCAGCGCAAAGCGCCCAGCGTCCTCCGGGACGGTGGCCCGGAACACCGGAGCAGAGCCCGCTGCGGGCGCCACCAGGTGCTCATCGAGACGTGCTGCGGGCAGCCAGGCCTCGATCACCCGCAGCTCCCGGGCCCGCGGCCCGGAGCGATCGATGACCGCGTCGGTGGCGAGGCTGATCGCCTCCCTCAACTCGCGCGCTGCCACCAGCAGTGCTTCGTCAACCGCCGGTGCCTCCGCCAGCAGGTTGGCCTCGGTCAGCCATGCCGCCAGGTCCTCCGCGGTGACGAGCGTCTCCACGTTGCGCCACCAGCGCTCGCGCAGCGTGTTGACGAAGTCCAGAGCCGGCCTGCCGGCGAGCCAGTACCACCACGGCGCGCCGCGCTCCAGCGGTAAGACGAGATCATCCGGCAGGTCCATAACCCTCTTGTTGACGCTAACAGGTTACGGCGGTAGCGTGGTTGCCATGACCTACGGCGTGCTCCCCGCGGCCGACGCGCTCTGGCGGCCCTCCAACCAGATGGGTGTGCTCAACACCGACATCGCCAAGCAGTTGCAGTGCGCCACGCTCGGGGCGCGCCTCTGGCGACTCGCTCCAGGCCAGTCATCGACCAGGCACCGCCACCAGCACCAGACCGAGTTGTACGTCGTGCTCGAGGGCACCGGACGCATCCGCATCGACGGTCAGCTGCTCACGCTCGCGCCGCTCTCAGCGCTGGTCGTCGATCCCGAGCATGTCCGACAGGTGTTCAACGACACCGATGCCGAAGCGCTCTGGCTTGTCGTCGGCACGCCGGCCGAGGCCGCCAACACACTGGAGATGACCCCGGAACAGCTGGCCAGCCTCTACCCGGACGGACCCAGGGCGCTGCCCCCCGAGCTCGAGCCGTAGCGCGAGCTGCGTAATTCACGGGACAGCTGCCGACCCCTCCTAAAGCAGACCCGAAGTTTGCTTACGTAGCATGCTGAATGTGCTGGAAGGGCTACTGCGAGTCCGTGCTGGTCGCGGCGCTGGCGGCCACTGATCGCAGCCGCCGCAAGAGCGGCCGCCGCCCTGGCCGCCGACGACGTGCCGCTCAGGCTGCAGTCCTCTGATCTGTTCCTTCTCGCTGGCCCCGATGGTCCTTGATCCTGGTGCTGACCTGCTCCACCCTGGGGGAGAAAGGCGGCGTGGGAATGGCTTTCTCCCCCAGGGTCCAGGCAGGCGATGGTCACCGGCCTGTGCCGGACGGTGGATGGCAACACAGGGACCGCGACGGTCGATGGCAAGGCAGGGACCGCGACGGTCGATGGCAAGGCAAGGACCGCGACGGGCGATGGCAACACAGGGACCGCGACGGTCGATGGCAACACAGGGACCGCGACGGTCGATGGCAACACAGGGACCGCGACGGTCGATGGCAGAGCAGGGACCGCGACGGGCGACATCACAGCCCGTCACCTCAGAATCACAGCCCGTCACCTCAGAAAGCGCCGCCCACCGCTCGCCGCGCGTGGGCGGCTTCCCTTCACCTGAGTTATCAGAGCTCAAGCGTGGACAGTCGCAGCGGAGAGAGGGGGATTCGAACCCCCGAACGGGTTTAGGCCCGTTACACGATTTCCAGTCGTGCCCGTTCAACCACTCCGGCACCTCTCCGAGAATCCCGCCAAGCGTAGCGGGAGTGCGCCTCAGACCTGCCAGACGCCGCCGCGCAGCAGCGCAACCTCCGTGCCGTCGCCGGTCAGCCCATCCACAGAGACCTCGTCGCCACCGATCATGAAGTCGATGTGGATCTGGCTGGAGTTGGCGCGCTCCTTGTCAGCCGCGTCCGCGACGGAGAACGGGTAGGCGGAGCCGAGCGCGATGTGGCACGCGGCGTTCTCATCCAGCAGGATCGAGTAGAACACGCGCCCGCTGCGGTGCACCCGGCTCTCACGGTCAACCAGCGCCACCTCACCCAGGCGCGCCGCCCCCTCGTCACGGGCGACCATCCCGCGCAGGATCTCCGCCCCCTGCTCAGCCTCGATCTGAACCGCCCGTCCAGCCTCAAAGCGCACGGTGAGCCCGGTGATCGGCGCGGCGCCCGGCACCATCAGCGGCTTGGTCGAGCGCACGACTCCGTCGACCCGCTGGGGGTCCGGCGCCGTGAACACCTCCTCAGTCGGGATGTTGACCAGCGAGGTGACCCCGTCGACGTTCTGTGAGCGGGCCGCCAGCCAGGTTGAGGAGGGCAGCAGCCCAACCCTCAGGTCGGTGCCGGGGCCGTGGAAGCGCAGCGCCTCAAAGCGGCGGCTCGTCAGCACGCTCGCCTTCTGCGCCAGCGTGTCCGCGCGTGCCTCCCAGGCGGCCGTCGGGTCAGCCTCGTTGAGCCTGCAGATCTCGGCGATCTCGGCCCACAGGCGGGCATACGCCTCCGGCAGCTCCAGCTCCGGGTAGACCAGCTGCGCCCAGCCGGGAACCGGGAACGGAACGATCGTCCAGTTGCACAGCTGTCGGTTGGTGACGATCCCGCTCTCCCGCAGCCGCGGCAGCATGTCCAGACCCAGCAGGTCCGGGTCTATGTCATCCATCAGATGCGGATGTGCGGGCCCCTGGAAGGAGATCCGCGCGCCGTGCAGCTCGCCAAGCGCAAGCGTGCGCTCGCCCAGCCACGGTGGCACGTATCCGAGCGTCTCGCGTGGGGCGTGGCTCAGCCGAGCATGTTTGATGAACGGATCGAAGAGCGCGACGTCGACGAACTTCGCGCCGCGCGCGTAGGCGCGCTGCGCGACCGCGCGGGTGATCGCCTCCTGTCCTGACTCCATCGCGATTCCGACCACCTGGCCGGGTTGGATGTTGGCTCCCACGCCGACCGCCAGGTCGGCCAGCGCGTCGAGCAGGTGACCGGGGGGAGTCAGTCCGTGCTCGGTCCCCGCGCCGTTCCCGCTCGCGTTGGCCCGTGCGCCGCCGGGCGGCTGCTCAGAATCAGCCATCGGTCTCACCCGAAGATCCTCGAGAGCGTGCGGCCCGCGAGCTCCACGGCCTCCAGGTCGTGGCTGTCCGGCATCGAGAAGCCGTAGCCCTCCAGGCCTGCGTCCTTGAACGCCTGCACGCGCTCCCCGACGGTGTCCGGGTCACCGGCGATGAACATCGCCAGCGCCTCCTCGCTCACGCCCGCCGAGCGCAGCGACTCGAGCTTGCGCTGGGCCTGCTCCTGCGTCCTGGCGATGATCACCCGCCCCAGCCCGGTCTTGGTGATCTGCGTGAAGTCACGGCCCACGTCGGCACAGTGCTGCTCCAGCACGCCCAGCAGGTGCCTGACCTGGTCGGGACCGCCAAAGAGGTTGCAGCCGTCCGCGTACTGCGCGACCAGGCGCAGGGTCTTGCGCTCGCCGCTGCCTCCGACCAGGATCGGGATGTCACCGCGCAGTGGCTTGGGGTTGTTGTAGGCGGCATCCACATGGAAGTGCTTGCCGGCAAAGCTCGCCTGCTCCTGGGTGAACATCGCGCGGCTGATCTGCAACGCCTCCTCGAGCATCTCAAAGCGCTGCTTCAGCGGTGGGAACTGATACCCGTAGGCCGCGTGCTCCTCCTCAAACCAGCCGGCTCCGAGCCCGTGCCACGCGCGCCCGCCGGAGATGATGTCGAGCGTGGTGGTGGTCTTGGCGGCGATTGCCGGGTTGCGGTAGGTCACGCTTCCGACGAGCAGTCCCAGGGTCAGGCGCGTGGTGCTGGCCGCGATTGCCGCGAGCATCGTCGAGCCCTCGAACATCCAGTTCTGCGGCGGGCCGACCGGCCCGATCTGATGCAGGTGATCCATCAGCGAGACGGAGCTGAAGCCCGAGCTCTCAGCGGTCTGGGCGATCTCGACGAGCCGCGAGAAGACCGCGTCGGGTCCGACGTCCGGATAGTTGAAGTTGGGGATGTGGAGGTCAAGCGTTATCGGTAGGCGCATACGGGGAACGCTAGCGCCTGCGTGGAGCCGGCTCTGCCGGCCGGTCGCGTGCTGCTCACGCCGCCGGCGGCCGGCTCCCAACGTTGCCGGCGGCCCGCTCCCAAGGTTGCCGGGCCCGGCGGCCCGCTGGCCGCCGGGCTGCGTCGGTGGCGCGCTAGCGTGTGGCCGTGGACCTCGAGGCTGCCGCGCAACGCTTCGCCGCCGCCGGCGTGGCGCGGCTGGGCACGGCGTCGGCCGGCGGGCGCCCGCACCTGGTCCCAATCACGTTCGCGCTGATTAGCCAGGGCCTGATCGTCAGTGCGGTTGACCACAAGCCCAAGCGCACCACGGCGCTGAGGCGGCTGACCAACATCGCCGCCAACCCCTCCGTGTGCGTGCTGGCCGACGCCTACCACGACGACTGGGAGCAGCTGTGGTGGGTGCGCGCCGACGGGCGCGCACGTGTGCTGGGGCCAGATCGGGGCGACCCGCTCTGGGCGGCTGCCGTGGAGGCGTTGGTCTCGCGCTACCGCCAGTACGCGTCGACGCGCCCACAGGGGGAGATCGTCGTGATCTTCGTGGAGCGCTGGAGCTGGTGGTCAGCCGCGGACGGCGCCGGGTCCGGCATGCCAGATCCGGCGACCAATTTTGTTGACAATCCAGGACGGCAAACGTACGGTTTCGCCGATGGCCAGCACGACCAGCAACGATGACCCCGCCTCGGTCGCGGTCCGCGAGCAGATCCGCACCGCGATCCTGCGCGGCGAGTACGCGCCCCGCCAGCGACTGATCGAGGCCGACCTGTGCGACCACTTCGGCGCCTCCCGCTTCCTGGTGAGGGCTGCGCTGCAGGACCTCGCCGCTCAGGGCCTGGTCGAGTTCCAGCGCAACAAGGGCGCGCGCGTGCGCGCGGTCAGCGTTGATGAGGCGATCGAGATCACCGAGGTGCGCAAGCTGCTGGAGGGGTTCGTGGCCGCGCGCGCGGCGGAGCACATCACCCCGCGCGAGGGCCAGGGGTTGAGCCGGATCGCGGTCGAGATGCGAGCCGCTGTCGAGGCCGGCGAGCTCACGCGCTACAGCGAGCTCAACGTGCGCCTGCACCAGACGCTGCGTGAGCTGGCCGCGCATCGGATCGCCGCGCAGCTGCTCGAGCAGTTGCGCGCGCTGACCGTGCGCCATCAGTTCACGCTCTCGCTTGTCCCGGGTCGCTCGGCGGTCTCGCTGCCGCAGCACGAGGCGATCGTCGCGGCGGTTGCCGGGGGCGATCCGCTGGGCGCGGAGCGGGCGATGGGCGTGCATCTGCAGAGCGTGATCGAGGCGCTCTCATCCCTGGCCGAGGCGCCCGTGGCGCCGGGGCGTTGAGCTTGCCTCCCGGATTGTTTACAATCTTGCCGTCAACCTGGCGCGGCACTCGCCTCGCTGGAGGTCAACGGCGCAGAGCGGCCTTAACGACGGGCCAATGGATGCCGGTCTAGGGTTCCCAAAGGTTTCGCGTCCATCCAGGATGCACAAGCGGGTCGTGTCGTAAAACAGAGGAGAGAGGTGTCCCATGGACAATAAATTCCGGTGGCGGAACGCTCGCGGGCGCTACGCCGTCGCATCGCTAGCCGCGCTGGTCGCGGTCGCTGCGACGGTCGGCTCGGCGTCTGCCTCGAGCAGCCATCTGAGAGCCCGCGCGGCGATCAGCAACAAGGAGCTCAAGACGCTCCGTGAGTACGTCGCCTCGCAGCAGGTGGCGCCGCCGTGGGTCGCCCCCGGGCCGAAAGTCAACGCCAGGGCGGCGCTGAAGGGCAAGACGATCGTGACCTTCCCGATCAGCTCGGAGATCGACGCCTGCAACCTCAAGGGCCAGCAGGGCTACCTCGACGCCGAGGCCAAGGCGCTCGGCGCCCATGTGATCCCGCTCACCACCACGGCAGGCCCGCCGAGCTGGATCGCCAACCTCAACACCGCGATCACCGACAAGGCCAACGCCGTTGTGATGCTCTGCGGCCCGAGCGGTGCCGCAATCGCCAGCCAGCTGCAGACGATGAAGGCGCACAAGATCCCGGTGGTCAACGGTAACTACAACCAGACCGGCGGATCGCCCGGCTTCCCGTTCACGAACCTCGCGGCGGAGTCCGGCGTGGACACGCAGGGCGGCATGCGCGTCGACCTCGCGGACGCGCTGGTCAACCTCAAGGGCCAGCCCGCGCACATCCTGTTCCTCAACAGCCCGCAGGTCGCCCAGTACGCGGGCGCGACGCAGGCGCTGAAGGCCGCCATCAAGCAGTGGTGCCCGAAGACCTGCACGATCCAGAAGCAGGAGGACTTCCCCACGCAGGACTGGAGCGGACCGACCGAGACGTCGGCGATCACCAGTGACCTGCAGGCGGATCCCAAGATCAACACCGTGATCGTCACGTTCGACGGCATGACCGACGGCATCGAGAGCACCGTCACCGCCGCGGCGTCCAGCCACCCGGGCCTGAAGATGTACGCCTGGGGCGGCGGCCTCGCCGAGATCAAGGCCGTCCAGAACGGCGGCACGTTCATCGGTGACGCCGGCCCGAATGAGAAGTGGGACGCGTACAACCAGCTGGATCAGGTGATCCGCCTGATGGCGCACAAGCGTCCGGCTCCGGTCAGCAAGGAGGTGGCGCCGAACATGTACTTCACCAAGAGCAACGCCGCCAGCTTCTCGGTCGGCGGCAAGGGCACCGCGTACAGCGACAAGGCATTTGACAACGGTGCCTTCGTCAGCGACTTCCTGACGCTCTGGGGAGTCAAGAAGTAAACGCCGCTGCGGCGGGCGTCGTCTCCATCGGTACAACACAGGTATGAGTGGTACAGATCAGGCGGCGCCCGCCAATGCAGTGCGGTCGGAGGTCCCGGCGCTCGCGGCGCGCGGACTCGCCAAGAGCTTCGGGGCCTTCCGCGCCCTCAAGGACGTGGACCTGACGGTCGACGCGGGTGAGGTCGTCGCGCTGCTCGGAGAGAACGGCTCCGGCAAGTCGACGCTCGTGAAGATCCTCTCCGGGTACCACGAGCCCGAGCCCGGAGGCTCGCTGCAGATGAACGGCCTCGACGTGCCGTTGCCGGTGCCGCTCGGTGAGGCGCGCACGATCGGCCTGAGCTTCGTCTACCAGGACCTCGGGCTGGCTCCCAACCTGCAGGTCGTGGAGAACCTCTTTGTCGGGCACCGTGTCGGCGGCGGCGCCGGCTCGTTCGCCCGCATCAGGTGGGGGAGCGAGCGGGAGCGCGCCCGCGAGATCTTCGAGAGCTACGGGGTCAAGCTCGACCCCAACGCGCAGGTGGGACGGCTGCGGCCGACATCCCAGGCGCTGCTGGCGATCGTCCGCGCCGCGGAGGAGCTGCGCGAGTACCGCAGCGGCCACGCTCACAGCGGCGGGGTGCTGGTCCTGGACGAGCCCACGGTCTTCCTGCCGGAGCATGAGAAGGTGTTCCTCTTCGACCTCGTCCGGCGCGTTGTCGCGGACGGCATCGGTGTGCTGTTCGTCTCCCACGACATGACAGCGGTGCGCGAGATCGCGCACCGCGCGGTCGTGCTGCGCGACGGGGCCAAGGTCGGTGACGTGGCGGTCAGCAGCGCCAGCGACGCCGACCTGATTGAGATGGTCTCCGGGCACCGGCTCGAGCGCAGCGTGATCGAGGCGGCCACAACCTACGGCTCCGAGGCCGCTGCGCAGGCCGGCGGTGAGGTCGTGATGTCGGTCAAGAACGCGCAGGGTGGCCGCGCGCGCGGCGTCAGCTTCGAGCTGCACGCCGGCGAGATCCTCGGGATCGCGGGGCTGCTGGGAGCCGGCAGCGAGGATCTCCCGTACCTCCTGTTCGGCGATGTCCCCGGGGGCAGCGGACAGCTCAAGCTGCCCGATTGGAGCGGTGACCTGACGACGCTGACGCCCAGCCGCGCGATCAAGCTCGGGATGGCGCTGGTCCCGGCCGATCGCAAGCAGCACGGCGCGGTCGCCGAGCTCTCGGTCGGGCTCAACATGCTCTCGCTGTCGCTGCAGAAGTTCATGCGCGGCGGGTTTCTGCGCCTCGACCGTCTGATCGGGACCGCAAACGAGCGGGCCGAGGCCTACGACGTGCGGCCGCGCAACGCGGCGCTCAACATGGCGGCGCTGTCCGGCGGCAACCAGCAGAAGGTTGTGCTCTCACGCTGGCTGGAGCAGGCCCCGAGGGTGCTGCTGCTGCACGAGCCCACCCAGGGCGTGGACGTGGCCACCCGTCATCAGATCTACGAGTTGATGCGCGAGCGCGCGGCCGAGGGCGTGGCGATCCTCTGGGTGACGACTGACTTCGATGAGCTCGCCACCGTGGCTCACCGCATCCTGCTCTGCGCGCACGGCGCAATCGCGGGCACACTGGCACCGCCCTACACCCGCGACAGGATTACCAGTGAGGTCTATTCAGCCACCGCGCGTGGCGCTTCCAGAGAGGTGACAACCGCGTCATGACGACCAACGTGGACAATCCGGCAGAGCCTGGCTCTGCGCCGAATCCGGCCGGGGCGCCCAGCTCTGGGTCGCGGCCCTCGCGGATCTTCAACGCGCGCGTGGCGGAGGCGACGATGCTGCCCGTGGCGTTTGTCCTGGTCATCGCGCTGTTTGCGATCCTGCGGCCGGACACCTTCTTCCAGTGGTCCAACTTCACGAGCATCTTCGGGCTCAACTCGGTTGAGCTGGTGCTGGTGATGGCGCTGCTGATCCCGCTCACCAACGGCGACCTGGACCTCTCGGTGGCGGAGATCTCGGGGATGACCTCGGTGCTGGTCGGTTGGCTGAATGTCAACCACGGCTGGGGGATCGTGCCGGCGATCCTCGTCGGCATCGCGGTGGGCATCGCCTGCGGGGCGCTCAACGGCGCGATCGTTGTCAAGTTCGACGTGAACCCGTTCATCGTCACCCTCGCGACCGGCAGCGTGTTTGACGGGATAGCTTTCTGGCTGCCCAACCAGCAGACGATCCCGGGCATCGCTCCGCAGTTGACGCAGTGGACCCAGCTCAACCACTTCCTCGGGATCCCACTGGACTTCTGGTACGGGATCGTGATCCTGCTGGTCATGTTCTACGTGCTCACCTTCACGCCGTTCGGGCAGCGCGCGCTGTTCATCGGGCAGTCGCGTGAGGTCGCCCGGCTGAGCGGCTTCAAGGTCAGCTCGACGCGCTTCTGGGGGTTCGTGGTCGCGGGCATGATCGCGGCCATCTCCGGGGTGATCAACGACGGCGTGCTGAGCTCGGCCACGCCGCAGAACCAGGGCACGCTGCTGCTCTCCGTCTACGCCGCGGCGTTCCTGGGGCTGACGACCATCCAGCCGGGGCGCTTCAACGCGGTGGGGGCGGGCATCTCCGTGTTCTTCCTGGCGGTGGCCGTCAACGGGATGAACCTGCTGGGCGCGCAGACCTATGTGCAGTCGCTGTTCTACGGCATCTTCCTGGTTGTCGCAGTGGTGCTCTCGCGCGTGATCGCCAGGCGTCGCGCGGCCAACGCCAGCGGCTGACCCCGTCCTCGTCCCGGGCCTCGTTCCCGTCCTCGTCCTCGTCCCCGTCCCGCCGCGCGCGCTCGCGCGGCGGGCCTGCTGCCGCGCGCGGGCCGCTGGGGATCGCCAGACGGCCCTCGGGTCGGAGGGCCTGATGACGGCGCCGCCGGCCCCTTGACCGGAGGTTGCATGCAACCTAAGCTGATTGCATGCAACCTGCCGCCGACACGTTCACCCTCCCCGACGCGCCGCTCAACGCCTGGTACGCCGCGGCCTATGACGTCGAGCTCGGCCGCCGGCTCCTGGCCCGGCGGATCCTCGATCACAACGTCGTCATGTACCGGCGCGCGGACGGCGAGCCGGTGGCGCTCGAGAACGCCTGCTGGCACCGCCTGCTGCCGCTCTCGGAGGGGGCACTGGAGGGCGACAACGTCGCCTGCGGCTACCACGGCCTGGTCTTCAACCCGGAGGGGCGCTGCGTGTTCATGCCCTCGCAGGAGACCATCAATCCCGCGGCCCGGGTGCGCTCATACCCGGTGGTGGAGCTGCATCGCTTCATCTGGGTGTGGCCCGGGGACCCGGCGCTGGCCGATCCCGCCCTGGTTCCGGACCTGCACTGGAACAGCGATCCCGCATGGGCCGGTGACGGCAAGCTGATCCACGTCGACTGCAACTACAAGCTGGTGATCGACAACCTCATGGACCTCACCCACGAGACCTTCGTGCACAGCTCCAGCATCGGCCAGCGCTCGATCACCGAGGTTCCCTTTGAGGTCACCCACGGGCCCAACTCCGCCACGGTCACCCGCTGGATGATCGACGTCGAGCCGCCGCCGGTGTGGAGGGCCCAGCTGGAGCTCAAGACCGGCGTGCCGGCCGGGCGCGTGGACCGCTGGCAGATCATCCACTTTGAGCCACCGAGCACCGTCAGCATCGAGGTCGGCGTCGCGCCCCACGGCAGCGGTGCCCCGGAGGGCGACCGCTCCGCCGGCGTCAACGGCCGCGTGCTGAACACGATGACACCGGAAACGGAGCGCAGCTGCCACTACTTCTGGGCCTTCGTGCGGGATTACGCGCTGGGCGACCAGCGCACCACGACCCTCTTCAGGGAGAGCGTCGCGAGCATCTTTGCGGAGGATGAGCACGTGCTCGCCGCCCAGCAGCGGGCGATCGACGATCACCCCGACAAGCAGTTCTACAACCTCAACATCGACGGCGGTGCGATGTGGGCACGCCGGCTGATCGACCGCATGGTCGCGCGCGAGCTGCCCGACGAGCGCTACGTCCGCTCCGCGGAGCAGTCCTTGGCAGCGGAGGGCGAGCGCATTAACGTTGAGGCCACGGCCGCCGACGCCGAACGTCTTGGTATCAAGCTCTGATGAGCCCACGTCCGATTTCACAGGGACTCGCCGCCACGCTCGGGTTGCGGCAGATGATCATCGACGGTGAGCTCGTCGCCGGCGACAGGTTGTCTGAGCTCGCCCTGGTGCAGCGTCTGGGCGTCTCGCGCACGCCGCTGCGGCTCTCGCTCGCCCAGCTGGAGCACGAGGGCCTGCTCGAGTCACTGCCGGCCGGCGGCTTCGCGGTGCGTGCCTTCTCGATCCAGCAGGTCGCCGATGCGATCGACCTGCGGGGTGTGCTGGAGGGCAGCGCGGCACGTCTGGCGGCCCTGCGTCACGGGGGCCTGCCGGATCTGGCGGAGCTGGTGGGGTTGGCCGCGCAGATCGACCGCCTGCTGCTCCCCGACCGTGCCGGGGTGGATGACTTCGGGCTCTATGTCGAGCTCAACGAGCGGTTCCACAACGAGCTCTTCAGGCTCGCGTGCAGTGACCCGCTGAGCGACGCCTACCAGCGCGCGCTGGCGCTCCCGTTCGCGGCGCCCAGTGCGTTCATCGCCGTCCAGACCGACCTCAGCGGCAGCTGGTATGAGACCGTCGCGCTTGCCCAGCAGCAGCACCGTGAGCTGCTGGAGGCCATTGAGCTGCGTGACGGCGCCCGCGCCGAGCTTGTCGCGCGTGAGCACGCCAGCCTCGCGCGCTCCAATCTCGATGACGCGCTGCGCGCTGAGCATGCGCTGGACAAGCTCCCCGGAGGGACGCTGATCCGCCTCGGCGGCGACGCCGCGGAGGCAGCCGGTGTCGGGTGAGTACTTCGCGCGGGCGACCGTGCGGCGGGTCGTGGACGTCGCCCCGGATGTGCGCCTGATCGAGCTGGTGCCGGACGCGGGGGTGGCGCCCTACCCGCCCGGCAGCCACATCGACATCGCCGTCTCGATCGGGGGGATCCCCGACACCCGCTCATACTCGCTGGTCGGGGAGCCCGACGGGCAGGCCTACCGGATCGCCGTCAAGCAGGTGCCCGACAGCCGCGGCGGCTCGCGCGTGGTGCGCGCGCTGAGCCCGGGACAGGAGGCACTGATCTCCGCGCCCAAGAGCCACTTTGAGCTCGCTCACGGACGCCCGGAGTACCTGCTGGTGGCCGGCGGGATCGGCATCACCCCGCTGATCGGGATGGCTCAGGCGCTGCATCGCCACGGCCGCAGCTTCCGCCTGCTCTACAGCGCGCGCACGCGCGCCCAGCTGGCCTTTGCCGATGAGCTGCGTGAGCTGCTGGGAGAACGCCTCGAGCTGTTCGTCGACGCCGAGGGCACGCGGATCGAGGTGGCCGCGCGGATCGCCGCGCTCGATCCCGACGCCGAGCTCTACCTGTGCGGGCCGCAGGGGATGCGCGACGCGGTTGCCCGGGCCTGGCTGGCGGCCGGGCGCCGCGCGGACCGGCTGCGCTTTGAGACCTTCGCGTCAGGGGGGCGCTTTGCGCCCCAGGAGTTCGTCGTGCGCGCCGCGGATCTCGATGGCGCTGAGTTCGTCGTCGCGCGCGAGACGACGATGCTCGACGCGCTGGCGGAGCAGGGCGTGGAGCTGATGTGGGATTGCCGGCGCGGAGAGTGCGGCCTGTGCGCGGTCAGCGTGCTGGCCTGCGAAGGTGAGCTGGACCACCGCGACGTCTTCCTCAGCGAATCCCAGCGCGCGCAGTGCAGGACGATGCTCGCCTGTGTCTCGCGCGCGGTCGGCGGTGCGGTTACGATCGACAGCGGATTCCGCAGCGACCCGGAACGTCCGCGCTCCGTGGCCATGCAGCGTTCCTAGAACGTAGTCAAGAGGGAGAGACAATGAGCGTTTCCGGAGTTGCCGAGCAGCGGCTGCTGATCGGCGGTGATTGGGCGCCCGCCTCCGGCGGGGCCACGTTTGAGGTCCACAACCCGTATACGGATGAGGTGGCGTCGGTCGCCGCCGCAGCCACGGTCGCGGACGCCAACCGTGCGGTGGAGGCCGCCGCCGCGGCGTTCCCGGCGTGGGCCGCGACCACGCTGGATCAGCGTCGCGCGATCCTCGACCGCGCGGCGGAGATCATGGAGTCGCGCCAGGAGGAGATCGCCGCGATCGTCGCGCAGGAGACCGGCGGGACCTTCGGCTGGGGGATGTTCAACATCATGCTGGCGACCGGGATGCTGCGTGAAGCCGGCGTGCACGCCCAGGCCGTGCACAACCAGGAGATTCACTCGCACATCCCCGGCAAGCGCATGCGGGCGGTGCGCACCCCGGTCGGCGTGGTCGTCGGCATCGCGCCCTGGAACGCACCGGTGATCCTCGGCACGCGCGCGATCGCCGCCCCGCTGGCGTACGGCAACACCGTGGTGATGAAGGCCTCGGAGCTCTCGCCCCGCACACACGGCGCGATCGTCGAGTGCCTGCACGAGGCCGGTGCCCCGGCCGGGGTGGTCAACCTGCTGACCAACGCGGTGCCAGACGCCGCCGAGGTGGTGGAGGCGCTGATCGCCCACCCGGCCACGCGGCGCGTGAACTTCACGGGCTCCAGCCACGTCGGGCGGATCATCGCGGAGAAGGCCGGCAGGTACCTGAAGCGGGTGGTCCTGGAGCTCGGCGGCAAGGCCCCGTTCGTGGTGCTGGCGGACGCCGACCTGGACGCCGCGGCGGCCGCCGCCAACTTCGGCGCGTTCATGCACCAGGGTCAGATCTGCATGTCAACCGAGCGGATCGTGGTCGACCGCTCCGTGGCCGACGAGTTCTCGGCCAAGCTCGCGCAGCGGGCGGCGGCATTGACCGTCGGCGATCCGCGCGACCCCGCCACCCAGATCGGCCCGCTGATCAACCGGGGCGCGCTGGAGCGCGTCTCCGCGCTGGTCGACGACGCGGTCGCCAAGGGCGCTCGCAGGCTCACCGGCGGCGAGCCTGAGGGCCTTGTCTATCCGCCGACCGTGCTGCGCGGCGTGACCCCGGAGATGCGCATCTACCGCGAGGAGTCCTTTGGACCATCGGTCTCGATCATCGAGGTGGATGGAGCCGAGGAGGCGGTCCGTGTCGCCAATGACACGGAGTACGGGCTCTCCGCCTCGGTCTTCTCGCGCAACATCGAGCAGGCCGAGCAGGTCGCCTCCCAGATCCAGAGCGGCATCTGCCACATCAACGACGCGACCGTCCACGACGAGCCGCAGGTTCCCTTCGGGGGCGTGAAGGCCAGCGGCTGGGGACGCTTCGGCGGGGAGTGGGCGGCGGAGGAGTTCACCGAGCTGCGCTGGATCTCCGTCCAGGACGAGCCGCGTCAGTACCCGATCTGAGCCTGGCTCACCGCTCGAGGGTGAGGCGCCCGCCTGGGCGCCTCACCCTCGCGGGGCCGGCAGCCTCGCCTGGGCGCCTCACCCTCGCGGGTCCGGCAGCGTCGCCACCAGCGCCAGCGCCAGCGCGCTGAACACGGGCAGCAGCATCAGCATGTCGTGAATCCCAATCGCGTCGGCGATCACGCCCAGGACGGTGGCCACCAGGCCACCGGCGCCGATCGCCAGCCCGAGCGTGATCCCCGAGGCCAGCCCCCGGCGCCCTGGGAGGTACTGCTGTCCCAGCACCACGGTCGTGGCGAACGGGGCGTCGATCGCAAAGCCGACAAGGCAGAGCGTCGCCAGCATCGGCAGCAGCGCCAGATGCGGAAGCAGCAGCAACAGGAGCGTCAGCGGCAGCATCGCCCAGACCAGCACCAGGCGCTTGCCGAAGCGGTCGGCGCAGCGGCTGCCGATCAGCGTCCCGCAGGCGCCGCACATCAGCATCATCGTCAGCGCCAGGCTGCCCAGCGCATGGCTCGCGCCGAGCTGCCGCACGGCGTAGATCGGGATGAACGCCATCAGCGCAAAGAACGGTGCGGTGCGGGCCACGGCAGCGCCCACCAGGCGCACGAACGGACCCCACTGCTCGGGCTCCGCGGCCGCCGCCGCGGTGCGCGCATGGGCGCGGGCGATGTGACCCTTGAGGCGTTCTATGTCGACCACCAGCACAACCGCGATCAGCAGGCCGGGAACGGCCAGCAGCGGCGTCGCGGAGATCCCGCCCAGCGACAGCACCAGCAGCACCACCAGCGGCCCGATCGCAAAGCCGGTGTTGCCGCCCACTGAGAAGTAGCTCATGCCGCGCACGCTGCCACCCCCGACCATGTTGGCCATGCGCGCCGCCTCGGGGTGAAACAGCGCGACCCCCATGCCGCTGAGCGCCACCGCGAGCGCCAGCGCCAGGTAGCTGTGGCAGAAGCCGACGGCGCCGAGCCCGAGCCCGGCCAGGGCGACGCCCAGCGGTGCCAGCAGCGGCGCGGAGATGCGGTCGGCCCAGATCCCGAAGAGCGGCTGCACGACCGCGGAGCCGATCGAGGTGATCGAGACCAGCGATGCGGCTGAGGCGAGGTTCAGACCACGCTCGGCGATCAGCGTCGGCAGCAGCGCCGGGACCGCTCCCTGGCACATGTCGGTGAGCGCATGGGCCACCGACAGCCTGCTCATCGAGCGGGCATCCACGCGCACGGGCACCGCGACCGAGGCGGCGCTCACACGCACATCCCCGCCACCAGCAGCCTGACCACCTGCGCGCGCGCCTTCTCCGGTGGCCAGCGGTGCCCGGTGCGCATCTCACGATAGGTCCAGCTGGTCGCGTTGAGCAGCAGCGTGGCGCTCTCCCCGAGGTCGCCGTGGACCTGCAGCGAGCCCTCGTTGAGGCCGTCCTGGATGATCCGCTTGAGCGCGTCGATGAACGGGCCGCGGGTCAGCACCTCGCCCTCTCCGGGCTCGTGGTAGATCGCGGGCAGCTGGTTGTGCAGAGCGTCCATCAGCCCCAGGTAGCGCTCGTCTATCTCGCAGATCGAGCTCAGCGCCAGCTCCAGCCGCTGCGGTGCCGGGCTGATCGCGCTGAGCGCAGGCAGCGCCGCCTGCCGGTACTCGCTCTCCAGCAGCTCCGCCAGCGCCCCGAGGATGTGCTCGCGACTGATCCCGCGCCGGTGCAGGGTCATCCGCGAGAGCCCGGCGGAGCGGGCCAGCTCCTCGAGCGCCAGCTCATGCCAGGAACGGTGGCCCAGCTGATCCCGGATCTGGCGTACGCGTTCGCGCTCGAGCATCTGCGCACCCTAACAGCTGCTGTTACGGGCGCGTAACCCATGCGAGACCGCGAGGTAACAGGCCTGGCGATGCCCCGCCGCGGCGCGCGGTCGGCGGGCCGCCCCGCG
>JAJZDA010000060.1 GCA_021851525.1 Actinomycetes bacterium | reverse complement strand
ATGCTCAGCGCCTGGCGGCGCATCGCCCCGGCGCGCGTGGGTCTGCCCGGCGCGCGTGGGTCTGCCCGGCGCGCGTGGGTCTGCCCGGCGCGCGTGGGTCTGACCGGCGCGCCTGGAGCTGAACTGCTCCACCCTGGGGGAGAAATGCGGCGTGGGAACGACTTTCTCCCCCAGGGTCATGCCAGGCGATGGTCACCGAGCGGTGCCGGACCGTTGATGGCAAGCAGAGACCGCGACGATCGCGCCCGTGGAACGCGGCGCCGACCGGGCACAGGCGCTCCGCCACGGATCCGTAGCTCAGCCGATTCCCCGATCGCGGATGAGGTGCGTCGCCTGCGGCGACAATCGCGGGCACTGTCGCTCAGGGCCGGCGGAAGATGGAGTGGGGTCCGACCCGCCGCCAGATCACGTGCGGCTCACCAGACCGAACTTCCGCGCCGTACTCAAATGTCGCACGGCCGTCCGGTGCCCAGGTCAGCTCCCAGACCCGCGGATGCCCCTGGACACGCTTCACCCTCAGCGCCGGGCTGAAGGCCTGATCGTCAGCGTTGAGATCGGCGATGAAATCACGGAGGCAGCACGGAGAGCGCGCTGCTGCGGCGGCGTCAACCGGTCCCAATCGCGCCAGAACGACGCGAGCACCTCACGCGTCGGCATCGAGCGGCTTGGTTCGCGCGTCCAGCGCCGCCAGCAACTCCTCATCACTGTCATGGCCAGTTGTGCGGCCGGCGAGACGGTCTGCGTCAGCTTCGCGTTCCTTCGTCTGCCACTCACGCGTCCAGAACCAGGCCTGGTCAGCATCGATCCGGCCGGCCGTGATCTCCTCCAGCAGCACCGCTGCACCATCGACAGCCTCATCGGGCAGACGGTCAACCATCTCATGCAACTCAGCCCGCGTCATGCCCGAATTGTCGCAGCGCTGACCCCGCGACCGGACCGGCTCGCAGCGCCCGCCCGCCCGCCCCTGGCGCCACACAAGAGCGCAACCAGCACCGCCTCGTCTGATATTCCCTGCTCCTCGCCAAACCTGCGCACGTCGAGCCGACACCGGCGACCATGCTCCTGGAAGCGGCGGCGCATCCCCTGCCTTGCCGCAAACGCAGGACCAGCCGGATACGGTCGACGCGGGCCTCGCGGACGCTCCGAACTCGCTGACGGCGGCCACCGTCTACGGTCGACGATCACGGTGGTTGCTGTTCATCGTCAACTGCGGCGCGCTCGTCTACAACATCAACCAGACCGCCTACCGCCAACTGCTCTGCCCACCCGAGATCCTCGGCCGCGTCAACGCAACGATCCGCTTCCTCCTGTGGGTCACCCTCCCAACCGGCGGTCTCCTCGGTGGCACGCTGGGCAACTATCTCTCCAACCGCGAGGCGAGCTGAATCGCTGCTGCCGGGATCACGCTCTCCCCAGCCTGGCTTCTCGCCTCACCCCTCCGCCACAGGCCAGACACCGAACATCAATGAGAGCCGCGCTGCCCCGGTCAGGAAAGTTGGGGATTCCGCGACGCAGCGCCCGGTAACCGTCCCACGACCGCAATCGTCATTCGCTCCACGTCCTTGATGGTTTCGGTCCAGACGCGCTCGTAGTTGATCGCCTGTGGCGTGTAACGCGCATAGACGTTGCGAATCGCGATCAACTCAGCCCACGGGTCGACACCATCTCCGATGTCTTCCTCGCGACAGTGACGCTCAGCCAGGTTGCCCGCAAAGATCCACAACCGCTCGATCGAGCGACGCTGCCGACGGTCCGCATCAAACGCCGACTTACCCTCGTCGGCCAAGGTTCTGATCGTCTAAAGGACCTCTATCAGGTCATCCAGCGTTCCGCTCACAGAGATTCGGACCGCACCTCAGCCGCAGGCACATCATCGGTGATCACGTTGACCCACACCCCGACCAGCCTCGACGCCGCGGTCGCAAAGCGGCGTAGCGGCCCATACCCGTCCGTCTCAGAATGCAAGATCACCGTGCCCGCCCGATCGACGCGCGCGTCCGGCAGATGCTCCGCAACTGCCAAATCACGTAGCTGACCGCGGAGCTTGAGAACCTCGTCCCGAGCAGCGGTACGGTCGCTGATCGCTGTGCTGGACACACAAACCAGGCTACCCACCGTCGTGACGGCACCCAACACGCCAGGACCAAGCGAGGTTTGGCAACCCTCCCGTTGCTTGGAGCCAACCGTCGAAGTTCAAACCTGAAGTACCCCCAGCCGGGCTCGAACCGGCGATCTCCTGCGTGAAAGGCAGGCGTCCTAACCACTAGACCATGGGGGCGGGGAAGCCCATTGTATGCGGCGGGCGAGGCGCTCAGGGAGGGTTGCGGGGGGGGCGGCGGCGGGGCTCTCAGACGGGCGCGCCGCTGGCGGCGCCGGTGCGCGCGTCGAAGAAGATCGTGCTGCGGGGGGCGACGGAGAAGGTCGCAGTGCTGCCGCGCTCGAGCTGCTGCTCGACCGCGAGCTTGGCCACCAGCGGGCGCTCGCCGAGGCGCAGGTGCGCGATCCGCTCGTCCCCGAGGTACTCCACCACCTCCACCGTCGCCTCGAAGCTGAAGTGGCCATCCGCCGCGGGCCCGAGTGCAACATGCTCCGGGCGGAAGCCGGCGAGCAGTGAGTCCGGACCGATGCCCAGCGCCGCCGCAGGCAGGACGTTCATCGCCGGGGAGCCGATGAAGGTCGCGACGAAGGTGTTGGCGGGACGGGTGTAGAGCTCCTCAGGGGTTCCCAGCTGCTGCAGCACACCGCGGCGCATCACGGCGATGCGATCGCCCATGGTCATCGCCTCAACCTGGTCATGGGTGACGTAGATGGTTGTCGTGCCCAGGCGCTTCTGCAACCCCAGGATCTCAGCGCGGGTCTGCACGCGCAGCGCCGCGTCGAGGTTCGAGAGCGGCTCATCCATCAGGAAGGCCGCCGGCTCACGCACGATCGCGCGCCCCAGCGCGACCCGCTGGCGCTGCCCGCCGGAGAGCGCCTTGGGCTTGCGCTCGAGGTGATCCTGCAGATCCAGCGCGGCGGCGGCGTCGCGCACCCGCCGGTCGATCTCCGCCCTGCCGAGGCTCCGCAGCTTCAGACCAAAGGCGAGGTTCTGGGCGACCGTCATGTGCGGGTACAGCGCGTAGTTCTGAAAGACCATCGCGATGTCCCGATCCTTGGGCGAGACGTCGTTGACGGCACGCTCGCCGATCAGGATCTCCCCGCCACTGATCTGCTCCAGCCCCGCGACCATCCGCAGCGCCGTGGTCTTGCCGCAGCCGGAGGGCCCGACAAAGACCATGAACTCCCCCTCGCCGATCTCCAGGTCAAGCGCCTCAACCGCGCAGGTGCCATCAGCGTAGACCTTGGAGACACCGTTGAATCGGATGGCAGCCATCAGAAAATCACCCCTTGAGTGCGCCGCCGAGCCCGCTGCCGCGCAGGAACGACCGCTGGAAGACCAGGAAGCCGACGATCGGCACGAGGCAGGCGATCAACATCGCCGCAAGGAACACGCCGAGGTCCGTCTGCCCCTGGATCGTCGGCAGGCGGACGGACAGCGGCTGCTTGCTGGCGTCCGTGAGCACCAGCAGCGGCCACAGGAAGTCCTTCCAGGAGGCGAGCACCGCAAAGATCGAGACGACGCCGAGGATCGGCTTCGACATCGGCAGCACCACGGAGATGAAGAGCCGCAGCGGACCTGCGCCGTCGATCCTCGCCGCCTCGAAGATCTCCCGCGGAAGGTTGTCAAAGAAGCGTTTCATCAGCACCACGTTGAAGGCGCTGGCCCCGGCCGGGAGCCAGATCGCCCAGTAGCTGTTGACATACGAGCCACCGATCAGCGGGGGATGCACGACCTCTATGTACAGCGGCACGAGCAGCACCACCGACGGCACGAACAGCGTCGTCAGCAGCGCACCCATGATCAGCGAGCCCCATTTGGGGCGCAGCACCGAGAGCGCGTAGGCGCCGGTGGTTGAGACGATGATCTGCGAGAGCCAGGAGCCGGCGGCGATCTCAATCGTGTTCAGCAGGTAGCGCCCCACGTCCACCTGCGTCCACGCATTGGAGAGGTTGCTGAGGTCGACACCGTGCGGAAAGACGGCTATCGGCTTGATCAGCGTGTCCTGCGTGGGGGTGATGGCGGACTTGGCCAGCCACAGGATCGGACCCAACCCGCCGACCACGAGCAGCACGAGCAGCAGCAGCTGCGCGCCACCCAGGCCCCACCTGACGCTCGGCCGCTGCCAGTCGGAGTGCAGCACGAGCCCCTGGGTGGCCTCTGGCACGGGCGCGCGCCCGCCACGCCGGATCCGCAAGGACGTCATTCGCTGCTCCAGGCGCGCGTCGCGCGCAGGTAGATCAGTGAGAAGGCCGCGAGAAACGCAACCAACATCAGGCTGAGCGCGGCGGCCTCACCGTAGGAGGCGCCCAGCGAGTTGCCGAACGCGTAGTTGTAGATCAAGAGCATCACCGTGAGCGTGGAGTTGGCAGGGCCGCCCTGCGTGAACAGGTAAGGCTCCAGGAACACCTGGGCGGTGCCGATGATCTGCAGGATCATCGTCACCAGCATCACCGTGCGCATCTGCGGCAACGTCACGTGCCAGAGCTTCTTCCAGAGGCCCGCGCCGTCAACCGACGCGGCCTCATAGAGCTCCGGGTTGACGCCGGTCAGGGCAGCCAGGTAGATGATCACCGTGCCCCCGGCGTTGGCCCAGGTCGACTCGAGCACCAGCGACGGCATCGCCTGGCCCTGGGACTGGATCCACTGTTGGGGAGCGATCCCGACCCAGCCGAGGATCGTGTTGAAGACGCCCGTCGGCGCGGCGTCGTAGAAGAACTTCCAGAGCAGCACCGCCACCACCGGCGGGATCACCACCGGGAGGTACACCAGCGCGCTGTAGAGCCCGCGGCGCCTGCGCACCTCGCTGATCAGCACTGCGGCGATCAGCGGGATCGGGTAGCCGAAGACCAGCGCCAGCCCGGCGAACTCAAGCGTGTTGCGGACCGCGATCGGGAAGAGCGGGTCGTGGATCACCTCGCTGAAGTTCTGCAGACCCACCCACGTGGCCGGCTGCACGAGGTTGGTCTGCTGGAAGGACATCAGCACGAGCCGCACGATCGGGTACCAGGAGAAGGCCCCGAAGACCAGGATCAGCGGCGCGAGGAAGAGCAGGCGAGAGATCCCGCCGGCTCGCAGCCAGGTGAGCGGCGTGCGCCGCGCTCGCGCCGGCCGCGTGGCGGAGATCGTCGCGGCCGTGAACGTGCTGTCCGTCTGCTCGAGCTCCGGTGCCATGGGTTGAACCGTCGACATTCTGGCGTTTGCGCGAGGGCTGATGGCGGGTTGCCGCGCGCCTGCGCGGCAACCCGCCGATCGTCAGCCGGGACTACTTGCCCGCCTGGATGCCGGACTGCGCCGTGGGGTTCGCGGCGCGCAGCAGGCTCGCCGGATTGGCGGCCTGGTCGGTGAAGACCGACTGCACCACCGGATCCAGCGTGCCGTAGACGTACTGTGTCGAGGCCTCCGGTTCCGGGATCAGCCTCTGCTTGAAGACGCCGTTGAGGAACGGCTGCATCTGCTTGAGCGGGACGTTGATGTACTTCTTGATCCAGCTGTTGGCGAGCTTGTACTGAGCCTCGTTGAAGATCGGCAGCGCCGGCACGCCGACGGGCTGCTTGGAGGCCACCAGCGTCCTGGCGTTGCGGATCGCCTGCGTCTTGTTGATCAACGGCTCCATGTAATAGAAGTTGATCCACTTCATCGCCGCCGCGATCTGCGCGGCGCTCGCCCTCGGGCTGACCGCCGCCAGCGTGCCGCCGCCGAGCACGCCGGCGTTCTTGTTGTTGGCCAGCGGGATGGGCGCCAGGCCGTAGATCTTCGGGTTGATGTTGTAGGACTGCACCATGTTGGTGTAGACGTCGGAGCCGCTGATGAACATCCCCACCTGGCCCGCGGCGAAGGCCTGGTTGATCGTGCTCCAGCCGTAGTTGAAGTCAGAGCCCATCGAGTTGTCGTTCCAGCGCATGTTGTGCAGCATGTTCAGCGCCTGCACGGCCTGTGGGTTGGCGAGCGTCGCCCGGGCCTTGGTGCCGATCCCCTGCTCCATGCGCCCACCCAGCGCATAGTCGAGGGTCGTCAGGATCCAGCCGGCGGTGTTGTCGCTGGCGCCCATCTCCGCGTAACCGGCCATGCCCGTCTTCTGCGAGATCTGCTTGGCGTCGGACTCCAGCTGCGCCCAGGTCTTGGGCGGATCGTTGGGGTTGAGGCCGGCCTGCTGGAAGAGCTGGCGGTTGTAGCTGAGCGCCTGCGCGTAGGCGGCTGTCGGAATCGCGATCACCTGGTGCTTGGCGTCGATCCCCTCGGCGATCACCGCCGGGTTGAACTTGTTCCAATAGGGCAGCGCCTTGGCGTAGGTGGTGAGGTTGGCCAGCTGCCCGTTCTCACCCAGCGAGCGCCCGTCGGTGAACGGCACGGTGAAGACCGTCGGCAGCGTGCCCGCGGCCAGCTTGGCCGCGAACGTCGGGCCCGTCCACTGGTACTGAACCGAGCTGACCTTGATCCCCGGGTTGGACTTCTCGAACTCCTTGACCTGCGCGTTGAACTCGGCGACCGCCGCCTTGGTGCTCCCGGGAATCAGCGACGCGACGCTGATGCTGACGGTCGGCGTGCTGGCCGCCGCCGTGGATGCCACGCCGGTTGCCGCGGCCACGAGGCTCGCGGCGAGGACGGCTGAGCCCATGCGAATGGACCGCCGCGCCCTGTTGTGCAATTGCATTGCCCTCTCTCTCCTTCCCCTGTGGGGGTACTGTTTTACGACTGGCTCGACTCGCCGTCGAGACCGTTCTGTGGTTCGGCCTGAACGAGCCAGACCGTTGTGTCCTGACCGACCGTGGCGCCGATCAGCTCGGCGCTGCTCACCAGGACCTCGGCGCCAGCTGGCAGTGCCACCGGTTCCGAGCCGAAGTTGACGATGCAGCTGAAGCGCTCCCCGCGGGCGAAGGCGATCACCTGATCACCATGGTCCAGCCAGCGCAGGCTCGCTTCGCCCCAGGGCGCGGCGCGGCGCGCCGCCAGGCCGGTGCGGTAGAGACTCAGCATCGAGTCGGGACTCGACTCCTGCGCGTCGACCGCGAGCGTTGCCCAGTCCTCGGGCTGGGGCAGCCACAGCGGTGCCTGCTGGTTGGGGCTGAAGCCGTAGGGGGGCGTGGCGCCTGACCACGGCAGCGGCACCCGACAGCCGTCACGGCCGGGATCAATCCCGCCTGAGCGCTGCCACATCGGATCCTGGCGGCGCTCGGCGGGGATCGCCTCCGCCTCCGGGAGCCCCAGCTCCTCACCCTGGTAGATGTACATCGAGCCGGGAAGCGCCATCGCCAGCAGCGCCGCCGCCCGCGCGCGGCGCTCGCCGCGGGCCAGATCAGTGGGGGTGCCCTCACGCTTGGCCTCAAACGAGAAGCGCGTGTCCTCGCGTCCGTAGCGGGTGACCGGGCGCGTGACGTCGTGGTTTGAGAGCACCCAGGTGGTGGGGGCGTCGACCGGTGCGTGCGCGGCCAGCGCAACCTCGATTGAGCTGCGCATCGGTCCCGGCTCCCAGGGACAGGCCAGGAAGTCGAAGTTGAAGGCCGTGTGCAGCTCGTCGTGGCGCAGGTAACGGGCGAAGCGCTCCGCGTCGGGCAGCCAGACCTCGCCCACCAGCACCCTGGGCTCGGCGTAGCTGTCAGCGATCGCCCGCCAGCGCCGGTAGATGTCGTGCAGCTCATCACGGTCGGTGAAGGGGTGCTGGCCGGGAGCGGGGTCAAGCGGCTCCTCGGAGAGTTCCGGGTCCTTGACCAGCAGCGCCGCGGAGTCGATCCGCACGCCGGCGACGCCGCGCTCAAACCAGAAGCGCAGGATGTCCTCGTGCTCAGCCCAGACCTCGGGGTGCTGCCAGTTGAGGTCTGGCTGACCGGGGGCGAAGAGATGCAGGTACCACTCCCCGTCGGGCACGCGCGTCCAGGCGCAGCCACCGAAGATCGACTGCCAGCCGTTGGGCGCGAGCTCCCCGTGCTCACCGCGTCCGGGGCGAAACCAGAAGCGCTCCCTGGCCGGTGAACCCGGCGCCGCGGCCAGCGCCTCACGGAACCAGGGGTGCTCGCTGGAGATGTGGTTCGGGACGACGTCGATGATCGTCCGGATCCCCAGCTCCCGCGCCTCCGCGATCAGCTGCTCAGCCTCCCAGAGCGTGCCGAACTGCGGGTCGATCGAGCGGTAGTCCGCGATGTCATAGCCGGCGTCGGCCAGTGGGGACGGGTACCAGGGGTTGAACCAGAGCGCGTCGACCCCCAGCCGCGCCAGGTAGGGGAGGTGGGCGCGCACGCCCGCCAGATCCCCGATCCCGTCGCCGTTGGCGTCGGCAAAGCTGCGTACGTACACCTGGTAGACGACCGCGTCACGCCACCACGCGCGGTCGAGTCCATCGCTGGTGGCGAGCCCCGCCTCAGGCGTGGGCGCAGCCGTGTTCGGCATCTCCGTCTCCCTCATGGCGGGGAATATGGCATGCCCGACAATCAATTGCAAGAGTCGAACGCAAGTCTGCATTTTTCGTACAAGCCGACGCAAGACATTCGGGCGGTATCACTGCGGCGCGATCGCGACCCACGGTGTTTGAGCGTCAGGGTTGAGCGTCAGGGGCGGTGGGTTGAGCGTCAGGGGTTGGGCGTCAGGGGGCGGCGGAGCCAGGGACGCTGAGCCCGGTCCCCCGGTTGGGGGCGGGACGGGACGCGGCGGGACGGGAAGCTCGCCAGGCGGCAAGCGCGCCAGGCGGGAAGCGCGCCAGGCGGCAAGCGCGCCAGGCGGGAAGCGGGCCAGGCGGCAAGCGCGCCGCAGGGGCCGCTCAGCTCAGCGGGTCGGCACGTTGGCCGTGGAGCCGCGAGCAACCACCTCGGGCTCAAAGAAGAGCTCGTCTGCGGAGACCGGCGCGCCCTCTATCTGGCCGGCCAGCATCTCCACCGCGGCGCGGCCGATCGCGTCGATCGGCTGGCGCACCGTGGTCAGCGGCGGGTCGGTGCAGCTCATGAAGGTCGAGTCGTCGTAACCGATCACCGAGAGGTCGGTGGGTACCGTCAGCCCCGCCCGCCGCGCCGCGCGGATCGCGCCGAGCGCCAACGGGTCGCTGCCGCAGATGATCCCGGTGACACCGCGCTGGATCAGGCGCGAGGCGGCGGCGTGGCCACCCTCCAGTGAGAAGCGCGTGCGCTCCACCAGCTCAGGCGTGGCCTGCTTTGAGATCCGCTCAAACGCGGCCAGCCTGCGGGCCGAGGGCACGTGATCAGGCGGCCCGAGGATCAGGCCGATGCGCTCGTGCCCCAGGTATGCGAGGTGCGCGTGGGCCTGCTCCATGGCAACGGCGTCATCGGTCGACACGCGCGGGAAGTCCAGGTGCTCAGCGGCCGCGTTGACCAGCACCACCGGCAGGCGCAGCTCCAGCAGCCGCATGTAATGCTCGTGCGGGGCGTCGGCCTCGGCGTACTGGCCGCCGGCGAAGATCATCCCGGAGACCTGACGCTCCAGCAGCATCTCCACGTACTCCGCCTCCGACATGCTGCCGGTGCGCGTGCACAGCACCGCGTTGAAGCCGCGCTGCGCCAGCGCCCCCGCCACAACCTCGGCGAGCGCCGGGAAGACCGGGTTCTGAAGCTCCGGCACGATCAGCCCGACCATCCGTGCGCGCCGCACGCGCAGGTGCGTGGGGCGCTCGTAGCCGATCACGTCCAGTGCCGTCAGCACCGCCGCGCGGGTCGCCTCGGAGATCCCCGGACGGCCGTTGAGCACGCGACTCACCGTGGCCTCGCTGACCCCAGCCTGCTTCGCGACGTCCGCAAGTTTGCGCGACATGCTGCAATTCTATGACAGCTCTTGCAAGCGCTTGCCGGGTCTGCGGGCGGCCCGCCCCGATCCGGCAAGCGCGCCTACGCCAGCAGCTGACGCGTGAGCCGGCGTGTGGCCAGTGCCAAGGCCAGCGCCCCGAACAGCATCAGGTAGCCGGCGGCCGCCAGCACTCCCCAGTTGAAGACCCCCAGCGACGGCTCGCGCAGCAGCTGGATGCTCTGGTAGAGCGGCAGCAGCTCCACCAGCGGACGCAGCCAGCCCGGATAGACGCTCACCGGGTAGAAGGTCGTGGCGAACAGGAACATCGGCAGCATCACCAGCTGGATCAGCTGGAAGTCAGACCAGTCACGCAGGTAGGTGGTCACGGCCAGGCCGCCGGCGGCGAAGGCGAAGCCGACCAGCAGCGCGCCGGGGATTGCGAGCAGCACCCCGGGTGAGACGATCAGGCCCAGCAGCGCCATCACCAGCACGAATCCAACAGCCGCAAACAGCCCCCAGAACACGGCGCTGATCACCTCACCCAGCGCGATGTCGGCGACCGACAGCGGCGTCGGCACGATCGCGTCGTAGCTGCGCTCGTTCCTCATGCGCGAGAAGACCGCGAAGCTCGTCTGGTTGAAGGCGGCGTTCATCGCCGCGGTGGCGAGGATCGCCGGCGCCACGTAGGCGGCGTAGCGGACCTCAACGCCGGCCACCCTGCCGACCAGCGCGCCGACGCCGAACCCGACAGACAGCAGGTACATGGTCGGCTCCACGAGACTCGCGAGCACGGCCGTGAGCGAGCGCCGGAAGATCCGCGCGTTGCGCTCCACCAGGCTCAGCGTGCGCCGCGGCGCCCAGCCGCCCGCGCTCACGGGTGCAACCGCCGCCGGTAGGTCACGCGCGCAATCAGGATCCCGGCGAGGATCAGCGCCAGCAGGTACGCGCTGTGGCCGGCCACCGCCGGCAGCGAGGCCCTGCCGAGGCTCAGTGAGCGGCACAGCGCCACCCCCTGGGCGAGCGGCAGCGCGGAGGCCAGCAGCCGCAAGCCTCCGGGCAGCTGCCCGAGCGCGAAGAACGTGCCCGAGAACATGTACATCGGCATCAGCAGGAAGCGAAACAGCGTCTGCAGGCGCGCCATCGAGCGCTGCGTGATCACCCAGGCGGCCGCCGGGATCGCGAATGCCAGGCCCGTGATCAGCGCCGCCGGCAGCGTCGCCAGCACCCACCAGCCGGCGGAGACACCGAAGATCGCCATCACCGCCACGAACACGGCGCAGGAGCTGAGCACGCGGAAGCCCATGTAGAGCATGTGGCCGGCCATGATCTCGCCCGGCTCCAGCGGCGTCGTCGCCGCTGCCCGATAGGAGCCGGCCCAGCCGGCGGCGGCAAACACGCGCCCGGCGCCCTCGATGTAACCGGTCTGCATCGCTGAGGCGGCCAGCAGGCCGGGGGCGAAGAAGGCGCTGTAGGAAACGCCGCCCAGCGTCGCGGCGTGGCCGTGGTTGACGAGGTGCCCCAGGCCGACGCCGATCCCCAGCAGGAAGAGCACCGGGTTGGCCACGCTGATCACGATCGTCGCGCGCCACGTGCGCCGGTAGAGCGACAGCCAGTAGACGAACACGGGCCAGGCGCGCGGCATCAGTCGATCAGCGAGCGGCCGGTGAGCTTCAGGAAGACGTCCTCGAGCGTGGCCCGCCGCACCAGCGCGGTGATCGGCGAGAGCTGCGCCGCGTGCACCTGCGCAAGCGCCGCCTCGCCGTCGTGCGCGTAGACCACGACGCGATCCGGCAGCAGCTCCACGCGCTCACCCAGGCGCCGATCACGCAGCCGCTCCGCCACCGCCGCGTGGGCGTCGACGGAGAAGCGCAGCTCCAGCACCTCGCGGGTGACGTGCGCCTCGATCAGCGCACGCGGCGAGCCCTCCGCGACGATCCGCCCGCCGTCCATCACCGCCAGGCGGTCACAGAGCTGCTCAGCCTCGTCCATGTAGTGGGTCGTGATGATCAGCGTCACGCCGTCCTGCTTGAGCCTGTAGAGCCGGTCCCAGAGGATGTGGCGCGCCTGCGGGTCAAGGCCGGTGGTGGGCTCGTCGAGCAGCAGGATCTCCGGGCGGTTGATCAGTGAGCGGGCGATGGTCAGGCGCCGGCGCATGCCGCCGGAGAGCACCTCCACCTGGGCGTCGGCCTTCTCCTCGAGCTGCGCGAAGGCCAGCAGCTCCCCCAGCCGCTCACGGATCAGATCGCGTCGCAGCCCAAAGTAGCGGCCGTAGACGAGGATGTTCTCGCGCACGCTGAGCTCGCGGTCAAGGCAGTCATCCTGTGGCACTACCCCGATCCGGGCGCGGATCCGTGGGCCGTCCAGCGCGGGATCCATGCCCAGCACCTCCAGCGAGCCGCCGCTTGCCGGTGAGATCGCCGCGAGCATCCGCATGGTCGAGGACTTGCCGGCGCCGTTGGGTCCCAGGAACCCGAACGCCTCACCGCGCCCGAAGCTGAAGTCGATCCCGTCGACCGCCCGAAAGGCGGGGGCGCCGTCACGCGAGCGGTAGATCTTGGTGAGCCCGCGCGCCACGACGATCGGGGTCTCCTCCATGCCCCGGACCGTAGCTGAAGTGAGCGATCAATGCAACAACACGACTGAACTACGCAAGAATCAGATCAGGTCCGCCTCCAGCGGCCGATACTCCCTGCCCAGCGCGAGGCACAGCGAGAGCCTGATGCGGGCCCGCGGGCCATCCAGGCGCTTCTCCAGGATGACCCCGCCGCCCAGCAGGTCATCCCAGGCATGGGGGTATGACTCCTCGTCCTGCAGCGGGCCGGAGAGCGCGCGACCGCTGAGCACCACCGGCACCTGCGCCGCCGCGCCCAGCAGCTGCGCGCGCACCGCCGCCGGCACCGAGCCGGCGCCGAGCGCCTCCACCACCACGCCCTCGGCGCCGGCGATCGCGTCGGCGAAGCGCCGCGGCCCGGGGCTGCCGGTCAGGCGCACGTAGGCCACGGCGTCGGCGCGCGGCAGGACCGCCGGCAGCTCACCGAGCCAGTTGAAGCGCAGCGGCAGCGAGAGCGGCCGCAGCTGGCGGTCATGCACGGTCGCGATCCGCGTGCCGTGACGGGTGCTGAACGAGCTGAGCGCCACCGAGTCACTCTTGATCACGTCCCAGGCCGGGAGCACCTCGTGGTTCATCACCACCACCGTGCCCAGGCGCGGCGCCAGCGGGCTGCGCGCGACCGTAATCGCGTCCAGCAGGTTGCGCCCGCCGTCGTAGCCGAGGGTCCCCGGCGGGCGCATCGCCCCGCAGAACGAGATCGGCGCGTCGGGCAGGCACTCCGCCATGAAGTACGCGGCCTCCTCCATCGTGTCGGTGCCGTGCATCACCACGACCCCGGCGTGCGCGTCGGCCACCGCCGCGATCTCCCGGGCAAGCTGCAGCCAGTGCGCGAAGGTGGCGTCCTCACTGCCGATCGCGTACGGCTGAAAGTGCGCGAGCGGGACCTCGAGCCCGCGGATCGCCGCCGCCAGCGTCGCCCCGCTGAGCGTCGGGCGCCGCACTCCCGAGGCGGGGTCGGCGAGCATCGCAATCGTGCCGCCGGTGGCGATCACCGCGGTGGGAATGTCGGCCTCGGCCGCCGTCTGCGTCATCACCGGGTCACACCTCCGCGCTGGGGCCGTTGCCGGTGCCGTCTGGCAGGCCGGCGCCGGAGCCGCCTGCGGGCCGTCGCCGGTGCGCCCGCGCCCGGTCCCGGAGCCGCCTGCGGGCCGGTGCCGCCCAGCATAGGCGCCGCCGCAGCGGCGCAGTCCGCAAGTTGCGCAGATATCCGTCGCCCGCAGCGGCCGTCTGGCCATGGCGCCGCCGCGCCCGACATGAGACTGTTGGCAGGTGCCCGCCGGGCACTGCAACGGACGCTCGTCAAAGGAGGGCAGGCGTGGGCGCCACGCTCGCAGCGCAACCACAACCACCACAAGCCGGCGGCTCGATCGCACAGGAACCAGCGTTCGAGTCACGCGGGATCGACTACATCCCCCTGGCCGAACGCCGCGGCAAACCGACCGACCTCGCGTGGATGTGGGCGGGAGCGCTGTTCAACGTGGAGTACGTCACCTACGGCGCGATCCTGATAGTCGGCTTCGGCCTGCGCTTCTGGCAGGCGGCGATCGTGATCCTGGTCGGCAACCTCTCCTACGTGATTGCCGGGCTGGGATCGCTGCAGGGGCCCAAGGCCGGCACCGCCGCGTTCACGATCAACCGCGCCCCGTTCGGCCCGCACGGCGCGCGGATCGTCGCGGTCTTCAACTGGGTGACGCAGGTCGGCTATGAGATCCTCGGGCTGGCGATCGTGGTGGCTGCCGGGCTGGCGCTGTTCGAGAAGGCCGGCGTGCACTCCTCGACGGCGCTGAAGGTCGGGCTGATCGTGGCGGCCGCCTGCGTGCAGCTGCTGCTGCCGCTGTTTGGCCACGGCACGATGCTGCGGGTCCTGCGCGTGCTGGTGATCCCGTTCGTGATCCTGTTCGTGCTGCTGGCCGCGCTGACGCTCGGCAAGGCGCACCTGGGCGCCGGGCACAACGCCACCTGGGCGCAGATGATGGCCGGCCTGGCGTTCGTGCTCTCCGCGGGCGGCTACGGCTGGCCGATGAACGCCAACGACTTCTCCCGCTACCTGCCCAGGGACTCCAGTGAGCGCGCGATCGTCTGGTCGGTGGCGCTGGGCGGCTTCATCCCCACCACGCTGCTGCTGCTGCTGGGCGCGGCCGTGGGCACGCGCTTCCCGGGAGCCTCGGGCGCAACCACGATCACGCAGGCCTTCGCCGGCTGGTTCGCCTGGCCGTTCCTGATCTGCGCGATCCTGCAGGTGTTCGCGATCAACTCACTGGACCTCTACACCTCCGGGCTCACGCTGCAGGCGATCATCCCGCGGATCAAGCGCTGGCAGTGCGTGCTGATCGACACCGTGATTGCGGCGGCGCTGACCGCCTGGACGGTCTTTGACCAGAGCTTTGACACCTTCGTCAGTGACTTCGTGCTGTTCATGCTGATCTGGATCGCCCCGTGGGTGGCGATCTACCTGGTGGATTACTTCCTGCGCCGCGGGCGCTACTCATCCGCGGCGCTGCAGGCCACCAGCCACGGGATCTACTTCCGCAGCGGCGGCTTCCACCTCCCCGGCCTGATCGCGCAGGGGATCGGGATGCTGGCCGCCGCCTCCTGGCTGAACGCCTACCCGGCCTGGATCTCACCGCTGTCCAACGCGACCGGCGGCGCCGACTTCAGCCTCTTCATGGGCGCGCTGTTCGGCGGCGGGATCTACTACCTGCTGGCGCGGCGCAGCGTGCCCGCCGAGGGCGACGCCGCGGCTGCCGAGCCGTCGCTGGACGCGGCGCTGGCGGGCGACTGAGAGGCCTCACCCGGGCGTGGCCCGCATGGCCACGCCCGGTCCTCACCGGCGCTCAGGAGGGCTCCGCGGGCGGCTGGTGATACGGGTCCCTGGCACCGCGCTCGGCGCTCAGCGAGCGGCGGCTGTGCGCGAGGCGCTCGATCGCGTCGGCAAGGTGCAGCGGGTCGATCGCGTACTCACCGCGCTGCGTGCGGATCAGGTGCGCCTCCAGCAGCACCTCAGCGTGCGTGAACCCGTACGGCGGTTCGAAGCGGTAGCAGGCCAGCTCGATCAGCTGGCCGAGCGGGTCACGGAAGTAGATCGAGTCCATGAAGCCGCGGTCCTTGACGCCGCTGTGGTGGATGCCGCGCTCATCCAGGCGCTCAACCGCCTGACGGAAGCTCGCGTTGGAGACGTTGAAGGCGATGTGGTGCACACAGCCCGCGTCGTCGGGGGTGGGCCGGCCGCCGGGGCGGCGCTGCTCGTTGGTGAAGACCGTGATCAGCCGCCCGTCTCCGGGGTCGAAGTAGAGGTGGTTCTCCTCGGCGCGATCGAGGTTCGGCTGCTCGAAGACGAACGGCATCCCGAGCACGCCCTCCCAGAAGTCGATCGAGCTCTGGCGGTCGGCGCCGACCAGCGTGATGTGGTGGACGCCCTGTGTCTGGATCTTGCGCATGCCCGCCACGCTACTACCTGGAGCCGGCCCGATCGCCCGGGCTGAGGCCGACCCGATCGCCCGGGCTGAAGCCGGCCCGATCGCCCGGGCTGCTATGTAGTTAGTTGCCGTGATCGAGCATCCACGATTCACCGGCGCGACGCTCGATCGCGCCGCCGAGCTGCGTGATGACAGGCATCAGCTGGAGCGCCTGCTGGCCGACCCGCGGGCGCGCTTCGTGGGCGCCAGCGCGGACGCGGTGCTGGTCACAGCGGCGCCCGGCGGCGAGGCGATGCTGCTGCGCCGGCCGCTTGACGGGCATGTCAACCCGCACCAACCGATCCTGCTGGGACTCGAGGAGGGGCGTCCGCTGTTTGCCGCCGACGTGAGCGACACCGAGGCCGCTCAGCACCTCGCCGCGACCGGCGCCGGTCAGCTGGTGACGCTGCGCGACGCGGGGATGATGCTCGGCCGGGCGGAGGGCGGACTCGCCGCATACCTGGTGGCGCTGCTCAACTGGCACCGCCACCACCGCTTCTGCGCCAACTGCGGCGCGGCCACCAGGATCAGCGACGCCGGGCTGGCGCGCCGCTGCCCGACCTGCAGGAGCTCGCACTTCCCGCGCACCGACCCGGTGGTGATCATGCTGATCAGTGACGGTGAGCGCGTGCTGCTGGGCCGCCGCGAGGGCTGGGAGCCGGGCCGCTTCTCGATCCTCGCCGGGTTCGTCTCACCAGGCGAGACGCCCGAGGAGGCGGTCGTGCGGGAGGTCTGCGAGGAGGCCGGGATCGTCGCGCACTCGCCTCGCTACCTGGCCTCGCAGCCGTGGCCCTTCCCGTCCTCGCTGATGCTCGGCTATGAGGCGCAGGCGCTGCCCGGCGAGCCGGTGGCGCAGGTGGGTGAGATGGCTGAGGTGCGGTGGTTCACGCTGCAGGAGGTGCGCGATGGGCAGGGTGGTGGGGGAACGCTGCGGCTGCCCGGCGAGGTCTCGATCGCGCGGGCGCTGATCGACGCCTGGGTGGCGCGCGGCGGGACGCTGCTGTGAGCGGGACGCTTCGTGGCGCGAGGACGCCGCCGCGGACGCGCGGGGCGCTGCCGCGGACGCGGCGGGGCGCCACCGCCGGCCACGACTGCCACCGCATCCACGGCGGCGTCAGCCGGGCCGCTGCGCGGGCTCCTGCTGCGCGCCTCCGGCGGGGATGAAGACAGTGCCGAGGATCCGCCGGCGGCGTCCCGCGGCGGGGGCGTTGGCCAGGCGCGGGCGGACCACGTTCACCAGCTCACGCACGAACTCCGAGAACTCCGCGTCGTCGAGCCAGAGCCCGGCCACCGTGTAGCCGACGCCGTCACGGCGGTAGTCGATGTCGGCGCCCGCCAGGTAGTGGTCGAAGTGCCCGAGCAGGCCGGCGATGTAGGCCATGAAGGCGTCACGCTGCTGCTCGGCTGTCATGTGCTCGAGCTCCTGGTCTGTGATCGTGCTGGCGGCGACGCGCAGCACGTAGGTGCGCTCGGTGGCGCCGCGCACACGCCGCTCGGCCACCACGCTCAGGACACCGTGGCGCACCAGCAGGTTGACGTGGCGGTAGAGGCTCGCGGGCGGGATCTCAGGCAGCTCGTCACGCAGCTGTGAGGTGGTGAGCGCGCGATCACCCAGAAATGACTGCCAGATCCGCAGGCGCACGGGATGCATCAGGACCTGAGCGTTGTTGAGCGACATCCATCGCTCAGGCTATCAAGGGTGATAACATTCTCATCATTGGGATCAATGATCGAGCTGGTCTGAACAGCGGAGGCTGGCGATGGGCGACAAGAGCGGTTCGGGGGACAACTACTCCGACAGGTACATCTCGGTTGACGCGGACGGGATCACCGTGCGCTGGTACTACTTCCCCTTCGGCAGCAAGCGGATCCCGTTCAGCGCGATCCGTGAGGTGCGGCGGGTGAACATGGGCGCACTCACCGGGCGCGCGCGGATCTGGGGGACGGCGAGCCCCAACCACTGGGCGCACCTGGACCCGGCGCGGCCGCGCAAGGAGATCGCCTTCATCCTCGACAGCGGCGCGCCGATCAAGCCGTTTCTGACTCCGGCAGACCCACGCGCGTTCGAGGCGGCGCTGAGTGCCCACGGCCAGCTGACGGCCGTGCACGGCGGCCGCAGCGTGATCATCTGAACGTCACCTGAGAGCGGCCCGGCTACTGCTCAGCGCAGCAGCGCCGCAAACGCGGGGTCGCCGTGCAGGCTGTTCAGATCCTCGTCGTTGGGAGCCCCGGCACGCAGCGCGGGCCGCTCGGCGAAGGCCTCACGCAGCGCCGCCAGCGCGGCCTCGCGGTTGCCGCACAGCGCCTCCAGGCAGGCCAGGTTGTAATGCAGTGATCCGGAGCGCGGGTGGTGGCGCAGGCCGTCGAGCAGGATCCCGCGGGCGCGCTCCGGATCGCGCTTGAGCAGCTGCGCGGCGCGCACGCTCCACTCCCACGCCGAGGGTGAGAAGGTCGGCGGCCCGCCGAAGCTCAGCACGGTGGTGGGTGCCTCAAGCGCGACCGCGTGACGGTGTGAGCCGGGGTCCGGCACGAACACGTAGGTCCCGGCGCGCGCCTCGTAGTCGACACCGTCGATCGTGAAGCGGGCGGCACCGGCGGCGATGAAGTAGAGCTCCTCGTGCATCAGCTCGACCTGCGCCTGCTCGCTGAGATCGTCCGGGACCTCGGTGTGCGGCTCCACCACGTCATCACCGACGGCGCTGGCGGTATAGGCGTTGGCGCCGAACGCCCTGATCCCCAGCGCCATCCGCACCGGGTGCCAGCTCAGGCCATCGGGGCCGGGGATCGCCTCGATCCGCTCGAGCGCGACGACCTTGGGTGCTTGGCGTGGCATCTGCGCCAGACAGTAGCCGCCGGGCACCGCGGCGGGCAAGGCCGCGCGGCCCGCGCGGCCGGCGCGGCCCGCGCCGGGTGCCCGGCTCAGACAGGCGACGCATACGCTCGCGGGC
>JAJZDA010000059.1 GCA_021851525.1 Actinomycetes bacterium | reverse complement strand
GCTGGCCCGTGGCCGCTCAGCGAGCCAGCGCCATCCGCAGCGGCTCTGCGAGATCTCCCCTGCGCTCGACGCCGACGCCCCGCTCCAGCCCCAGCCAGCCCGCGGTCACGCGCAGCTCCTCAGCCAGCTGGACGGCGATCTCCTGCAGGTCCGTGCCGGGCTCGGCAAACGCGCCGCGCACGCGCAGCTGCCCGGCCTGGCGGTCGGACTTCAGGTCAACCCGCGCGACCAGGCGGTCCCCCAGCAGGAACGGCAGCACGTAGTACCCGTGCACGCGCCGCTGCTCCGGCACGTAGATCTCGATGCGGTAGTGGAAGCCGAACAGTCGCTGCGTGCGCGGGCGGAAGAAGACCAGCGAGTCAAACGGTGAGATCAGCGCCCGCAGCCGCATGGCCCGCGGTCTGCGGGCCGCGGGCCACAGGTACGCGTCCGTATCCCAACCTGCGATGCGCGCCGGCAGCAGCTCACCGGCCTCCAGCAGCTCCGTGACGCGGGCGCGGGTGTCGGCGACGCTCAGGCGAAAGTAGTCGCGCAGGTCAGCGAGGCTTGCCACCCCGAGCGCCGCGGCCGCGATCCGGATCAGCTCACGCTGCGCGTCCTCCCGTGGCGGGGAGCTGCGCAGCGGCTCGGGGACGATGCGCTCGATCAGGTCGTAGTGGCGCTCGAAGTTGACGCGCCGAGCGGCTCCCACCCGGCCGATGTAGAACAGGTACTCCAGCGCCAGCTTGCCGTCGTGCCAGTTCCACATCTCCCCCGGCGTGACCGGCCCGCGTGAGATGCCGGTGTCACGCGCGCGCACCGGTCCCCGCTCGCTGACCAGGCGCAGCGTGTCTGAGACCAGTTGCGGGCGCTCCTGCGCGATCCGCCGCATCGAACCCCAGGCCTCCTGCAGCGACTCCATGCGCCAGCGCAGCAGGCGGTGGTGCTCCAGCGGGATCAGCGAGGCCTCATGCGCCCAGTACTCGACCAGCCGCCGGTCCACCGGTCCGTCGCCGTGAGCCGCGATGCGGTCCAGCAGGCGCCGGTCGTAGGGGCCGAGCCGTGAGAACAGCGGCATGTAGTGGGCGCGGCAGAAGACGTTCACGGAGTCGAGCTGCAGCAGCCCGAGCCTGCGCACCATCGCGCTCACCTGACGCAGGCCGGGTTCGCGCCGCTCCTCTCTTGCGCGAAAGCCCTGCGCGGCCAGGGCGATGCGCCGCGCTGCGGCGGCACTCAGCTGGATCACCTCACTCACCTCGCAGACTCTGTCAGCTGACGCCGCCGACCCGTGCAGAACCGGCTGTCGACCCGGTGAGGCCCGGTCTCCTTGGGTGTGGTGTCGTGGTGCAGTGGTGTCGTGGTGTTGTGGTGGCTGGCGATCGCATGCCGGGGTGCCGGGGTGCCGGGGTGCTGTATCGCCGGTACGCCGGGACGCGCAGCGCCGTGGCGGCGAGTGGTCTGCCCCGCAGACAGCTGGCAGACAGACCACGAGTTCAACGCGCACGCCGGCGCCCACTCCCCCAAATCAGAGCTCGAGCTCAAACACCTGGCCGTGCCACTGACCGACCGTGAACGTGCCCGAGCGGATGAAGCCCTGCTGCTCATACCAGGACACCAGCCTCGGCGCACCCGCCCAGCAGTCGACCCGCAGCAACTGCGAGCGGGCCGCCCGCGCCTCCGCCAGCGCGTGGTGCACGAGCGCCGCCCCGATCCCGCGCCCGGCGTGGCGCCGGTCGCTGATCAGGAACTGCAGGTAGGTCTCAGGCCGCGTGAGCGGCGCGACGTGCGGCGGCGGCGCGGCGCTGATCGCGCTGGCGCCGACGGCGACGCCGTCAAGCTCGGCGATGCGCAGGCCGCCGTCGTGCTGCCATTCCCGCACCGCACGCCGGGCCCGCTCGTTGGCGGACGCCGGCTCGGTGCCCCACTGCTCAGGCTGGCCGCGCTCCACCATCCAGGCGATGGCGATGTCCCACAGCTCCAGCACGCCCGGCACGTCAGCCTCGCGGCCCGGGCGGATCAGCAGCTCAACGCTCACACCCAGAACGTAGCGGGCCCGCGGCCGCCACGACACGACACGGCACGACACGGCGTGGCGGACCGCTAGCCGTTGCTGCGGTAGCCGGTGCGGGCGAAGTCCACGTACGGTGCGGGGGCGACAGTCGCGCGGATCTCCACCTGACGGTGGGGCTCCACCTGCGGCTTGGTGCTGTTGGGCTCCTCACCCCAGATCACGCTCAGCTCGGTGCCGGGCCGTGCGTGCTGGAGCTCCACGCTGGCGAGCGAGACAAACGCGCGCTCGTTGGCGATGTAGCCGCAGTCATGGGAGATGCCGACGTCCTCCCCGCCTGCCAGCACGCGATCCACCTGGTAGAGCGCGTAGCGCGCCTTGGGCATGTCGATGTACTTGGCCGGGACCCCCTCGTGCAGCAGCGTGGCGGCCGCGGCCGCCACGTCATCGGCGTTCCACACGAGCGTGACCTTGGTGCGCTCTGGCTCACCGAGCTGCTCCAGCGCCTCACGCCCGACGAAGTCATGGTCGAACGCGACGATCCGGTCGTAGCCGAGGTCAGCGGGACGCAGGTAGTAGTCCTCGATCCGTGACGAGAGCAGGCTGCCGCCCAGCGAGCCCGCGGACCGCGCCGGCAACCAGCGACGGTAGCGCTCCAGCTCATCGCCGCTGAAGATCGCCGGCAGCGGTGAGGGCACCCACCCGGATTCCAGGTTGGCTGTCGAGTAGGCCTTCGCGCCGGCCGGGACCAGGCCGAACCCCTCCCCCACCCGCAGCAGCGCCTCGCGCACGCGCTCCCCCTGCTCCCAGGGGCCGAACAGCTCAAAGCCCGGCTGCCCGGCCATGCCGTGGCGCAGCGCGCGCACCTGCAGCCCCTCCACGTTCAGCCAGCCGAGGTTGAAGAACCTGATGTCAGGCAGGGGCTCCCCGGTCAGCGCCTCAATCAACGCTCCGGCGGTTGGCCCCTGGAGCTCATAGCGGAACTGCTTGGGCGGGCCGGAGCGCCTCACAATCGAGTTCTCGTCGCGCTCGCACGTGGCGTCGTGGCCGCCGGTCTGCAGGTGAAACTGCACCCAGTCCAGGACCATCGGATGGCCGACGAGGTCAAAGCTCTGATCGGCCAGGTGAAAGAGGATCGCGTCACCGATCAGGAAGCCGTCGGGACTCACCGCGACGAACTGCTTGGCCCTGCCGGGCGTGAAGTTGGTGAACGAGTTGACCCCGAGCTGCTTGAACAGCGTCAGCGCATCGGGCCCGCTGACAAACAGGTCAGTCATGTGATGAGACTGGTCAAGCAGCGCACAGGTGCTGCGCCAGGCGTGCTGCTCGGAGCGCCAGTTGCTGAACTCCGGGGCCACCGGGAACGTGTGTGGACGGGCGTCGGCGTTGCGCAGCACCGGCAGCGCGCCGCCGGCGTGCTCAATCGCCTCGTGAAGGCTTGGTGCGGACGCACCACCGACGGTGTCTGATTGGTTCACTGTCACTCCTTGGCTCGATTGTGCTTGGTTCTCACGCGCCGGCCCGACCGAGGCGACGGCGCAGCTCAGAAGACAACCGTCGTGTTCCCGTGTCTGAGCACACGGTCCTGGCAGTGCCAGCGCACGGCCCGCGCCAGCACAGTCCGCTCGATCTCCGCGCCCATCCGGGTGAGCTGCGTGACGCCGTGCGCGTGTGACACACGCGTCACGTCCTGCTCGATGATCGGCCCGGCGTCGAGCTCGGCGGTGACGTAGTGAGCGGTGGCCCCGATCAGCTTCACGCCGCGCGCGTGGGCCTGCTCGTAGGGTCCGGCGCCGGCAAACGCCGGCAGGAACGAGTGGTGGATGTTGATCACCGGAACCCCCAGCCGCTCGAGGAACTCCGCGGAGAGGATCTGCATGTAGCGCGCCAGCACCACCAGATCACAGTTGCCGCGCAGCAGCTCCAGCAGCTGCTGCTCTGCGCGAGGCTTGCGTTCAGGGGTCACGGGGATGTGGTGGTAGGGCAGCTCAAAGGCGCTGACCGCCGCGCGCAGGTCCTCCCAGTTGGAGGCGACGGTGACGATCTCCGCCTCGAGCTCCCCACGGCGCCAGCGCCACAGCAGGTCCTGCAGGCAGTGGTCGTAGCGTGAGACCAGGATTGCAACGCGCTTGCGATCGGCGCCGTCCCACAGGCGCCAGCTCATCTGAAAGCGCTGCGCGACGTGGTGCGCGAAGCGCTGGGCGAGGCCAGCTCGCGCCTGCTGCGCGAGCGTGAACTCCATCCGCAGGAAGAACCTGCCCTCCCGCGGATCGGTCGAGTACTGGTCGGAGCGCACGATGTTCGCGCCGGCCTCGTGCAGGAAGCGGGAGACCGCCGCGACGATCCCCGGCCGGTCCGGGCAGGAGATCAGCAGCCGCAGCGGCGGGATGTCACTCACCGCAGCACCCCGCCCAGCTGGTCAGTCAGCGCCAGCGTGTCGAGCAGGCGGTTGAAGGTGAACATGTGCACGCCCACGACCCCGAGCGAATCCGGCAGCTCCGCGGGCAGGCGCAGCAGCAGCGAGCGCGCCGGCGTCACGCCGCGCCCCAGGCCGCGGGCGACATGCCCGTTCTTGCGCAGGTAGGAGAGCGAGGGGCCGACCCCGACGCGCAGCGAGATCTCCAGCAGCCGCCTGCGGTCCACGACGCCGGGCACTCCGAGGTGGGCCGGCAACTCGATGCCCAGCAGGCGCGCGTGCTCCAGCCAGTCGCGCAGGCGCTCCGGGTCAAAGCACAGCTGCGTGACCATGTAGTCGGCGAGCGGCTGCTTGGCCTGCAGGTCCGCGAGCAGCGCGGCCGGCGGGATCTGCGGATGCCCCTCCGGGTAGGCGGGCACGCCGAGCGTGGCGGGTGCGTCGGCGCGCCCGCGGATCTCCGCCAGCAGATCCAGACCGCGGCGGTAGGGGCCACGCGCGGAGCCGACGTCCCCTCCGACGATGAACAGGTCGTCGATCCCGGCCGCCCGCAGGCGGCCGAGCAGCTCATCGAGGTGCGCCTGGCCGCAGACCATCCGCGCCGCCAGATGGACGGTCAGCGTGTGTCCCAGCGAGCGCAGGCGCTCCGCCACCGCGACGCTGTGGTCGGGTCCGTGCCGCGGTGAGCAGGTGACGGTCAGCGCCAGCGGCGCACTCAGGCGCTGCGCCTGCTCGAGCGCGGAGTCAAACGGCAGCAGCTCATATCGCAGCTTCCACGCCACACCACGATTCTAACCCATCCTACGGCACGATAGTTCCACATCTCGGTACGCCGCTCGCTCAGCGACCCCTCGTTCAGCGGCCGCTGACCACCCGCTGGAACTCGGGGCGGGCGCGCAGCAGCGCGGCCCGGATCTCCGCGCAGCGGCTGCGGAAGCGCACCGTGGGCACCGGCACCCCGAGCGCAAAGGCGTTGCCGGTCTCATCCTGCGCGAACGTCGCGAGCCCCGAGATGCCCTCGTGGTAGCCATCCTCAACCACCGCCACCAGCCCCTCACGCACCTCTCTGATCGCCTCCTCAAAGCGCGGGCGCTGCGCCTCCTCCAGCGCCTGCGCGGAACGCGCCAGCCGCTCGTACTGAGGTGAGCAGGCCAGCAGCGCCCAGCCGCTGGCGGTCTGCACCGCGGGCAGCAGCGCGCCGACGATGGATCCCGCTGTCAGCTCGCGAACCCAGCGCATCTGCTCGACGATCATGATCTGCTCGCCGACCAGCACGGCCAGGTCGACGGTCTCCTGCAGCTCGGTGGCCAGCCGCTCCATGAACGGCCGTGCGCGCATCCGCACCTGCTCCGCGTCGGAGATCGTGCTGCGCCCGAGGATCCGGCCGATGCGGTAGCGCCCGTCGAAGCTCTCGAGGATCTGCTCCTCCTCCAGCGCCAGGAGGATGCGGTAGGCGGTGCTCTTGGCGAGCTCGGTGCGAGCCACCACCTCGGCGAGCGTCAGGCCGGCAGGCTCGCGCGCCAACAGGTGCAGGATGCTCGCCGCACGCGAGATCACCTGCACGCCACCACGGCGCTCCTGGCTGCGCTGGTCTGCATCGGGGGCGGACATGCGCGGGACTGTAGAGCCAGGCGCCGGGCGACGAACCTCGCATGCGGGCCGCCGGGACCGCCCGGACCGCCCCGGACCGCCCCGGACCGCCCCGGACCGCCCCGGACCGCCCTGAATCGTCAGGCCCTCAGTTCACCCGCCGCCCGTGCCCACTCCAGAACGGCTCCCGCAGCGCCGCCTTCATGATCTTGCCGGGCCCGGACTTGGGCAGCGGCTCGTCACGCAGCTCGATCGAGCGCGGGACCTTGTAGGCGGCGATCAGGCCGCGGCAGTGGGCGAGAAGTGATTGCGTGGTCAGCGTCACGCCGGGCGTGACGCTGACCACCGCGTGCACCGCCTCCCCCCAGTGCGGGTCGGGGATGCCGAAGACCGCCGCCTCACTGACGCCGGGATGGCTCGCCAGCGCCGCCTCGACCTCGATCGAGTACACGTTCTCACCGCCGGAGATGATCATGTCTTTGAGCCGGTCGACGATGTAGAGGTAGCCGTCCTGATCGCGGCGCGCGGCGTCCCCTGTGTGGTACCAGCCGCCGGCCAGCGCGGCGGCGCTCTGCTGCTCACGCTGCCAGTAGCCGAGCATCACGTTCGGGCCCCGGACCCACAGCTCCCCGACCTCACCGGCCGCCAGCGGCTCACCCGCGGGTCCGCGCACGCTCGTCTGCACGCCGAGCACCGGCACGCCGATCGAGCCGAGCCGGAGGGCGTCCCGAGGATCGCCGCGCAGCGCCAGCCGGTGCTCCGCGTCACCGAGCCGCGTGACCGTCGGCGCAGCCTCGGTCATCCCGTAGAACTGAACCACCTCGCAGTTGAAGTACTCGAGCACCCGCCGCTGCAGCGCCGGCGTGATCGGCGAGGCCGCGTACTGGATGTGGCGCAGAGAGGGCAGGTTGTCACGCCCCTGACGTTCGAGCTCCTCGATCAGCGAGTGCAGCATCGTCGGGACCAGCACGACGTGGGTGAGCTCCTGCTGGCGCACGATCTCCGTCAGCGCCCGCGCCTCAAAGCGCGGCAGGATCGTCTGGCGGGCTCCCACCCAGGTGCAGGCGAAGACGTTGGCGGTCCCGGCGACGTGGAACATCGGCGGCACGTGCAGCCAGCGGTCGCCGGGGCCGTGACCTGTGGCCAGCAGGTTGTGGGTTGCGTTGGCCAGCAGGTTGCCGTGGCTCAGCATCACCCCCTTGGGCGAGCCGGTGGTGCCCCCGGTGTAGCAGATGCCGGCCAGCGCCTCGCGCCGCTGCGCGGCCCGCGCCCGCGGTTCCCGCGCCAGCAGTTGCGCGTACTCCAGGCAGCCCGTGCCGAGGTCCGTGGCGCCGTCGATCACCAGCTCACGGATCCCGGGGCAGCGCTCACGCAGGGCGAGCGCCGACTCCAGCGCGAAGGTGTCGCTGATCAGCAGCTCAATGCCCGCGTCACGCACGATGAACTCGAGCTCAGTCAGGGAGAGGCGGAAGTTGAGGTCAACCAGCACGCGCCCGGCCGCCGGGACAGCCAGCCAGCACTCCAGGTGCGCCAGCGAGTTCAGGCCGATGAAGCCGACGCGCGCACCCGGCGCCAGACCGAGCTCATCGAGTGCCGTGCCCAGCGACGCCACCCGGCGCTGAAGCTCCGCGTAGGTGACCACGTGCGTCCCGTCTATCACCCCCTCGCAATCGCCGTGGAGCTCCGCGGCGCGCGTCAGCGGCCAGCTGAGGTCGCCGTCGCAGACCTTCGGGAGCTCTGGCGGATCGCCTGTCATGGCGCAGTAAGCTAACGTTCGGCTACCTGATAATCAAGCCGTCCCCGGCGACGGCGCAGTTCGAGGAGAGCGCCGTGAAGCAAGCTGAGTCAGCCGTGATCGAGACCGACCTGGCGGGACTGCCCGACTGCGTCGGGGAACAGCTCGGGCCGACCGCCTGGGGCGAGATGACCCAGGCGACGGTCGACGCCTTCGCGCAGCTGACCGGCGACCACAACTTCATCCACGTCGATCCAGTGCGGGCCGGCCAGAGCCCCTTCGGCGGGACGATCGCGCACGGCTTCCTCTCACTCGCGCTGCTGGCTCCGGTCACGCAGCTGCTGCAGGTCAGCGACGCCGCCACCGCGATCAACTACGGCCTTGACCGCCTGCGCTTCCCGGCGCCGCTGCCGGTCGGCAGCCGCTGGCGTGCGAGTGCCGAGGTCACCGAGGTTCAGGAGATCAGCGGCGGACGTCAGGCGCGCGTGGCCGCGCGCGTGGAGGTCGAGGGCAGCGAGCGTCCCGCGGTGGTCGCCGACTGCCTGATCAGGTTCTACGCATGAGCACGCCGGCGCTTGAGGGCAGGGTGGCGATCGTCACCGGGGCGGGCCGCGGGCTGGGACGCGCCTACGCACTGGCGCTGGGCGCGGCCGGCGCCCGGGTCGTGGTCAACGACCTGGACGGCGAGGCCGCCGAGCAGACCTGTGAGCTGGTGCGCGCGCAGGGCGGGCAGGCGAGCGCGGTGGTCAGCGCGGTCGGCTCCAGTGAGGCCGCCGAAGGTCTCGTGCGGGTCGCCACCGAGCAGTACGGCCGCCTCGACGTGATGGTGACCAACGCCGGGGTGCTGCGCGACCGGGTGCTGTGGAAGATGAGCGACGAGGATTTCGACGTGGTGATCGAGACGCACCTGCGCGGGACCTTCACCTGCGCGCGGGCGGCGGCGATCGCGATGCGCGCGCAGGGTGAGGGCGGGCGGATCATCGTGGTCGGGTCGCCGGCCGGACAGCACGGCAACTTCGGTCAGACCAACTACGCGGCGGCAAAGGCGGGGATCGTCGCGTTCGCGCGGGTCTGGTCACTGGAGCTGGCCCGCGACCGGATCACCGTCAACGCCGTGATCCCGACGGCGTGGACCCAGATGACGGCGAGCATCCCCGCCTATGCGCCGCTCGCAGCGCTGATCGAGGCCGGCGGCACGCTGCCGCCCCTGGCACGCACGGAGCATGCGCTCGGGCTGGCGCAGGAGTGCGCGCCGCTGGTCGTGTTCCTGGCCTCGGAGGCCGCCGCGGCGCTCAGCGGCCAGGCGATCGGCATCGGCGGCGACCGGCTCACGCTGTACTCGCATCCCGCACAGCTGAAGGTGATCGATCGCAGCGGCGGCTGGGACGCCGAGGCGATCGCGCAAGCCTGGGAGGCCGAGCTGGCACCGCTGGCGCAAGCGTCAGGGATCACCCTGCCGGCACTCGAGCTCGACCCCAGCGCACGATGAGCATCGACCTCGACACGATCACGGCGATCGACGTGCACGTGCACGCGGAGCGCAATGAGGGCGAGCAGCAGGATCCGCTGACCGGCGAGATCCTCGCCGCGGCGGCCGCCTACTTCGGCGGGCACCCGCCGCAGCCGACCGCCCAGGAGGTGGCCGACCACTACCGCGAGCGTCAGATGCTGGCGGTGATCTTCACGGTCGACGACGAGGCCGGCATGGGCCGGCGGCGGCTCGGCAACGAGCAGGTGCTGGAGGCCGCGCAGCGCAACCCTGACGTGCTGATCCCGTTCGCGAGCGTCGACCCCCACAAGGGCAAGCTCGGCGTGCGCGAGGCTCGAGAGCTGATTGAGCGCGGCGTCCGCGGCTTCAAGTTTCACCCCAACATCCAGCGCTTCTGGCCCAATGACCGCGAGTTCTACCCGCTCTACGAGGTGATTGCGCAGGCCGGCCTGATAGCCCTCTTTCACTCCGGCACGACCGGCATCGGCGCGGGCATGCCGGGCGGCGGCGGCGTGCACCTGAAGTACTCCAACCCGATGGCCGTGGATGACGTCGCCGCCGACTTCCCGGAGCTCAACATCATCCTCGCGCACCCCTCCTTCCCATGGCAGGACGAGGCGCTGGCGGTGGCGGTGCACAAGCCCAACGTCTACATCGATCTCAGCGGCTGGGCACCCAAGTACTTCCCGGAGATCCTGATCCGCTACACCAACACGCAGCTGGCTCACAAGATGCTGTTCGGCTCCGACTACCCGCTGATCACGCCGGACCGCTGGCTGCGTGAGTTCGCGCAGCTGCCGATCAAGGACGAGGTGCGCCCGCTGGTGCTCAAGCAGAACGCGGCGCGCCTGCTGGGGCTGTGCTGAGCGGACCGGCGCCGGCGTTTCGGAGACAGACCACTAGCCTGTGGAGACCGTGGCGAGCGATGATCCAGAGCTGCCCTCACCGCCGCGCCTGAGCTACGTGGTCGGGAGGCTTGACCGCGCGCTGCGCGAGCAGCTCGACGGGCGACTAGCCCCGTTCGGGATGAGCCTGCCGCAGTACACCGCGATGTCGGTGCTGCGCGGCAACGCCGGCCTGTCCAACGCCCAGCTGGCACGCCGCTCCTACGTCACCCCGCAGACGATGATCGAGGTCACCAAGGCGCTGGAGCGCGCGGGCTACGTGCACCGCCGCCAGTCCCCCACCCACGGCCGCGTGCTGGAGACCCACCTCACCGCCCGCGGCATCACCCAGCTGGCGCTGTGCGACGCGATGGTCGACCAGCTGGAGGATGAGATGCTGGCGGAGGTGCCGGCTGAGCACCGCGCGCTGCTGGTTGAGCACGTGCAGAGCTGCGTGCGCGCGCTGCACGGCGGGCTCGACGCCCGGCGGCCCTCCACGCGTCAGACCGGGGCGCGGCTGGAGGCCCAGGGCAGGCCCACGTAGTTCTCGGCAAGCACCCGTGCGCCGGCCTCCGAGGAGGTGACGTAGCGCAGCTCCGAGAGCTGCAGGCGCCTCGAGAACGGCTGGTCGTCGACCCGGTGCAGCATCGATGTCATCCAGTTGGAGAAGTGCTCAGCGCGCCAGATCCGCCTCAGGCAATCCTCGGAGTAGTGCTCGATCCCGCTCTGCGAGCCGGTGCTGTACCAGTGCGTGAGAGCGTCCGCCAGCACCGCCACGTCGGCGAGCGCCAGGTTCAGTCCCTTGGCGCCGGTCGGCGGCACGATGTGAGCTGCGTCCCCGGCCAGGAACAGCCTGCCGACGCGCATCGGCTCGGCCACGAAGCAGCGCATGCCGGTGATCCCCTTCTCGAGGATCGGTCCCTCCGCCAGCTCCCAGCCGTCGACGCCGAGGCGGATCTGCAACTCCTCCCAGATCCGGGAGTCCGGCCAGTTGGCGATGTCGTCGGCGGCATCGCACTGGACGTACAGCCGGGAGATCTCCGGGGATCTCAGGCTCAGCAGCGCAAACCCGCGCTGGTGGTTGGAGTAGACCAGCTCCTCACTGGAGGGCGCCACCGCGGCGAGGATCCCCAGCCAGCCGTAGCCGTACTCACGGGTGAACAGCGAGAGCCGGGACTCGACTGCGGCACGGCAGATCCCGTGGAAGCCGTCGCACCCGGCAATCACGTCGCAGTGCAGCTGGAAGCGCTCACCGGCGTGCGTGAAGCTGACACTGGGGTGCTCGTCCTGGAAGCCCTGAACCGCCGTGTCGGAGACCTCGAAGAGCAGCGGCAGCCCGGCCTGCTGACGGTCCGCGATCAGGTCCTTGACCACCTCGGTCTGGCCGTAGACGACGATCGCGCGGCCGTCGCTGAGCTGCGAGAGCGGCACGTGGTGACGCTCCCCGTCGAACTGCAGGTGGATGCCGTGGTGCACGATCCCCTCACGGTGCAGCCGGGCGCTCACGCCGGCGGCGTCGAGCAGGTCCACGGAGCCCTGCTCCAGCACGCCCGCGCGGATCCGCGCCTCCACGTACTCACGGCTGCGGCTCTCGATCACCACCGACTCGATGCCGCTGTTGTGCAGGAGCCGCGCGAGCGTCAGCCCCGCCGGGCCGGCGCCGACGATCGCCACCTGGGTGCGCAGCGACCTCATCCCACGGTCCCCGCGCGCGGCGCGTCGCGCCGCACCCAGCCCACCTGTCGCGCGGCGCTCAACGCAGCTCCCGCGCGCGGCGCCGCACCCGGTAGCCGAGCGGCATGAACCGCAGCCCGGTGCGCTCCTCCAAGAGCCCCCAGAGGCCGCGCGGCAGGAAGACCGCGAAGAGGATCGCGACGGCACCCAGCCCGATCAGGTACCAGGTCCCGTCGTTGCCGAACTGCTGCTGGATGAAGTAGAGGATCACGGCGCCGACGATCGGCCCCTCGAACGTGCCGATCCCGCCGACCAGCACCATGAAGATCATGAAGGCGCTGTAATTCACCGAGAAGATCGCCGTGGGCTGCACGAACAGGATGTTCGCGGCGGTCATCGCGCCGGCGGCGCCGCACCCGGCGGAGGCGAGGATGAAGAGGATCCGCTTGGCGCTGACGACGCGCACACCGACCGAGGCGGCGGCCTGCTCGTCATCCCTGATCGCCTGCAGCGAGGCGCCCAGACGGCCACGCAGCAACATGAAGACGATCACCGAGAAGAACGTCGTCAGGGCCAGCGTCAGCCAGTAGGTGATGTGCTCGCGGGTGCTGGTCGCGTAGCTGTCGAGCTGCACCAGCGAGATTCCGGTGCCGGCGCCGAGCTGGTTGTCGAGCCCGACGTAGATCCCGATCGCCTCCGCCACCACCCAGGTTCCGATCGCGAACTGCGCGCCCCGGAAGCGCAGCACCAGGAATGAGAGCGGCAGCGCCACGACCGCGCAGAAGAGCGTGGCCAGCACCATCCCCCAGTAGGGATCCACGCCCTGCAGCGAGAACCAGACGGTCGCGTATGCGCCGAGGCCGATGTAGGCCTGCAGGCCGACGGAGACCAGCCCTCCGTAACCGGCCAGGGCGTTCCACATGGTCGCCATCAGCACGAGGATCAGCAGCGTGGTGAGGTCCTGAACGAGCGTCGCCCCCATCGCCACCGGGACCAGCGCCAGCAGCAGCACGACCACGCCCAGGCCGCCGGTGAAGCCGGCTGAGAGCCGCGTCCAGCGGCTGACCTGCCCGGCCGCCAAGGCCGCGGCCGGCTCCGGCGCGGCGCCGGTCCTGGTGTCGGTCTGCGGTTCCATCAGCTCGCCCGCAGCCTCTGCAGCGCGGCGCGCGCGCCGCCACCGCCCCCGGAGCGCAGCGTCAGCAGCCCGCCGCGCGGTGAGACCAGCACCACCAGGAAGACGATGTGGCCCGCGAGCACGGACCACTCGGGGTTGATCTGGGCGCCGACGGTCTGTGCCACGCCGAGCACGATCCCACCGAGCAGCGCTCCCCAGAGCGAGGCTCCGAGCCCGCCGATCACCACCGCCTCAAACGCGAAGATCAGCTGGTCCGGTCCCGCGTAGGGCGAGAACGTGGTCCGCAGCGCCAGCGCCAGACCGCCGATCGTGGCGATCCCGACCGCGATGGCCGTGGCGCGCGCGTAGACCGCGCGGGAGTCGATCCCGACCAGCTCCGCCGTGTCGGGGTCCTCCGCGGCGGCGCGCATCCGCCGTCCCGCGGCGGTGCGTGCGAGGAAGAACTGCAGGGCCCCGTAGATCACCACGGCGGCGCCGAAGATCAGCGCGCTGAGCGCGGCGATCGAGACCTGGCTGTTGATCTGCCAGGCGGCTGTCACCAGTGAGCCGGTCTGCCCGCCCAACGACTGGACGTCCGGGCCGAAGCCCTGCTCGAGCGCGTTCTGGATCACGATTGAGACGCCGAAGGTGGCCAAGAGCGGGGTCAGCACGCCGGACCTGAGGCTGCGCTGCAGGATCAGGCGCTGCAGCACGTAGCCGAGCGCGAGCATCACCGGCAGCACCGGGATCAGCGCGATGAACGGCGACACGTTCCAGTGCTCGAGCAGCAGGTACATCAGGTAGGCGCCGAGCACCGCGATGTCGCCGTGCGCGAGGTTGATGATCCGCATCACCCCGAACATCAGCGCCAGGCCGCAGGCGATGATCCCGTAGTACCCGCCGAGCAGGATTCCCTGGACCACGTCGTTGACCCAGGTCACGCCACCACCCCCCTGTCGTGCAGTCCAAAGTACGCCTCGGTGATCTGCTCGCGGGTCAGCTCAGCGGCCTTGCCGGCCAGCACGAAGCGGCCCTCGAGCATGCACACGACACGATCTGAGATCGCCGCCGCACGGCTGAAGTCCTGGTCCACCAGCAGCACGGTCATGCCATCGCCGATGACTCCGCGCAGCGACGCGTAGACATCGTCGATCGCCACCGGCGCGAGCCCCAGGGAGAGCTCATCGATCAGCAGCAGCCGCGGGTTGGTCATCAGCGCCCGGCCGATCGCGGTGGCCTGCTGCTCACCGCCGGAGAGCGTCGCCGCCCGCCGACGGCGCAGCGGGCCGAGCATCGGCAGCGCCGCGTAGACGGCCTCCACATCCCAGCGGCCCGGCGCCGCCCCGCGCCGCGCGACCAGCAGGTTCTCCTCGACCGTCAGGTTCGCGAACAGGCGCCGACCCTCGGGCACCAGCGCGATCCCCTGCCTGACGCGCCGGTGCGCGGGCATGCGCGTGATGTCCTGCCCGTCGAAGCTGATCGTGCCTGAGGCCGGACGGTGAGCGCCTGCCAGGCCGCGCAGCAGCGTCGTCTTGCCGGCACCGTTGGCGCCGACCAGCGAGAGCACCTCACCGGGCTCGATCTGAAGCGAGACGCCGCGGACAGCCTCCAGCAGACCGTGCCTGAGCACGAGCGAGTCGACGCTGAGCAGGCTCACGCCGCAGCCGATCCCAGGTAGGCGTCGACCACCCGCTTGTCGGCCAGCACGGCCTTTGGCTCGCCGTCGGCGAGCACCCGCCCGCTGACCATGCAGACCAGCCGCTCCACGACCTGCACCAGCACGTGGACGATGTGCTCGATCCAGACCACGGCGATCCCGTCGCGGCGGTTGAGCTCCTGGATCAGCGTCACCAGCTGCGCGGACTCCGCGTCGGTCAGCCCCGCGCCGATCTCATCGAGCAGCAGCAGCTCCGGGTTGGTCGCCAGCGCCCGCGCCAACTCCAGGCGCTTGCGCTCCAGCAGCCCGAGCGTGTCGGCGCGGCGGTCGGCGAGCTCCGCCAGACCGGACATCTCGAGCACTGTGAGGCAGCGCTCGTAGGCGGCGCGGCGGCGCAGACCGCCGCCGGTGGAGGCGCCCACGAAGCAGTTCTCGAAGACGGTCATCCCACCGAACGGACGCGGGATCTGATGCGCGCGCCCGATGCCCATGCGGGCGCGCGCATCGGCGCGCGCCCGCGTCACGTCTTGCCCCTTGAACGAGACGCTGCCGGCGGACGGCAGGATCGTGCCGGCAAGCACGTTGAGCAACGTGGTCTTGCCGGCACCGTTGGGCCCGACGATGCCGACCGCGTCGCCGGCGTCGATCCGCAGGTCCACCCCGTCGAGCGCGGCGAGCGCTCCGAAGTCCCTCCGGACTCCAGTTGCGACGAGCATCACCCTCCTCCGTGCAGGTGTCGTTTGCCGTCGGGCTGTCAGTTGTAGGGCTTCAGCCGGGCCTGGATCGGCACCGCGGGATAGTCCTTGTGCTCACAGAACAGGAATTCCAGCGGGAACTTGCTCCCCTTCTTGGTCGTGAGCCACTGGCCACCGGGGATCGGCGTCTGCACGACGTTGGGCACAGGGTTCCTGGCCGGGCTGCCGGTACCCCAATGCAGGTCCCCGAGCGGGGTCTTGACGTTGAGGTGCTTGAGCGCCGCCGCGACCGCCGCCTTGTCCTTGGGGTTCCCGCTCTTCTTGAACGCCGCAATGGCCACGTCGAACAGCGCCAGGCTCGCACCCAGCTGCTGGTTCCAGTACTTGCCCGTACGCGCCTCATACTCGGCGCCGAGCTCCGAGTTGGAGAGGCCGGTGAACGAGGAGCCACCCGGCCAGGTCGGTCCCCAGTAGGCGCCCGTGGCCAGCTTGTTGCCGAGCTTCAGCCCAACCGCCTCGATCTGCGAGGCGAACAGGCCGGTCTTGGCGATCTGCGCGATCTTGACCATCTGCGTGTAACCCTGCTCCGCCGCCTGACGCCAGAAGGTGGTGAAGTCCGACGGGATCGGGAAGGTGTTGAAGATCTCACAGTTGTTCTGCTTGAACATCGAGATCTGTGAGCTGAAGTCGGTCGTGCCGTCCTCATAGGCACCCGGATCCACGATCTTGTAGCCGGCCTTCTCCAGCAGCGGCGCCAGCGCGCCGCGGATCGCGTTGCCGTCCGCGTCGTTGGGGTACATGACCCCGACCGTCTTGTTGGTCTTGACCTGCGGCCAGAGATCGGTGTAGGTGTCAAAGAAGTTGCCCACGCCGAAGCAGAAGTGGTAGATCCACTTGTACGGCTTGGGCTTGGCGAGGCTGTTGCCGCTGCCCAGCCACCACGACTGCCATGGCACGGTCGTTGAGATCGCCGGGATCCCGGCGGCCTCGGCGGCGGTCACCACCGGCACCACAACCTCGGGTGTGGAGGTCCCGAGCAGCAGATCCACGTGGCCTGAGTTGATCAGCTCCTGGGTGACCTTCGCGGAGACCGACGGGGCCGACTGCGCGTCCTTCTCGATGATGTTGACGCGGTATGTGCGCCCGGCGATCTTCAGACCCTTTGAGAGCCGCTCGCGCACGAGCCCCAGCACGAACGGGTCCGGCTCTCCGAAGCCGGCGTCGGCGCCGGTCAGCGGGCTCACGTACCCGATGTTGATCGTCTCCACCGCGGCGTCACGGCCGAGGTGCGAGATCGGCCGCGCCCAGGCGGGGCTGCTGAGCAGACCGCCCCCCACCACCGCGCCGCCGAGCGCGGCACCACTGCGCTTCAGGAAGTCCGCGCGGCTCAGGCCGTGCTCGTCCCTCGTCTCTTCAGACATCAGCTCTCCTCTCCCTCAACGCACCGTCAACCGGTGCTCCGTCATGGTCGCGGGCCCTCTCCAGTGGCCGACGCGGCGGGATCGTAATTGCGCGAAAGTAATAAGTCAAGCGAATACAAAAGATCGCTCTTTTGGCCATTTCTGGGCCCCCCGACGCGCTCAGCCGAGCCGCAAAGGAAGTCCGGCGACTCGCAGCCACCGCCGGCGACATCAGCCACACTGATTCAGCCGCGCGACGGCCAAAAGATCGCTCTTTATACTGCTGGCCATGGCCGTGGCACCAGCCAGTGAGGAGGTGGTCAGACTGATCCAGCAGGAGATAGTCGCCCGCGCCCTGGAGCCCGGTGAGCGCCTGGGCACGGAGGCCCAGCTGGCAGCTGAGTTCGGCGTCAGCCGCCCGGCCGTGCGCGAGGCGGTGCGGCTGATGGTGCAGGCCAACCTGCTGCGGGCCGCCCGCGGCCCCGGCGGGGGTGTGTTCATCAAGCACAGCCCGGATCACGGCCTCGCGCAGACCGTCAGCGACTCGATCGCCACGATGTTGCGCGGTGGCATGACCTCGGTCACCGAGCTGATCGAGGTGCGCATGCTGCTGGAGGTGCCGCTCGCCGGGCTGGCGGCGCAGCGCGCCGACGCCGACGCATTGCGGGAGCTGCGGGCGGCGGTGACCGACGCCGCCTCACTTCCCGACGATGAGCCGGTGCAGCGCGAGACCGACCAGCGCTTTCACCGGACCATCGCCGAGGCATCCGGCAACCGCGTGGCCTGCGCGCTGGTGGCATGGTCACACCATGTGCTGCAGCCGGCGCTCAAGGACGAGATCGCACCGGCGCTGGTCGAGGCTGTGGCGCGGGAGCAGCACCGTGAGATCCTCGAGGCGATCGAGCGGGGCCGCCCGGCGGTGGCCGAGCGGGCGATGCGTGACCACCTGCGCTACCTCAGCGACGTGCTGGAGACGGTCACGCTGAGGGTTGGGTGAGGGCGGCCGGCCGCCCTCACCCAACCCTCAGCGGCGCGGGGAACGGCGCTGTCGCAGGTCCTCCACGCGGCGCGCCTTGGGACGCTCGGCGGCGAGCGTGCCGGGCATCACCGGCACGACGCGCACGCGCAGACCCAGGCGATGGAAGACCGACTCCTCGATGCGCCCGACCAACTGCGGATCGGTGCTCTCCACCAGCACCCTGATCTCGTCGCGCTCGGCGGCCTCGGTGTAGAAGCGGATCCTGTAGCCGCCGAGCACCCCAACCTCCCGCAGCGTCGCCTCGATCGCCGACGGGAAGACGTTCATGCCGCGCACCACCACCATGTCATCTGTGCGCCCGACGATCCCGTTGGGCAGCCAGATGTGCTCATGACCGGCGGGGCAGGTGCCGCCCACATCCACAACGTCGCCGCCACGGAAGCGGATCACGGGATAGCCGCGACGCTGCAGCGCACTGAGCACCAGCTCTCCCTGCCCGCCCTCACCGACGGGCGCGCCGGTGTGCGGGTCAAGCACCTCACAGAGAAAGGCGTGCTCGTTGACATGCAGTCCGCCGGCCGGACACGGGTAGGTGAACACGCCGACCTCGGTGGAGCCGGCATGATCGAACACACGCGCTCCCCAGGCGGCCTCGATCCGCTCACGCGCGGCCGTGATGGACGCCCCCGGCTCACCCTGGCAGATCACGGTGCGAACCTGATCAAAGGCGCCGGTCAGGCCCCAGCGGTCAGCCACCTCAATCAGCGTCAGCGCGTAGGACGGCGTGCAGATGATCGCCGTCGCGCCGAACTCCGCCATCGCGCGCAGCCGCTCGCGACCCTCCATGCCGCCCAGCGTCAGCGCCAGCGCCCCGATCTCCTGGACCCCGGCGGTCGCGGCCCAGAACTGCAGGTACGGGCCGAAGCTGAACGGCAGCGCCACGCGGTCGCAGCTGGTGATGCCGGCTGCCTGCAGCACCAGCGCGAAGCACGCGCGGGTGGCCTCCCAGTCCTCCGCGGTCTGCGGCACGCGCAGCTGATCGCCGACCGTTCCGCTGGTCAGGTGCAGATGCGTGTAGCGCTCCACCGGGTAGGTGAGGTTGGTGCCGAAGGGCGGGTTGCCGACCTGATCGTCCAGCAGCTGCTGCTTGACCGTGAACGGGATCTGCGCGAGCTCATCGAGGTCCCGCACGCGCAGTCCGCTCAGGCGGGCGCGCTGGAACTCATTGGTCTGCGCGACGTGGCCGATCAGCTCGTCCAGCTGATCGAGCTGCGTCTGTGTGGGAACCCGGAGGATCGGCCGATTCTATGACCCGGAGGCGGC
>JAJZDA010000245.1 GCA_021851525.1 Actinomycetes bacterium | reverse complement strand
AACGGGTGGACCTACGTAGAGAGTTCTCAAACTCTTGCACGTCTGCAAAATCCCTGGTCAGGCGGCTACTTCGTCGGATCGGAAAGGGCGGCAAGGTGGTCCAGGAGGCCCCGGTGACGGTGTTTGAGGATGCGCGGGGTCCAAACGTGCGCGTGCTGCGGCAAGCTCAGCGGCGGCTCGCACCGGCCGAACTGGAGCGGTTGATCGCCGAGTATGAGGCCGGTGCTCGTGTCTGCGAGCTGGCGAAGGTCTACCACCTGCATCGCACGACGGTTGCCAAGCATGTCGCCCGTGCGGGCAAGACGCGGCCGGTCATGACCGAGGCGCAGATTGACGAGGCGGTCGTCCTGTATCGAGAGGGTTGGACGCTGCACAACCTGGGTCAGCGGTTGGGGGTGGCGGATCAGACGATCCGGGGGGTACTGGTGGAGCGGGCGGTGACGATCCGGCCGGGCGGGCGCAGGAAGGTTGCGGCGGCGGCATGACTACGCGTCGGGTAGGTCGAGTCCGAGGCGGGTGTGCAGTTCGTGGTGACCGGTGTCGGTGAGGCGGACGGCTCGTTGTCCTTGGGTGCGGGTGATCCATCCGGCGTCGATGAACGCGGTCAGCAGGTGGGCGCCGAGGCGTCCGGCGAGGTGGTGTTGTTGCTCTGACCAGTCCAGGCAGAACCGCAGCAGGGGACGGCGCGATGAGCTGTCGTTGTGGGTGAGCCGGTCGGCGGGGACGCCGAGGCTGGGGAGAACCTGGGTGGCGTTGGGGCCGAGCGTGTAGGGGTGTTCGGGGAGCTGGCTGGAAAGTGCGTCGCCGTGTCGGCGGCGAGTGTCGGTGATCCCGTCGCCCGCGGCGAGGGCGCCAGCGTCGATCAGGGCTTGAGTGATCTGCACGCCGAGGCGCCCGGCGAGATGGTCGTAGCAAGTGCGAGCACTGCGAAGTTGGGCCGCGCGGGTGGAGTGGCGCAGTGACCGGACCGGCTGCATCGGCGCGAGCTGCGCCAACGCCTCCAGCACGGTGGCGACCTGGCCGGTCGCGAGCCGGTAGTAGCGATGGCGCCCGGATTGCTCGACCGTGAGCAGCCCGGCGTCGGTGAGCCGCGAGAGCTGCGTGCTGGCAGCCTGCGGGGTAACGGCGGCCTCAGCGGCGAGGACGCTGGCAGGCAGCGCGCGTCCGTCGCTGAGCGCCATCAGCACCCGAGCACGGGTTGCGTCGGCGAACAGCCCCGCTGTGGTGGCGATGTCCAGGTCCCCGCCAGGAGCGATCGTGGCCGTCATGAGTCCAGTATGGCGCGGGGACACTTCCACGAGCATGGAACCGATCGGGCCGCATCATTGGCTGCGTGGGCAAGGATCAACCAACGACGACGCCCGACCAGTCCCGGTCCCCGGCCGTAGCCATTCCTGCGCCGAGGGCTGAGCTGGTGCTGGTGGTGATGTGCGCCGGGATGTTCCTGGTGCTACTCGACGTGACGGTCGTCAACGTCGCGGTCCCGTCGATCACCGCGGGTCTTGGGACCACAACGGCGGGGGTGCAGTGGGTGGTTGACGGCTACACCGTCGCGCTAGCGAGCCTCCTGCTGGCGGGCGGAGCGTTCGGTGACCGGCTCGGCCACCGCCAGGTCGTCGCCGTTGGCCTGGTGATCTTCGGTGCCGCGTCGGCCGGCTGCGCGCTCGCACCATCCGCAAATGTGCTGGTCGCGACCCGCGCGGCCCAGGGCGTCGGCGCGGCGATGCTGCTGCCGGGAAGCATCGCCGCGATCGCCGACGCCTACCCCGAACGGGCGGCCCAGGCCAGAGCGCTCGGGATTTGGGCCGGGGTCTCGTCCCTGGCGCTGCCCGCAGGCCCGCTGCTCGGCGGCCTGCTCGTCTCCACGCTCGGGTGGCGAGCGGTGTTCTGGGTCAACCCCCCGATCACCGCGATCTGTCTCGTCGGAGTGCTGGTGTGGGCACGAGCGTCCGGGGAGCATCGACCGAGGCGCCTCGACCCCGCCGGTCTCGTGTTGGGAACGATTGGTCTCGCGGCCGTCGTGTACGCAGTGATTGCCGCGGGGGTAGACGCTGTGACCGCAGTCGTTGCGGGCGCGGCCGGGGTGCTTGCCCTCGTCGTCCTGGTCGTGGTCGAGCGACGTGTTGCCGAGCCGCTACTGCCGCCGAGCCTGTTCCGCCGTCCCGCGTTCGCCGCCGCGAACGGATCGGCGTTGGTGATGAACCTGACCAGTAACGGGCTGCTGTTCGTGCTGACCCGCTACCTCCAGTCGGTCCTCGGCCACAGCGCGCTGGAGGCTGGGGTAATGCTGCTGCCCCTGTTCGTCCCGCTCGCCGCGCTCTCCCCGCTGGCAGGCAGACTCACCGCCCGCCACGGCCCCCGCCCGGTGTTGCTCGCAGGTGCGGTCCTGGCCGCCGCCGGGCAGCTCTGCCTCCTGCTCGTCAGCACGACCAGCAGCTACCCGCGACTGATCCCGGCCCTGATCGGCGTCGGGCTTGGCGTCGGCCTGTTCACCGCACCCATCGTCGCGACTGCAATCCGATCCGTACCGGCCGAACGATCAGGGCTCGCGAGCGGGATCAACAACACCGCCCGCCAGGCCGGGACCGCGCTCGGCGTCGCCATCTACGGCGCCATCGCCGCCAGCCCCGCACACCCAGGCCACTTCATCGACGCACTCCGAGACCTCGGGATCGCCGCCGCAGTCCTGTGGATCGCAGCGGCAGCACTCACCACCGCCACCACAAGAACATGACCAGCCCGACACACGGCGCAGACAACAACGCCTCAGACGATCCGCGAATCGCCGCGTCACGCCAGGCGATCACACTCGCGCCCCACGGTGTCGCGCGCGGCCACGTCGTCACCGCTGTCGGCGTTCTACGCGCACGGATCGCAGAGCCAAGGACCCTTGCTGCACTCGCGCACGAAGTGAACCTGTCGCGCTCCCAACTCGGTGCTGCGTGCCGCCGGGCTGCTTTAGCAGGCAGACAAGGGCGCCCTCCTCCTGAGTCGTCTGCGCCGCGCCGAGTTCGACGCCCGCTTCCCCGGCCTGCTGGCCCTGGTCATCGTCGAAGCTCCACCAGTGCGCCGGATCGCTGAGCCTTGAAGGGCCGTCTGCGTTGGTGGAGCGGCCTAGGAGTTATAACCAGAAGATGTGGATGCTCGACCTG
>JAJZDA010000244.1 GCA_021851525.1 Actinomycetes bacterium | reverse complement strand
GGCCGGCCCGAGCGCCGCTCAGGCTGCCGCGACGCAGCCCGGCTCAGCGTCAGCCGCCGCGCAGGCTCCCGCGCGCACGCCCGGCCCGGCATCCGCCTCCGCCTCCGCCGGGCGCGACGCCCAGGTGCTGGTGATCGGCTCCGGGCCGGGTGGCTACACCGCCGCCTTCCGGGCCGCGGACCTGGGGCTCCAGACGATCCTCGTGGAACGCTATGAGACGCTCGGTGGCGTCTGCCTGAACGTCGGCTGCATCCCCTCCAAGGCGCTGCTGCACGCCGCCCGCGTGATCGCCGAGGCGCAGGAGATGGCGCAGCACGGGGTCAGCTTCGGCGCCCCGCAGATCGAGCTGGCGAAGCTGCTCGAGTTCAAGGACGGCGTGGTCACCAAGCTCACCGGCGGCCTCAGCGCGCTGGCCAAGCAGCGCAAGGTCCAGACGGTCACCGGGGTGGCGCGCTTCACGGGCCCCAACTCGGTGCAGGTCGGCGACCGCACGATCACCTTCGACAACTGCATCATCGCCGCCGGCTCCCAGCCGGTGAAGCTGCCGTTCATCCCTGATGACCCGCGCGTGATCGACTCCACCGGGGCGCTCTCGCCCGCCGACGTTCCCGGCAGGCTGCTGGTGCTCGGCGGCGGCATCATCGGCCTCGAGATGGCGACCGTCTATGACGCGCTCGGTGCGCGCGTGAGCGTTGTGGAGATGATGGACCAGCTGATCCCGGGTTGTGATGCGGACATTGTCAAACCGTTGCACCGGCGCATCGAGAGCCGCTATGAGGCGGTCATGGTGGGAACCCAGGTGACCGCGGTGAAGGCACAGCGCAACGGCCTCAAGGTCTCCTTCTCCAAGGGGGATGACCAGATCTTCGACCGCATCCTGGTCGCCGTCGGACGCCGCCCCAACGGCCACACGCTGGACCTCCAGAGCGCCGGCGTGCATGTCGATGAGCGCGGCTTCATCCCGGTCGACGCCCAGCAGCGGACCAACGTCCCCGGGATCTTCGCGATCGGTGACATCGTCGGCCAGCCGATGCTCGCCCACAAGGCCACGCACGAGGCGAAGGTCGCGGCCGAGGTGATCGCCGGAGTGCCCGGGGCGGCGTTTGACGCCAGCACGGTGCCGTCGGTTGCCTACACCGACCCTGAGGTCGCGTGGATGGGCCTGACGGAGACCGACGCCAAGGCGCGCGGGATCGCCTATGAGAAGAGCGTCTTCCCGTGGGCGGCCTCCGGACGCGCGCTGGGGCTGGGGCGCGCGGAGGGCTCGACCAAGATGCTGTGGGACCCGGAGACCAAGCGCCTGCTCGGCGCGGGGATCGTCGGTGTCGGCGCCGGCGACCTGATCGCCGAGGCGGTGCTGGCCCTGGAGGCTGGGCTCGACGCGCAGGACATCGGGCTGACGATCCACCCGCACCCCACGCTCTCCGAGACGCTGGCGTTTGCCGCGGAACTGCAGGAGGGCAGCATCACCGACCTGATGCCACCCCGGCGGCGCTGAGAGGGTGCCGGCAGACAATGTCACGCACGCGTGCCACTGTCCTGCCGGCGACGCTCTGCGCAGCGCTGTGCGCGCTGGCGCTGAGCCCCCCTGCGGCGCTGGCCGCCGGCGGCTCCTGCAGCTCACCGGCGGCGACCTTCGCCGCGCTGCAGGCGGTGGCCCAGAGCGGCGGCAGCTACACGCTGGGGTGCTCGCTGAGCGCACCCGCGGGTGACCAGCTCACGCTCGGCGCGGGCGTCGGCTTCACGCTGGACCTGGACGGCAACTCCCTGAGCGTGGTTCAGCCCCCCGCTGGACAGCCGGCCCTGAACATTCCCGCAGGCTCGACGATGACGCTCACCGACGGCGCCGGCGGCGGATCGCTCACCAGCGCGGGTGAGATCTCCGGGACGCTCGACGTCGGATCGGGCGCGACCTTCTCCGTCCCCGCATCGTCGACGCTCACGATCCCGACAGGCGGGGTGCTGACGCTCGACGGCAGCGCCACCAATGCCGGGACAATTGCGCTCGCTGGGACGCTCACGGGGAGCGGCACGCTGGTGAACTCCGGCAGCATCAGCCAGGCGTCGCCCAACTGGTCGATCCCGGGCGCCGGCACCGGCGTGGGTGGCGTGCACATCACCGGCAACGCGTTCGAGCTGCTCTTCTCGGTGGAGTTCGGCCCCAGGCCGGCGCCGCAATGGGTGTTCGCCCCGACGGTCAGCGGCGGCGGTGAGACGCTGCCGGACCCGCCGCCCCCCGGCTACACGCAGGTGTGGGTGGCCGCCAACGCGGTCTTCACCGTCGACACGCCGCTCGCGCCGCTGGCGGGCACCGTTGCCGGCGTGCAGGTGGTGTCGGTCTCGGCGCTCGATACGGCAATCCCGCCGACGATCTCCTACCGGGTGACGAGCACCGCCCGGCGCGGGCGTGCCGGCTGGTGGGTGGCGCCGGTGACCGTCACCTTCTACTGCGCCGGGGCACCGGGCCTGGCGCTCTCCTGCCCGCCCCCCAGGACGCTGCGCCGCAGCGGCAGGGGGCTTCAGGTTGGCGGCACCGTGAGCGCCGCCAACGGCACCAGCGCGAGCGTCAGCGTGCCGAGCATCCGGCTGGACCTGACCCGGCCGAAGCTCTCGATCAGCGGCGTGCGACGCGGTCACACCTACCGCGGCCGCGTCCCCAGAGCCCGCTGCCGCGCGCATGACCTGATCTCCGGGATCATCTCCTGCCGGCTGCAACATCGCACGCGGCACGCCAAGCGGCGCACGACGATCATCTACACGGCGGTGGCACGCAGCGGCAGCGGGCACGTGACCCGGCTGGTGGAGCGCGTGTACCTCACCCGCGGGCGCTGAGTCGCCAGCGCGGTCCGGAGCGCCAAGAGCGGACGCCGGCCATCCTGCCATGGCCGGCGCGCCTCACAGCTCTGGTCTAGTGGCCCGCGGGCGACCGCCCGTCGCGACCCGCGACTCCCTCCTCCACCTTGAACATCGCGACCAGGTCGTTCAGCGCCTGCGCGTTGGCTGACAGCTGCTGCGCGGAGGCGGCAATCTGCTGTGCCGAGGCGGAGGTCTCCTCGGTGGACGCGGAGACCTCCTCAGTGGCTGACGAGGACTCCTCCGCGACACCCGCAACCTGGGAGATGGTCGTCTGCACGGTCTCCGCGCTGGCGGCGATCTCC
>JAJZDA010000243.1 GCA_021851525.1 Actinomycetes bacterium | reverse complement strand
AGCTCGCGCCGCTGCGCGCGGTGCGCCGTCACCCGGGACGCGTGGCGCTCGGCCGCCATGGCGGACGCGTGCTCTATGCCGAGCGGCGCCACGCACTGGTCGCATTCGGCCCTCCGCAGTCGGGCAAGTCGGCCGGGCTGGCGATCCCGGCGCTGCTCGAATGGCAGGGGTGCGTGGTGGCCTCGTCGATCAAGACGGACCTGCTCAGCGCCACGCTCGCCCGCCGCCAGGAGCTCGGAGAGGTGATGGTCTTCGACCCCTTCGGGCTGTCGGGGGTGCCCGCCAACACCTGGTCGCCGCTGCGCGCCGCGGTGAGCTGGGACGGCGCGCTTGAGACGGCCTGGCGACTGGCCGCGGCCGCCGAGCTCGATCAGCGCGGCGTTGAGGGCGGCGACTTCTGGGCGATCGCTGCGGAGCAGCGGCTGGCACCGCTGCTCTACGCGGCGGCGCACTGCGACGGCGGGATCGAGCAGCTGGTGAGCTGGTGCTACGGGCAGGGCGCTCGCGAGCTGGACCTGACGCTCGACCGGTTGCTGGCACGCGCCACAGACGCTCGCGAGCATGGGGATGCGCGCAGCGCCTACGAGGCGGTGCGCGCCTTCGAGCTGCAGGCCGACCGCACCCGCAGCTCGATCGAGGCCACAGCCCAGGCGCTGCTGCGCGCCTACCGCTTCACGCGCGTGGCCCGCTCTGCGGCGAGCTGCGAGATCACCGCCGAACGCGTGCTCAAAGCTGGGGCGACGCTCTACCTGATCGGCGACGCGAAGGCCTCCAAACTGCTACGACCGCTGTTCCTGGCACTGCTCGCGGAGCTGATCGACGCCGCCTACGAGCTGGCCAACCGCAGCGGCGGCGAGCTGCAGGTGCCGCTGCTCCTGTGCCTCGATGAGGCCGGCAACGTCGCGCCGCTGCCCAACCTGGCGGAGATCGCCTCGACCGCCCCGAGCCACAACATCCAGCTGATCACGATCTTCCACGATCTGGCCCAGGCCCGCAGCCGCTACCGCGGCCAGGCGGAGACCGTGGTCAACAGCCACCGGGCGAGGATGCTGCTGCCCGGCGTGGCTGACCTGGACACGCTGCGCTACTTCTCGAGCCTCGCCGGAGAGCAGGAGCAGCGCGAGATCACGCAGACCAGCGGCCGCGGCGGGACCACGCGCTCAAGCGGGCTTCGCCGGATCCCGCTGATCTCACCGGAGGCGCTGCGCCAGCTGCCGCAGGGACAGGCGCTGCTGCTCTACGGCAGGGTGGCGCCGGTGCGTGTGCGGCTGCGGACCTGGTTCGCGGACCGGCGGCTGCGCCGCCTGGCGGCCGGCGGATGAGACCGCCGTGCGACGATCCGCAGGAGCTGCGCAGCTGGTTTGAGCGGCTGTGGGACGACGCCTGCGCGCTGCGTGAGCGCTACCGCCTGCCGCTGCGCCGCGGATGGTGGGAGCAGACACTGCAGGTTGAGGCGCTTGCGGCGTTTGCCGAGTGGGTGCAGCGCTACGACAGCGGCGAGTGGGACGACCCGCCAGGCAAGCTCGCGCTGCTCTATGACGTTGAGCGCCTGGCGGTGCTGCTGCGCGAGGGCGCCGAGCCGTTTGACCCGGCGCGCGACCGTGGCGGGTTCATCGCGCACGTCCAGGCACTAGGGTGCATGCTGCAGGCGCGGTCTCAGATGCTCGACGGATCCCACACCGAGGAGGACTGAAGGCGATGGCACTCAGCCGACACAGCAACCAGGGACGCAGGCAGCACCCGACCTCAGCCCCGTTGCATCAGGGCTCCACCGACGCGCACATTCCAGCCCACACGCTCGCGGAGACCGGATTGGGTGAGCAGCTCAGCTATGAGCTGCTCACAAACGAGCTGCTGCTGGACGGGCAGGCACGCCTCAACCTGGCGACGTTCGTCACCACCTGGATGCCGTCGCTGGGCGGGCGAATCATGCATGAGACGGCCGACAAGAACATCATCGACAAGGACGAGTACCCGCAGACGGCGCAGATCGAGGCGCGCTGCGTGAACATCATCGCCAACCTCTGGCATGCCGAGGAAGGCGAGCAGGCGACCGGCTGCTCGACCACCGGCTCCAGCGAGGCGGCGATGCTCGCCGGGCTGGCGATGAAGTGGCGCTGGCGCGAGCGGATGCGCGCCGCCGGCAAGCCGACCGACCGCCCGAACCTCGTGACCGGCGCCAACGTCCAGGTCTGCTGGGAGAAGTTCATGCGCTACTGGGATGTGGAGCCACGCCTGGTGCCGATGGAGGGTGAGCGCTTTCACCTCAGCGCGGAGGAGGCCGTGGCCCGCTGCGACGAGAACACGATCGGCGTGGTGGCGGTGCTGGGATCGACCTTCGATGGAAGCTATGAGCCGGTCAAGGAGATCGCGCAGGCGTTGGACGGGCTGCACGCGCGCACCGGGCTCGACGTGCCGCTGCACGTCGACGCCGCCTCGGGCGGGTTCGTGGCACCGTTCCTGACCCCGGAGCTGGAGTGGGACTTCAGGATCCCGCGCGTGCAGTCGATCAACGCCTCCGGCCACAAGTACGGGCTCGTGTACCCCGGAGTCGGCTGGGCGATCTGGCGCAACGAGGCGGCGCTGCCAAAGGACCTGATCTTCGACGTCAACTACCTGGGCGGCCACATGCCGACGTTCGCGCTGAACTTCTCGAGACCGGGAAGTGAGGTCGTTGCGCAGTACTTCATGTTCGTGAGCCTCGGCAGGGAGGGCTACCGCCGGGTGATGCAGAACGCCCAGGACGTTGCCCTGCGCCTGTCCAGCGGGATCGAGCAACTCGGTCCCTACCGGCTGCTGACGCGCGGAGACGAACTGCCGGTGTTCGCGTTCACGCTCAGGGACGAGGTGACCAACTACACGGTGTATGACGTCTCCGAGCGCCTGCGCCAGCGCGGTTGGCTGGTTCCCGCCTACAACTTCCCGGAGAACCGTGAGGACCTCAGCGTCCTGCGGATCGTGGTGCGCGCCGGGATGAGTCTCGACATGGCAGACCTGCTGCTGGAGCAGCTGAGCGAGGAGACCGCGTTCCTGGAGTCGCTGGACGGTCCGATGCCATCGGCCAAAGAGACCCAGCGCCAGGCCTTCTCGCACTGAGCTCGGACCACGCGCCGCTACCGCGGGCCTGGCAGCAGCGCCGCGGCCACGCGCGCGGCGCTGCCCACCGCATCGGC
>JAJZDA010000058.1 GCA_021851525.1 Actinomycetes bacterium | reverse complement strand
CGCCTGTGGCTGCTGCGGCGGCGCTCGGGACTGCCGCGGCGACCGCCGCTGCACCCGATCCGGATCGTCAAGTACGTGGTGCTCACCACCATCGCCTGGGTGGTGCTCTCGCTGGTGCTGTTCATCGTCAGCGCCTCCCAGGACGCCGGCAACCTGCCGGGCGGCCAGTCGACGCTGAACGCGCTCTCCAGCTCCGGCCCGATCCTGCTGACGCCCAACAACATCCTGATCCTCGGCCTCGACGTGCGCCCCCACAACGGCTACTCCTCACATGAGGCCGGCGCCAACTACAGCGTGGCCGCCGCCAACACCGACTCAATCATGATCTGGAGGGTGGGCGGCTTCGTCTCCCGGCGGCTCTCGATCCCGCGCGACACCTGGATCAACATCCCCGGTCACGGCTACGCGAAGATCAACGCAGCCTGGGCGGAGGGCGGGCCCGCGGAGACGATCAGGGTCGTCGAGCAGATGACCCACATCAAGATCAACCACATGATCGTCGTGGACTTCGCCAACTTCTCCAAGTTCATCGACGACATTGGCGGGGTCAACGTCTACGTCCCGTCGCGGATCTGCTCGAACATCTCCGGAGGGGTCAAGAACGGCGGTTACACGCTGATGCTCTCGCGCGGGTATCACCGGCTCTCCGGCACCCAGGCGTTGACGCTCGCGCGAACCCGCGACAACTCGTGCAACCTCGCCTGGGACGATTACCAGCGTCAGCAGATGCAGCAGCGGATCCTCAACGCGATCAAGTCACAGCTCCTGACCGTGCACACGTTCCTGCACCTGCCATGGGCCTCATGGGACGCGCCCAAGGTGATTGAGACCGATATGGGCCCGCTGCAGCTGGGTGAGCTGTTCGCGGCGGCGGAGATCGGCGGCTCGGCGCCGGTCAACACGCTGACTCAGCGCAGCGCTGTGATCGCCGGCCAGGACGTGCAGCTCCCGACCCAGCAGAACATCCAGCAGCAGGTCAACAAGCTGCTGCACGGCTGACGCTCGCGCCGCCTGAGTCCCAGGCCTGGCAACCAACCCCAGCGCGGGCCTGTCTGACTATGCTGCGCGGATCACCGCCTCAGATGACTCAACGCAGCTGATCAGCGCGCTCGAGGAGCAGGAGCGCCGGCTGGTCTTCACGCGCTTTGACAATCTCGACGCCTGGCGGCTGGGCAGCGCGATGGTCGCGGCTGCGGCTGAGCGCGGGCTGCCGGTCACGATCGACATCCGCCGCCATGGCCAGCAGCTGTTCCACGCGGCGCTGCCGGGGACCACGGCTGAGAACGACTCCTGGATTGAGCGCAAGGTCAATGTCGTCAACCGCTTCGGCGCCGCCTCCTACCTGGTTGGTCGCCGGCTGGCCGCGCGCGGCGTTGAGCTCGATCACGCGATGGGCGTGGATCCGCGGATGTTCGCCGCACACGGCGGCGCCTTCCCGGTCAGGGTCAGTGACGTCGGCGTGGTTGGCAGCGTGACCGTCTCCGGACTGCCCCAGGCGCAGGACCACGCCTTTGTCGTTGAGCTGATCGAGGCGTTCCTGGCAGCCGGCCCCGGAGCCCAAAGCTGAGGGCATCGCCCGCTCGGAACCAGCTGCCTGAACCCCGGCCGGCCGGGACCTGCTGCCTGAACCCCGACCGGCCTGGACCTGCAACCTGAGGGCGAGGCTCAGTTGTTGAGCAGCGCCATCATCGCCTCCGGGTAGCGCGCCCCTCGCACCGCCTCCGGGGAGACCGCGCGGTCAAGCTCCTCGACCTCCGCCGCTGAGAGCTTCAGCGCGTCCGCACCGGCGTTCTCCTCCAGCCGCTTGGGGCTCTTGGTGCCGGGGATTGGGACGATGTCCTGACCCTTTGCCAGCACCCAGGCGAGCGCCAGCTGCGCCGGGGTCGCCTGGCGCTTGGCGGCCAGCTCAGCGACCAGGTCGGCCAGCCGCAGGTTCTCACGCAGCGCCTCCTCCTGGAAGCGCGGGTTGCCGCGGCGCCAGTCCCCCTCCGGCAGGTCCGCCAGCGAGCGGATCTGGCCGGTAAGGAAGCCCCGCCCGAGCGGCGAGTAGGCGACCAGCCCGATCCCCAGCTCACGCAGCGTGTCGAGCACCTGCTCCTCCGGGTCTCGGGTCCACAGCGAATACTCGTTCTGGACAGCCGTGATCGGGTGGGTGGCGTGGGCGCGCCGGATCGTCTGCGCTGAGGCCTCCGAGAGCCCCAGGTAGCGGACCTTTCCCTCCTGCACGAGCTGGCCCATCGCCCCGACCGTCTCCTCGATGGGCACCTTGGGATCGACGCGATGCTGGTAGTAGAGGTCGATGTGGTCGACGCCCAGCCGCCGAAGCGAGCCCTCGCACGCGCGCCGCACGTTCTCAGGGCGGCCGTCGGGCCGGCGGTCGTGCGGGGAGTCCGGGTTGATCACGAAGCCGAACTTGGTGGCGATCTCAAACTGATCCCGTCGCCCCGCCACCGCCCTGCCCACCAGCTCCTCATTGACGAGCGGCCCATAGACCTCGGCGGTGTCCAGGAACGTGATCCCCAGCTCCAGCGCACGATGGATCGTCTTGATCCCGGCCTCATCCTCCGCCGGGCCGTAGGCCCAGCTCATGCCCATGCACCCCAGCCCCTGCGCTGAGACCTCGAGGCCCTGACTGCCGAGCTTGCGTCTATCCATGGAGACCGTCCTTTGCGGGTCGTGATCCTGTGCGGGATGGTCGTGCAGCGGTCAAGCGCCCGCACCCCGCGCCAAACGCCTGCGCGCGGCCGGGCCCAAGGCCGTTTCGACGCCCATCGAACCGAGGATAGAGCCGGAGGCCGGCGCATGCGCGCCGAATGCCGTACACCCCGCGCGGACCGCACTCCCCTCGCCCCGCGCGGACCGCACTCCCCTCGCCCCGCGCGGACCGCACTCCCCTCGCCCCGCGCGGACCGCACTCCCCTCGCCCCGCTGACCGCACTCCCCTCGCCCCGCTGACCACACTCCCCTCCCCGCGCTGACCGGATGCGCCATGGCGGTGCCCCCCCAACACGAGAGATCTGATATCGCGCCCACGCCTCAGCCTCAACCCTGCGCCTCTCCAACCTGATACGGACGTATGTAGGTACTCGATCAGCGTGGAGATGAATTGGGCGAGGCGCCCACCGCGCTGCTCGCCCCGGAGGTGGCCCGCCAGGGCCGTCGCCTACAGAACGCGTTCGAGGGCGTACGGGTTCAGGAACTGCCGCCGCCAGAAGAAACGGCGGTCGACGTCCGTCAGCCCGGCTCGGTCGCAGACGTCATCCCATTCGGTTTCGATGATGGTGATTTGCTTCTCGACGAGCTCCTTCGCGTCCGCCTTGGATAGGTGGTATTCGTGGGCCCGCTCGATGCAGCCGGCGACCTGGCTCATCCGCCAGCCGTCCCGGCCGATGGCCATGAGCTGTGCGGTCTCGCCGCCGGCGCGCGGCTGCGGCGCGATGTCGTAGGCGGGGGTGAGCGTCAGTGCCTGACCGTCCCAGAAGGCGGCGTGGTTGCGCGGATGGTCGTCGTTGTTGCCGGTGAGGATGTTGAACGTGATGCGGGAGAAGAGTTCGCGCAGGGTCGCGTCCGGGTCGGTGAACCTGGCCCGAATCAGGTCGGCGAGGCCGTAGTACGTGGCGTACCGAAAACCCGCCTCTCCGAGTCCAAGCATCGTCAGCGCGGACACGAGCGCGCGCCGGGTGCCGCTGGCGCCACGGTCGAACCGCTCCACCAACAGCACGTCGCGTCCGAGCGTTGACGTGAGCGTGACCGTAGCCACGTTCAGTCCCACCCGACGCGCGAGCTCCATCGAGACGAACTCGCCCTTGACCACCGAGTAGGTGTCCGTGGTGGAGCTGAACTTCGCAATGAGCCGGCGCTCGCCGTCTGAGAGCAGCGCCTTCGGGCGGGCGCCCCCGATGCTCGAGCCGCGCAGCAGGGCCTCATCGAGCGCAGGCGAGAGTGGCACGCCCGCCTGCACCCGGTCAGCTGACCGGAGGAGTTCCTCCAGGGTCGCGTGAGCGGCCGTCCGAGCGACGTAATGCGTTGCGGAGGCCTGAAAGTCGAGTGCGCCGATACGGTCAGAGCCCGATTCGAGCAGGTAGGTGAGCCGCCCGAGCTCGGCCGTGTCCTCGGCTTCGCTTCCCATCAGCCTGTTGAGGATGACCCGCTGCCCCCAGGAGTCCGGGCCGGCGTCGGCGATGCAGCCCGCGATGTCGCCGACGAGCGGGTCCATGGGACGGTCGGCGAGCGGGAGCTCCGGGAGGTATAGCGGTATCGCGTTCGGGCGCTCCAGGTAGCTGCGGCCATATGTGAACGAGACGACATCTCCGACCGTGTCCAGGCGTCCCGCCACGACCGGTTCGCCGGCTCCTGGCAGCCAGCACCACACGAACGCGTCCTGCGGTTCAGAAGTCATTGTTCACAGCCGACCTGCGTGCCCGCTTAGGCAGGAGCGCGAGTTCCGTGGACACCCGCCGTGCCTCTCTGCCGACGGCGGCCGGCTGCTCGTCGAACAGCGGCACGCCGAGGATGACAGCAGCTTCGAACATCACGCCGGCCCCGACCGTCGGGCTGCCCCGCTCAATCTGGCGGATGGTCGGAGCGCTGACCCCGACTCGCTCGGCCAGCTCCTCGACCGTCATCCGACGCCTGGTCCGCGCCAGCCGAATCTGGCTGCCGAGCAGCTTCAAGGCGGCGGACGTCTGCGGCGAATAGGCGCGAGGCATATCGCAAGGTTAGCTCTCATTAGCCAGTCTAAGCGAAAGTCTTCTTTCGTCCCCTATGGCCCGATAGTGCCCAGAGTCAGGGCCGCCCCCGGTAGCCCGAATCATCGAGTAGGAACATGTGTACGCACTCGACCAGCGTGGATGTGCCACGGAGAACGGAGCTTCTCAGTGGCGTCGGCGACCATCGTCTGGTCATGGCCGAGTAGCGCTGCACAAATCGTGATGTCGCGGCGTTTGACCAGCGTGCTGTTGGTTGTGACCAAGGGTGGATCGGTCGGATGCATCACGACATCGTCGAGCGCAGCGTGGCGATTGCCTTGGCCGCGCACCCTGATCCGCACCGCGCTCTTGATGTGGGTTGGCACCGGGCATCTGCTGCGCGTGCTCGCTGAGCGCTGCCCTGAGACGAACCGTTTCGACGGGATCGACCCAGCAGTTTCGATGGTCAGCAGAGCGCGCGCGATGACTTCGGACTCTCGTGTGGTGTTTGATGATGGCGTCGTTGAGGAGCTGCCTTACCGCGATGGGCAGTTTGACCTCCTCCTAAGCACGACATCGTTTGACCATTGGTCAGACCAGCCGGCCGGCTTGGTGGAGTGTGCGCGTCTGGCCGCTCACTCACGGCACTGACCGAACTGGCGCGAGCTTGATCCGACGGCGCTGTGCCGACACTGCCCGGACCCCATGTCGCTGGACGGGCAAGTGCAACCACTTCCCACGGAATCAGGGCGACGGAGCGGCTCAGCGCAGCTGAGCCCGCGCGCGGGGGCCGAGCTGGCCGATCGAGTTGACGGCCACGACGCTCACCAGCACGCGGCCGCGCCGCGGGATGTCACGGCGCACCACCAGCACCTCGCGCCGGCTGATCAGCATCCGGTGGCTGCCCTGGGAGATGACCGTCACGCGGTACTGCGTGGCGCCCGGACGCGCGGCGCGCCAGCGCACGATCAGACGGGCACCGCGGCGCCTGAGCTGCAACCTCTGGGGCTTCCCGGGCCTCGAGATCACCGGCCCGCGGAAGCGTCCCAGGCGGATCACGCGGTTCAGCTGCCCGAACTCATAGACCATCACGTCAACCGCGCGCACGCCCCGCAGCCCCGGCTGCGGGCGGTAGCTGAAGGAGCCGCGGGCGCGGGCGCTGCGCCACAGGCGCCGCCCGCCTCCGGCGCCGAGCTCCTCAAAGACCAGCGTCTGGTGCGGCAGCGGCCGCGCCCGCCAGGAGACCAGCACCCGGCCGTGGCGCACGCGCCGCAGCCGGCCGTGCACCACCGGCGGGCGCTCACCATGAGCGGCCGCCACCTGTGTGATGGGCACCGAGCCGGCCTCCGGCAGGACCGTGTAAGCACCAGCCCCCGGCCGCCGGATCTCGACGTAGGTGGTGTGTGCGCCAGCATCCGGGATGACGATGTAACGGTGGCTGAGCGCGCCGCGCTGCGCGTCGGTGTGGATGCGCAGGCCGTGAGGACCGCGGACGCTGACGAACGGCGCGCCGCCGCGGCCACGCACGCGGATCACCGCGAACGGCAGGCCACCCGGCAGCACCACGCGGTCCCGAGCGCCGCCGCGCGCCGCGAGTGACAGGTTGGCGACGTAATTGCCGACATCACAGCCGCCGGTCAGATAGAGCTGCAGGTTCTTTGTCACGTCCGCGAACGAGCTCAGCGACTGCGGCCAGTCGAAGCCGACACCCACGGAGTTGCCCGCCACGCTCGCGCAGAACGCGCCACCGACGCTGGAGATGATCGTGTTGACGCTGATCCCGCTGTTGAAGACGTCACAGAGGTGCAGCGTGATGTGCCCGTCGCCCAGCAGGTTGAAACCGCTGAGCGCCGCGTCGCCGGTGATGTCGATCCCGGCATCGATGCCCAGGTTGCCGCCGAAGCTGCCACAGCTGGTCTGGATCGGCTGCCCCATCTGCGTGCTGATTGCGATCAGCGGGTTGCGCGGCACCGCGTAGAAGGCGACGCTCGATGAGACGAGGTTGTAGACGCCCAGCAGGTTCAGCTCGCCGTTGAGCCCGAGCGTGAACGGGACGTCCTGGAGCACCGTGCCATTCGGGATCCCGGGCAGCCCGTTGAGCGTCTGATTCTGGTTGAAGCCCATGTAGAAGCCGGTGCTGAAGCCGAACAGCGGGATGTTGTCGATCTGCGGTCCGAGTGAGCCGCCCAGCGAGCCCTCGAGCGTCAGCGGGTTGAAGACCGTGTTGAAGCCGATCGAGCTGATCTCGATGCCGGTGTCACCGAGCGGGATCCCGTCCGGCCAGGAGGCGGCGCCGCCGATCCCGTTGAGCTCGCCGTTCTGGATCACGAGGTTGACCTCGATCCCGGATTGCTGCAGGCCCGCGTCGTTGACGTAGGGGATCTGCATGTTGAGCGTGCCGCTCCACTGGTTCTCGGTGGCGTCGTAACTGAGCGTCACCCCCGGCAGCGTCAGCGGCCCGATCGCGGAGTTGCCCAGCTGCGCGGTCACCGACCCGAGCGAGCCGTCCTGGTTGACCGCCACGGTCGCCTGCGCGGTGATGCCGCTGAACAGGATCGGCATGCCCAGGGCGCTGATCGTCACCGTCGCGCCGCCGGCCTGCTGAGCGGCTACCGAGGTGGTGCCGCCGATCGTCAGCGAGAAGAGCTTTGCGTTGCTTGTGACCTGCGGCAGGTCAAACGTCGAAACCCCGCCGCTGGTGGTGAAGCTGACCGGCCCGAGCGCAGCGGAGTTGGTGTTGTAGAGCTGGACCGTGCCGAGGTCGATCGTGTACCCGGTGGAGACCGTGAGCGTGCCGGCGGAGGGGTCGATCGTGACCTGCGCCGAGCTCGTGCCGTCGAACGTCAGCCCGTTGATCACCGCCGTGCCGTGGATGGTCCACGGCCCGGATCCGCTGACGCAGCCGTTGACGTCGAAGCCGGTGGCGCCCAGCGGCTGGTTGGTGAACGCGACCTGTCCGCTGGAGCAGCCGAACGGCAGCGTCGTGAACGCGGTCGGCAGACCGTAGAGGTGAGCCCCGGTGGTGGGGTCGTAGGCGGCGACCTGGAAGTAATAGGTGGTGTCCGCCTGCAGGCCGCTGAGCGCTGTGTTCACCAGCTGGTCGGCGTCGCTGGCGACCGAGCCGCCGGTGATGGTGGTGGCGGCGCTGTCCAGCGCCCCGGCGGCGCTGGTGGCGTCGGACTTGGAGTACAGCCACGAGTAGCTGTAGCCGTTGTCACCGGCGGCCACCTCCGCGTTCAGCTGCACGCTGCTGCTGGTGATCGAGGTGGCGGCGTTGTCGGTCACGTACCCACCGGTGCGGAACGACTCGATGCTGCCGAGCGTCACCTCGTTGCTGCCCTCCAGCGAGATCGCGTCCAGCCGGTAGTAGATGGTCGTCCCGGAGGGCAGGTTTGAGACCGCCGCGCTGACGTTCAGCGGCGCGGTCTGCGCCGAGGAGCTGCAGGGCGCACCGGTGGCGGTGGTGGTGCTGGCCGCCGTGAGGTTCGGGTCGGTGGAGTACTCGAACTTGTAGGCAACCACGTCGCACGCGTCGCCCTCGAGGTTGAGCGTGCCGTTGAGCGTCGCGCCCTCACCGGTGATCGAGCCGGCAGCGGCGGTCGTCGCCCCGAGGCTGGGGGTGGTGAACGTCTGGCAGTCGGCGAACGACGGGTGGCTGATGCACGTCGTGTCGGCGGTGTCCCAACCGGTGGAGGTGTAGGGCCCGCTGCTGGGATACAGGCAGTAGTAGGAGCCGCCGGAGAGCACGGGATCCACGCAATGGACCGCGGCGAACCAGTGGGTCGTTCCGGGACCGAAGCCGCCGACGGTCTGCTGGTAGCTGACCGAGGAGCCGTCACACGGTGAGGCCGGGTACTGCGAGACGAGCGTGCCGGAGCTCGCGCCGCCCGAGTCGATCAGGCCGACGACGAACGTGCAGTAGTCCCCGGTCCCGGAGTAGCCGCTGGCGGTCCCGTGCAGCGTCGCCTGCACGGCGTTCACGGCGGTCGCCGCCTGCGTGCTCAGCACCGTGCCGCTGGCCGCCGCCGGCGCCGGCGTGAACGCCCAGAGCCCTGCCACCGCGGCGCACAGCAGCGCCGGCAACCCCACCCGGGCGCGCCACCCAGATCCGCTGCGCTCGCTGCGAGCCATCGGCCAACGAAGCATCACTTGAACCTTTTACCAGATGTCGGGCCGGCGTGTGGCAGCGCGAGGAGCTGGCGTGTCGCAGCGGGACCAGGGACACGCGCACTGCCGCGGCGTGGCGGTGGTGCGGGGCGCGCTCCGCCGGGAACCGGTGGGCGGCGTCCGTACGCGGGAGGCTAGGAGGCTGTGGAGGCGGACTTCTCAGACTTCTTCTCAGAAGCCTTGGAGGAGCCGGAGTCACCGGAGGAGCCTGCGTCTGAGCCTGAGCCTGAGCCTGAGCCTGAGGACGAACCCGAGCCTGAGTCCTTGGCGTCCTTGGCCTCGCGGGCCCGACGCTTGGTGCCGTAGTCCGTGTTGTAGAAGCCCGAGCCCTTGAAATGCACGGATACCGGGTGGAAAACCTTCTGGACCGGGGCGCCGCAGATCTCGCACTTGGTCAGCGGGTCGTCGCTGAAGCTCTGCATCACCTCGAACACATGGCCCTTCTTGCACTTGTATTCGTAGATCGGCATCGCGCGTAATCATAGCCGGTCAGGCGGCGTTTTGGCACTCTCACCCAGGGAGTGCCAAGCCCGCTCCCCCCGGCCCACCGGGATCAGCGCGCGCGCAGGCCCCGCCCGCCCGCCGGCGGGCGCCGGGCGGGCCTGCACAGGTAGCATGCGCGCAATGGCTGAAGACGTGGTGACAATGGAGAAGATCGTCTCGCTCTGCAAGCGCCGGGGAATCATCTTCCCCTCCAGCGAGATCTACGGTGGCATCGGCTCGAGCTACGACTACGGCCACTACGGCGTGCTGCTCAAGAACAACGTCAAGGCGCAGTGGTGGCGGGCGCTGCTGCAGGAGCGCGATGACGTCGTGGCGCTGGACTCCGCGATCATCCAGCATCCCCGCACCTGGGAGGCCAGCGGGCACATTGCCGGGTTCACCGACCCGCTGGTGGACTGCCGCCACTGCAAGCGCCGCTACCGCGCCGACAAGCTCGAGGACGGCCAGTGCGGCGAGAAGCCCTCCAAGTGCCCCGGGCAGGGCCCCAACTGCGACCTCACGGAGGCCCGCAACTTCAACCTGATGTTCCAGACGACGGTCGGCCCGGTGCAGGACGAGGGCTCGACCGTTTATCTGCGCCCCGAGACCGCGCAGGGGATCTTCCTCAACTTCCGTCACTACCTGCAGTTCTCGCGCAAGAAGCCGCCGTTCGGGATCGCACAGGTCGGCAAGAGCTTCCGCAACGAGATCACGCCCGGCAACTTCGTCTTCCGGATGCGTGAGTTCGAGCAGATGGAGATGGAGTTCTTCGTCCCGCCGGCCGAGGCCGAGCGCTGGCACGAGTACTGGAAGCAGGCGCGCTACGACTGGTACGTGCGGCTCGGGATCCGCTCAGATCACCTGCGCCTGCGCGCCCACGAAGCTGACGAGCTCTCCCACTACTCGAGCGCGACCAGTGACGTCGAGTACCTCTATCCGATCGGCTGGCAGGAGCTCGAGGGGGTCGCCAACCGCGGTGACTTCGACCTCACCCAGCACGCCAAGTACTCCAACCAGAACCTGGAGTACGTCGACACCGCCAGCGGTGAGCGCTACCTGCCCTACGTGATCGAGCCGGCGGCCGGTGCCGACCGCGCGACGCTCGCGTTCCTCTGCGACGCCTACGACGAGGACCAGATCGACGGGGAGACGCGCACGGTGCTGCGCCTGCACCCGCTGCTGGCGCCGGTCAAGGCGGCAGTGCTGCCGCTGGTCAAGAAGGACGGGCAGCCGGAGCTGGCGCGGGAGATTGTCGCGCAGCTGCGCGAGCGCATGCAGGTGGAGTACGACGAGGGCGGCGCGATCGGCCGCCGCTACCGCCGCCAGGATGAGATCGGCACCCCCTGGTCGATCACCGTCGACCACCAGTCGCTGGAGGATGCCACCGTCACGGTCCGTGATCGCGACAGCCTGCAGCAGCAGCGCGTCGCGATCGCCTCGCTGGCCGATGAGCTCGAGGCGCGCCTGCGCGCCCCCTGGAGCTCCCCGAAGCTCAGCTGAGCACCGCGCTCACCGCCACGGCGATCCCACCCGGCGCCGCCCCACCGTGCAGCGCCTGCACGTGGATCCTCGGGTCATCGAAGAGCGTGAAGCGCAGGAGCCCGGCGAGCGGCCCGGCGGGCGCCACCACGATCCGCCCGTCACTCACGCTGACCCTTACGGTGACGCTCGCGCTGAGCCCCAGGGCGCCGGCGCTGCCGCGCAACTCCAGCACGCCGCCGGCGTCGCTCACGGCGCTCAGCGAGCCGAGGACCGGCAGCGCCGCGCGCAGGTCTCCCTGCTCGATCCGGGCGCCGGCCTGCAAGCGCTCGCCCACCTTGCTCAGGCGCACGTCGCGCAGCGTCAGCAAGCCCGCGTGCAGCGCCGAGATCTCGACGCTCAGCCGGTCGACGCTGCCGGACTGCTCGAGCAGCCCGGCCAGGTCGGCGGCCGTCACCGTGAAGGACTCCATCCGCACGCTCACGCGCTGGGCGTGCCCCCACAGCAGCGCGACAGCGGGAAACGCGCTCACAGACACCGATAGCACCCGCCCGTGGCGGGAGAGCCGCGCGCGGATCGCCCGCGCCGCCAGCACCGGCGCCAGCAGCTGGGCGGCTGCGATCACGGCCAGCAGCGCCGCGATCACCAGCCCCACCAGCCGCAACGCGACGGCGCCCCGGATCAGGCCTCGGTGCTGCTGCCGGCGTCGGCCGCCGGCGGCGCGTAGTTGAACTCCTTCTCTGCGCCGAACAGCTTGTCCAGCAGCTTGGAGCGAAGGTCCTTGCTGAGCGCGAGGGCGACACCGCCGCCGACGACAGTCAGGAAGCAGAGCTTGCGCATCGTGCGCCGCTTCTTCTTGGGCTTGGCTTCCTCAGCTTCCTTCTTGCGCTTCGACATCTCTTCTCCCGTTGCGGATTGGGGTTCTTGGTCGAGGATATCCCAGGGGCTCGGGTGAGCCGCGGACTCAGACCACGTAGACGGCGCCGCCGTGCGCCAGATCGACGTCCGCCCCGAAGCTCACGGCGGCGGCCGCACGCACCGCCTCCGGGTCCAGCTGATCGGAGAAGTGCGTGATCACCAGCCGCCGGGCCTGCGCCGCGCGGGCCATCTCTCCGGCCTCCTGCGCGGTCATGTGCCCGCGGATCCCGTCGTCGTCGGCGGGCTGCACCGACGTGCCCTCGGTGGCCTCCAGGATCAGCAGGTCGCTGTGGGCGGCGAAGGCAGGCAGCGCCTCGTTGGGGGCGCAGTCCGCACCGAAGGTGAAGCGCCTGCCGATCGGCGTGCGCAGCTCACAGGCCCAGGTGCGGATGTAGTGCGGGACCTCCTGGAAGCGGGTCTCCAGCGGACCCACGGTGAGCACCGAGGCGGGCTCGTACTCCTCCACCGCGAAGGCCTGCTCCAGCTGGTAGCCGATCCCGAAGACTTCACTGATCTCCTGGATCCGCTGGGCCCCACCGGGTGGCACCAGCAGCCGCGGACGGTGAGCGAGATGTCGCAGCGGGAACGACAGCGCATGGCCGAAGGGCAGCAGATCCGCGACGTGATCCGCGTGCATGTGGGTGATCAGGATCGTGTCCACGTCGTTGGGCTCACAGAACATCCGCAGCTTCGCGAACACGCCCGTGCCGCAATCGAGCAACAGCCTGAAGTCACCCTCGCTGACGAGATAGCCGCTGCACGCGCCGCCCGCGTCGGGCATCGCCGGCGACTTGCCGAGAACCGTGATCTGCACCGCGCGAGACAGTACTAATGAGCAGGGGCCACCGGCGTGATCACGCTCACATCCGGCGGGTGCCACGACCGGCGCATGCGCCGCCGGCACCCACCCGCACGCGCCCGGCGGCACGCCGGCTCAGCCATGCATGACCACCTGCTCAGCCGGCGAGGGGAACGACCACGCCGATTGCAGGCGGCGCTCCGTGCGGAAGTTGAAGCGCAGCTGGCTCGGCGGCCGCAGTCCCTCCGGGCGGTTGGGGCGGAAGGTCGCGCACGGCCGGGCGTCGGTCACCGCGCAGAGCATGTTCTGCTTGAAGAAGCACGCCTCGCACGTGACCTTCGTTGCAGCGCCACGACCGTTTGCCATCCGAACTGCACCGTCCTTGTCCTGAGGGTTGCACCGCCGACCTGACCGACCGGCGGCAGCCATCAAAACAACTTCCTCCCCCGGGCGCGAGCCCCATTCCCGGAAAACGCAACAGTTTCATGTCTGATCTATTTCCCTGCTATCAGCGGCTTTTTAATCTTTCCGCGACAGATTGCGCCGCATTTTCCGTAGCTTTCGGGGCATGAGGATGCTCGTCACCGGCGTGACAGGCGCGATCGGCAGCAGGCTCGCGCCGCGACTGCTGGCCGACGGGCACGAGGTGCGTGGCCTGACGCGCAGCCCGCCCGCCACCGCGGCGCCAGCCCCCGGGGGCCACACGGCCCAGGCGCAACTCCAACTGCTCGAGGGCGACGCGCTCAGCGGCCGCGGGCTGGGCAGGGCGCTGCGCGGAGTCGACGTCGCGTACTACCTGATCCACTCGATGGAGCCCGGTGGCGCGGCCTCCCTAGAGGAGCGTGAGCAGCTGGCCGCGCGCAACTTCGCGCGTGCCGCGCGGCGCGCCGGCGTGGAGCGGGTCATCTACCTGGGGGGCCTGGTGCCGGCCGAGGCGCCGGTGCGCTCAGCGCACCTGGCAAGCCGCCTGGCTGTCGAGCGGACCCTCTGCGAGGCGCTGCCGGGAGCGCTGGCGCTGCGCGCCTCGATCGTGATCGGCGCGCGCTCACGTTCATTTCGCTTCCTGGTCAGGCTGGTTGAGCGGATGCCCGTGCTGATCGTGCCGGCCTGGCGCGAGCACCGCACCGCGCCGGTCGACGAGCGCGACGTGGTGGAGTGCCTGGCGCGCGCCGCGACGATGCCCGAGCCGCCGTGTCGCTCGCTGGACATCGGCGGCCCTGACGTTGTCAGCTACGGTGAGCTGATCACCCAGATCCGTGACGCGCTGCTGGTGGACCGCGCGGTGCTGAACCTGCCGAGGCTCACGCTCACGCCGCTGGCCAGCAGGATCTCCGCGCTGATCGCCGGGGAGCAGCACGCGCTGATCGGCCCGCTGATGGAGGGACTCACGGGGGACCTCCTGCCACGTGAGCCCCAGGCCACCGAGGTGCTCGCGGTCAGGCGTCACTCACTGGCGGCGGCGATCGACCATGCGTTGCGCGAGTGGGAGAGAGCCGAGCCGCTGAGCGCGCGTTAATGTGAGAGTCGATGAGCACCGTGCATGCACAGATCGAGATCGCCGCGCCGCCGCGACTCGTCTGGCAGGTCGTGATGGACCCGCAGCGGCTCGGTGAATGGGTCACGATCCACCGCGCGGTGAAGGTCACCGCGGATGACCCCACCGCCGAGGGGGCGCAGATGGAACAGGTGCTGCACGTGGTCGGTGTCTCGTTCAAGGTCCGCTGGACACTCGAGTCGGTGCGCGCGCCAAGGGAGGCCGAATGGCGCGGGCGCGGGCCCGCCCTGTCACGCGCGATGATCCGTTACCGGATCGAGGGTGAGCCTGACGGACCCACGCTGTTCGATTATGTGAACGAGTTTCAGGCTCCGGGTGGCCCGCTGGGCACTGTCGCCTCGAAGATGGTCGTGGGTCACATCTCGGAGCGCGAGGCGCATGAGTCACTGGCGCGGCTCAAGGCGTTGGTTGAACGCGAGGCCGCGGCATCTCACTGACACCTGCCGCTGTGTAATGTGTGTGTGCAGCACTCAGACTTTGCACTCAAGGAGAAATGCCATGGCAGGCTTCATCGAAGCCGCAGTACAGGACATCGACAACCGCCTCAAGGAGCTGCGCGAGGAGGAGCGGAAGCTGCTCGCCGCACGTGCGGCACTCGCTGGTGAGGTCAAGCGAGCGCCCGCGCGCCCGGCGCCTGAGCAGGCGGCCCCCGCGACGCGACGCACACGCCGGGCGGCTCGCCCGCGCGGGCGCCGTGGCGGTGGCACACGCGCGCTGCAGGCACTGGAGCTGGTGCGCAGCCAGCCGGGGATCACGATCCCACAGATCGCCGAGGCGCTGAAGATCGAGCCGAACTACCTGTACCGCGTGATGCCGAAGCTGACCGCAGAGGGTCAGGTCACGCGCGTGGACCAGGGCTGGCACCCCGCGGCGCCGGTCGCCACGGAGCCGCTGTCAGTCACAGACTGACGCTGCCTCGCACCGCGCGGGCTGAGGGCCCACCCCGCGCGGGCCGAGGGGCCTCCCCGCGCAGGCCGAGGGGCCTCCCCACGCAGGCCGAGGGCCCACCACGCGCAGGCTGCAGACGGGTCCCACGCAGGCGAGAGCCGTCCCGCACCGCCGAGCGACGGGTGCCGCGCAGCACGGGAGCAGGATCGACGTGAGATCAGAGGGGGTGCGGTTCGCAGCTGCGAACCGCACCCCCTCTGGCCGTTTGGCGCTCAGCGCCCGAGCGCGCCGCAGGGCCGCGGCGCGTCGAGCTCAGATCAGCCCGAGTGCGCGGATCGCCTCGCGCTCCTCGGCCAGCTCGTTCACCGTGGCCGCAATCCGGGCCCTGGAGAACTCGCTCAGCTCGAGCCCCTGCACGATCTCATACTCGCCGCCGGAGCAGGTCACGGGGAAGCTCGAGATCAGCCCCTCCTGAACGCCGTAGGAGCCGTCGGAGGGCACCGCCATCGAGACCCAGTCGCCGGCCGGCGTCCCAAGCATCCAGTCGTGGACCTGGTCGATCGCGGCGTTGGCCGCAGAGGCCGCGCTGGAGGCGCCGCGAGCGTCGATGATCGCCGCCCCGCGCTTCTGCACGGTGGGGATGAAGTCGCTCTCCAGCCACGCCTGGTCATCGATCCTGGCGGCCGCGTTCTCCCCGGCAATCCGGGCATGGAAGATGTCCGGGTACTGCGTCGCCGAGTGGTTGCCCCAGACCGTCACGTTGGTGATCTCCGCGACCGGCACGCCGGTGCGCCGCGAGAGCTGCGCCTTGGCGCGGTTGTGGTCGAGACGCATCATCGCCGTGAAGCGCTGCGCCGGGATGTCCGGGGCGTGGCTCTGGGCGATCAGCGCGTTGGTGTTGGCGGGGTTGCCCACCACCAGCACGTGGATGTCGGAGGCCGCGTGCGCGTTGAGCGCCTCGCCCTGGGGCTTGAAGATCCCGCCGTTGGCCTCGAGCAGGTCGCTGCGCTCCATGCCCGCGCCGCGGGGCCGCGCCCCCACCAGCAGGGCGATGTTCGCACCGTCAAACGCCTTGTTGGGATCGTCACTGATCTCGACGCCCGCCAGCAGCGGGAAGGCGCAGTCATCGAGCTCCATGGCGGTGCCCTCGGCGGCCTTGACGGCCGCGGGAATCTCCAGCAGTGACAGGCTCACCGGGGTGTCCGGACCGAGCAGCGCTCCGCTTGCGATGCGGAACAGCAGCGCGTATCCGATCTGGCCGGCGGCGCCGGTCACTGCGACTTTTACTGGGTTCTTACTCACTTTTCATCTCCTCGGGGATGGGGTCGCGATGCTACGCCAACGTCACTTCGTAGACGTCGCTGAGCTTGCGCTCGAGGTAGTTCATGAAGGGCTCGACAGCCAGCGGGGCGCCCGCAACCCGCTCCAGCAACTCGACGCTCGTGTACTTGGCGCCATGACGGTGAACGTTGTGGCGCAGCCACTCACGCAGGGACGTGAACTCGCCGGCGGCGAGCTCACCCTCGAGCGCCGGCAGCGCGGTGTGCGCGCACTCCCACAGGTGACCGGCAATCAGGTTGCCCAGAACGTATGTCGGAAAGTAACCAATCAGACCCTCAGACCAGTGCACGTCCTGCAGTACGCCGTCCGCGTCACTCGGAACCTCGACCCCGAGGTACTCCGCCATCAGCGCACGCCACGCGTCCGGCAGCTCCTCAACCGCCAGGCGTCCCTCGATCAACTGCTGCTCGAGCTCGAAGCGCAGGATCACGTGCAGGCTGTAGGTGGTCTCATCCGCCTCGATGCGGATCAGCGACGGGCGCACGGCGTTGACCGCACGGTAGAGCGTCTGGCCGTCGAGTCCGTCCAGCGCCCCGCCGGAGAGCTCACCGACGCGCCTGGCCAGCAGCTCACTGAACGCCCTTCCACGCCCGACGAAGTTCTCCCACATGCGGCTCTGTGACTCATGCAGCGCCAGTGAATCTGGTCGCGCCAGCCAGCCGCGCTGCAGGGCGTCGGCCACTCCCTGGTTGTAGAGCCCGTGCCCGCACTCATGCATCGCCCCGTAGAGCGCGGTGGGGAAGTAGTGCGCGTCATAACGCGTGGTGATCCGCACGTCCCCCGATCCGAAGCTGGTGGCGAACGGGTGGACCGTGTCATCCAGGCGCCAGCCGCTGTCCTGGAAGCCCATCCGCCGCACCACCTCCCCCACCAGCTGGCGCTGCGCCGCCACCGGGTAGGCGACGTGCAGCACGGAGCTGTCGATCTGCTGATCACGCAGCCGTGCGATCAGCGGCACGAGGCGCGCCTTGAGCTGTTCGAAGAGGCCGCGCACGGTGGCGGTCGTGGTGCCGGCGTCATAGTCTTCCAGCAGCACGTCATAGGCCTCGGCGTGGCCGTCGAAGCAGTCGACGTAGGCGCGCGTCAGCTCGAGGTTGCGGCGCAGGTGTGGGGCGAACATCGAGAAGTCGTCCGCGGCGCGCGCTGCCACCCACGCGTGGTGCCCGGCGGAGGCGGCGCGCGCGAGGTCGGCGGCCAGCTGCGCCGGCACGCGGATCGCGCGCTCATGGTCGTGGCGCACCTTGCGCACCAGGCGGGCGTCATCACTGTCGGGATCCAGCGCCTGGGCCTCCAGCGCGGCCGCCTCGATCAGCTCCGCCGTCCGCGCGGACGTGAACTGCTCATGCGTCAGGCGGGCCAGCGTGCCCAGCGCCTCACCGCGCTGGGCGGCGCCGTCGTCGGGCATCATCACCCCCTGATCCCAGTGCAGCACGCTGCTCGCGTGCTGCAGGTCCGCCAACTCCGCGAGCCGCTCGTGCAGCTGCGCCAATGCTGTGGCCATACGTCCGCTCCAGTCAAGAGTCTCTGCTGTGCGACCATTGCAGCATGTTTGGCTCGCGGCGATCCATCAAGCTGCTCAGCGTGGCCGGAATCAGGGTCGGCGTGGACGGCACCTGGTTCCTGATGCTGTTCATCCTGATCATGCTGCTGTCGGGCTCCTTCCGCGATGCGCTGCACTCCTCCAGCGCCGTGGCCTACCTGACGACCGTCGCCACGGTCCTGCTGTTCTTCCTCTCGCTGATAGTGCATGAGCTGGGCCACGCGCTGGAGGCGCGGCGTGAGGGGATCACCGTCGAGCGCATCGAGCTGTTCCTGTTCGGCGGCACCACCTACATGAGCCGCGACGCCCAGACCCCCGGTGAGGAGTTCCGCGTCTCCGCCGCCGGGCCGCTGGGCACGCTGCTGTTCGTGCTGGTCTGCCTGGGCGTGGACATGGCGATCGTCGGGCCCCACCGGCTGCTGCACGCCGTCCAGCTCGACGGCACCGTGCAGATCACCCCGGTGCTGCTGTCGCTCAGCTGGCTGGTGCCGATGAACGTGCTGATCCTGGTCTTCAACCTGGTGCCCGCCTACCCCCTGGACGGCGGGCGCATAGCCCGCGCGCTGGTCTGGCGGGTGACCGGGGACAAGCTGCGCGGCACCCGCGCCTCAGCCCGCCTGGGTGAGGGCTTCGCCGTGCTGCTGGGCGCGTTCGGTCTCTGGGTGCTGATGTCCAGCGGGTCGTTCACCGGCGCCTGGCTGATGCTGCTGGCGGTGATGGTCTGGCAGTCAGCGCGGCTGGCGCTGGGCGGGACCAGCGCCGCGCAGCGCGTGCAGGGCGTGCGGGTCGCCGACGTGATGGACCATGAGCCGGTGGTGGTGCACGGCACCGCCACGGCTGAGCAGGCGCTGCACGAGTCCTTCCTGCGCTACGGCGCGGTGTGGCTGCCGGTGATTGACGGCGACGGGCGCTTCATCGGGATCGCGCGCGGCGACCGCGCACAGGAGCGGGTCGACGCCGGCGAGGGCTGGGTGACCGTCGGCTCGCTGCTCGAGCCCGAGGCCGCTCAGCAGCTAAAGGTCGGTGAGCAGCAGCCTCTCACCGACGTCCTCAGCCTCGAGGCGCTGGGCCGGCTGGGCGCGGTCGTGGCGGTCGACCACGAGGGCGTGCTGCGCGGCGTGGTGACCGCTGACCAGGTCAGGCGCGTGCTGCAGACGGTGCTCGGCGCCAGCGGCGCGCGCTCCTGAGCCCGGCGCTCAGGCGCCAGCGGCGCGCGCTCCTGAGCCCGGCGCTCAGGCGCCAGCGGC
>JAJZDA010000242.1 GCA_021851525.1 Actinomycetes bacterium | reverse complement strand
GGTGGCCGTGGTGGCGGCGGCCGCTGTGGCGGTGCTGGCGGCTGTGGCGGTGCTGGCGGTGGTGGCTGTGGTGTTCGCGCCGCCGGCGTTCAGCCGGTCAGCGCTGTCACGAGGTGCCCGATGAGGAACCCGATCCCGGCGCTGAGTGAGCCGATCACCATCACCTGCAGGCCCGCGCGCTGCCATGCCTGGCGGGCGATGCGGCCCTTGCCCACACCCAGCACAAACAGTGCCGCCAGCGTGCAGGCGAGGCTCGTGATCAATGCCGGCGCCATCAGCGGCAGCACCACGTATGGCCACAGCGGCACGATCGCCGCTCCCATGTAGGTCAGCCCGACGACCAGTGCATCCCCGAGCGCAGCACCGCCAACGTCGGGTGAGAGGCCCAGCTCCTTCTGCACCTTGGTCCTCAGCATCACCTCGGGGTGCGTCGCCAGCGACTGGGCCACGCGCTCAGCCGCCTCGGGCGCGAGCCCCTCCTCCTCCAGGATCAGCGAGAGCTCCGCGAGCTCACGCTCGGGATGCTGCTCCAGCTCCAGCCGTTCATCGGCGATCTCCGCGGCATACAGGGCCTCCTCCGCCTCACTGGCCAGGTAGGAGCCGCCTCCCATCGCGATGCAGCCGGCCACGGCCTCCGCCAGGCCGGCCACGAGGATCGCTGAACGGCCGGGGTTGGCGGCGGCCATGCCGGTGACGACACCGAGCGGCACCAGCAGCCCGTCCTGCGCCCCGAGCACGAACTCACGCACGCGTGAGAGGCGCTCAATCCGTGCCACCTCCCCCAGCGCGTGCTCGCGGATGTGCGCGCGAGCCTCCTCGCGCGTCTGCTCAGTGACAGCACCGGGGCCGCTGCTGGGGGGATCCGACCGCATGTTGGCAAGCGTAGGCCGAACAGCCGCTCATTTGGAGTCGGTCTCACACCGGTGCAGGCCGGTAGTTGTCCACAGGCGGCAGAGCCGGCGAGGCGCCCACGCGAGCGGCGCCAACCGTCGCACGTGGGCGGCGCGGCGGCGCCTGATCACCCGCGCAGCGCCCGCAGCGCGTTGATGATCACCGCCAGGTCAATCCCCTCCTGCAGCACGGCACCCCAGACCGGAGGCAGGTGACCGGTGGCGGCGACGACCATCGCGACGACGCTCAGACCCATGCCCGCCAGCACGCTCTGGCGCGCGATGAACATCGCACGCCTGCCGGCGTGCACGGCGTCCGCGACCCTGTCGATCCGATCCACGGTGATCACCGCGTCCGCCGTCTCCGAGGTGACCGTGGCTCCCGCCGCCCCCATGGCGATGCCGACATCCGCGAGTGCCAGTGCGGGAGCGTCGTTGACGCCGTCCCCGACCATCACCACCGGTGCCAGATCATGCTGACGCTGCAGCGTCCTGACAACCTCGAGCTTGTTCTCCGGAGTCTGCTCCGCGTAGACGCGGTCCACGCCGAGCAGCCCGCCGATCCGCTCGGCCACGGAGCGACGGTCGCCCGATGACAGCGCCACGTTGCGGATGCCCTCGGCGTGCAGGCGCTCCACGATCCGCGCGGCGTCGGGACGCGGCTCATCCGCGAGCACGATCACGCCGGCCAGGTGGCCGTCCACACCGATCAGGACGTGTGCCTCCCCGGAACCGTGGCCGCTGAGCGCCATCGCCTCCTGAAGCTCGCCCTCGGGGACGCCGGCGCTGCGCAGGAAGCGCCGGCTGCCGATCAGCACGTGCCTGCCCTCGACGCGACCCTCGATCCCCTGTCCGGGCTCCTCCCGAACGTCGACCGGCGGGATCAGCGTCAGCCCGGCATCGCCGGCCGCCCGCGTCAACGCGGCCCCGAGCACGTGCGCGGAGACCTGGTCCACGGATGCGGCCAGCAGCAGCAGCTCACGCTCTGAAAAGTCCTCGCGGGTGATCACGTCGCGCACGGCCGGGGTGCCGACGGTCAGCGTCCCGGTCTTGTCGAAGATCACCGTCCGCGCTCTGCCGAGCGTCTCAATCGCGTTTGCCCCCTTGACGATCACGCCCACCCGTGCGGCCCGTGAGAGTCCTGACACCAGCGCGATCGGGGCCGCCAGGATCAGCGGGCACGGAGTGGCCACCACCACCACGGCCAGCGCGCGCACGGGGTCATCACTGGCGATCCACGCGGCGCCGGCCGTGAGCAGCGTGAACGGCAGAAAGAAGCCCGCATAGCGGTCGGCCATCCGCACGAACGGGGCGCGCTGTGACTGCGCGTGCTCCACGAGTGCCACCAGCGCCGCATAGGCGCTGTCAGCGGCGGCCCGCGAGGCCTGCACCTCCAGCGGCGGGCCGGCATTGGCCGTGCCGCTGACCAGCCCCGCGCCGGCGCTCAGCGTGATCGGCAGCGGCTCCCCGGTCAGCGTGCTGGTGTCGATCACCGCCTCAGCACTGAGCAGCGAGCCGTCGACCGGCACCACCTCCCCGGTCCCGACCAGCACCACGTCACCGACCAGCACCTGATCAATCGCCACGCGGCTGATCTGATCGCCCACCCGGACACGCGCGGTGCGCGGCGCACGCCGGATCAGCGCCGTGAGCTCCCGCCGGGCGCGAGTGGACGCAACGTCCTCCAGCGCGGCCCCTCCGGAGAACATCAGGCCAACCACCGCGCCGGCGAGCTCCTCGCCCAGCGCGAGACTGCCGACCATCGCGATCAGCGCGATCGTGTCGACACCGAGGTGATGACCGACGACGATGGTGCGCACCACCTCCACTGCCAGCTCCGCCGCCAGCAGCGCGACGACGACCTGCCAGACCCTGTCGCCGGCCGTCCCCGCGCCCGCGAGTGTCAGGGTGCCACCGACGACGATCGCCAGCAGCGCGACCGCGGCCAGCAGCTGCGCACGGTGCTCGACGGTCGCGACCACGGCCCTGCGCAGCCGCTGGGCTGGGCCGTCGGGAGCGACCACCAACGTCTGCGGCGGCGAGCGATCCTCCGCCGGCACCCTGGCATCGCTCGTGAGCGGAGCCACCATCGCCACATCGTGCTGCGCCCGTGAGCCGTGCGCATCGTGGCCGGCCGCCGTCTCTGCTGCGGAGGATCCCCGATCGCGTCTGTGGTGTCATGTCCCCGGGAACGGGTTCGATCACGCGCAAGGCCGCCGTGGACCGACCCGCGCTCAGCCGCCGGCCGGCCGCGACGCCGCCTCGGCGCGACCCGCGCTCAGCCGCCGGCCGGC
>JAJZDA010000057.1 GCA_021851525.1 Actinomycetes bacterium | reverse complement strand
CGCGGGCCCTTGGAGGCGGGCCCCAGCGGCGACCCCGGCCACCACCCGCAATCCACAGGCCGCCGGTCCCGGCCCACGGCCCAACCCACGGCGGGCGAAGAGCCGGCCCACCAAGACGAAGCGCCCCGCCGGCTCAGCCGACGAGGCGCTTCTCAGAGCTGCGCGGAGGCTGTCCGCGCTCGCGCCGCCTGACGGCGGCCAGCGAGCGTGACTACCAGCGGTAGTGCGCGAAGGCCTTGTTGGCCTGCGCCATGCGGTAGATGTCGTCCTTGCGCTTGAAGGCGTTGCCCTGCTGCTGCTGAGCGTCAAGCAGCTCATGGGCGAGCCGCTGCGCCATGGTCTTCTCGCGGCGCTGCCGCGAGAAGGTGACCAGCCAGCGCACGGCCAGCGTGCGTGAGCGCCGCGGCGGAACCTCCACCGGCACCTGGTAGGTCGCACCGCCGACGCGGCGGGAGCGGACCTCCAGAACCGGTGTGAGCGCCTTGACGCCGGCCTCCAGAACCTCGAGCGCCGGCTTGCCGGTGCGCTCCTCGAGGATCGCCAGCGCGTCATAGACGATCGCTTCGGCGACTGACTTCTTGCCGTCCAGCATGACCTTGTTGATGACCTGCTGGACCAGGCGGTTTCGGTGTACGGGGTCCGGCTCGATGGTCCGGACCGCTGCGGCTGCGCGACGCGGCATGAGTTAAACCCTCACTTGGCCTTCACGCCGTACTGCGAGCGGGCCTTCTTGCGGTCCGAGACGCCGGCGGCGTCGAGCGTTCCGCGGATCACCTTGTAACGGAAACCCGGAAGGTCCTTGACGCGACCGCCACGAACGAGCACGACCGAGTGCTCCTGGAGGTTGTGCCCCTCGCCCGGGATGTACGCGCCAACTTCCATCCCGTTGGTGAGCCGCACGCGGGCGACCTTGCGCAGAGCCGAGTTCGGCTTCTTGGGCGTGGTCGTGTAAACGCGAGTGCAGACGCCGCGCCGCTGCGGGGCGGCGACCTTCTTCTTGCGGCCGTTGCCGGACTTCAGGCCCGGGGTGGCAAGCTTCTTCTTGGGAGTGGTGCGACCCTTGCGGATCAACTGACTGGTAGTTGGCATTCGGCGTGCAACAGTAGCAGGGCGCTTAGCGGGACGCCCGGACGGCATCCGGGCATCCCGCACGGCAGCTCCCGGATCAGAGCCCGAGCGCCTCCTCAGGCGCCACGTAGGGCACTCCGGCCGCCTCTGCGACGGGCGCGTAGGTCACGTGCCCACCGGCGCAGTTCAGGCCCAGACGCAGCCCCGGAGAGCCCTTCACCGCAGCCTTGGCGCCCTTGTTGGCCAGCTCCAGCGCGTAGGGCAGGGTCGCGTTGGTGAGCGCGTAGGTCGAGGTGATCGGCACCGCGCCCGGCATGTTGGCCACGCAGTAATGGGTGATCCCGTCGACCTCATAGGTCGGGTTGGTGTGGGTGGTGGCACGCGAGGTCTCAAAGCAGCCGCCCTGATCGATCGAGACGTCGACCAGCACCGCCTGCGGCTTCATCAGCCCCAGCTGCTTGCGGGTGATCACGTGCGGCGCCTTGGCGCCGTGGACCAGCACCGCGCCGATCACCAGATCCATCTCCGGCAGCCGCTCCTCGATCGCGAGGGTCGTCGCAAAGCAGGTGTCGGCGCGACCGCCGAAGGCCACGTCCAGGTCGCGCAGCCGCGGGATCGAGCGATCGAAGCAGTAGACCGTGGCACCCATCCCGACAGCCACCTGTGCCGCGTGATATCCGACCACGCCGCCGCCGATCACCATCACGTTGGCGGCGGCCACGCCGGGCACGCCGCCCAGCAGGATCCCGCGACCGCCGAGCGGCTTCTCGAGCATGAACGCGCCGGCCTGGGTCGCGATCTTGCCGGCGACCTCAGACATCGGTGCCAGCAGCGGCAGGCGCCCGTCGCGATCCTCGACGGTCTCGTAGGCGATGCAGGTGGCGCCGGTGGCCGCGAGGCTGGTGGTCAGCTCCGCGTCGGCCGCAAGGTGCAGGTAGGTGAACAGCAGGTGACGCGACTCGAGCATCGCGACCTCAACCGGCTGCGGCTCCTTGACCTTGACGATCATCTCCGACTGCGCGAACACGGCCGGCGCGTCAGGCAGGATCTTCGCGCCCTGGCGCTCATAGTCGGCGTCGGAGATCGCCGAGCCGAGCCCGGCGCCACGCTGCACGAGCACCTCATGGCCGGCGTCTACGAGCTCACGGGCCCCAGCCGGAGTCAGAGCAACGCGGTACTCATCGACCTTGATCTCGGTCGGTACACCAACTTTCATGCAGCCTCACCTCAACTTGGATAGAGAATTGTGGGACGATCATCGGGATACTGCGCGAGAATCACAAGGGCTTCTCTTGACGACTGAGCAATCCGCAGCGCTGGACGACACTGACTTCCAGATCATCAACCGCCTGCTCGCAAATGGAAGGGAGTCCTTCTCGGACCTCGGCAAGGCGGTGGGACTGAGCCCCCACGGCGCCGCGGATCGCGTGCGGCGGCTGCAGCGCGCGGGCGTGATCACGCGCTTCACGGCGATCGTCGACCTGGCCAACGTCGGGCGCACGATCGACGCCTTCATCGACGTGCGGCTGCTGCCGACCACCACCTCCGGCGCGTTCGAGTCGTTCGTGCTGAAGCTGCCCGCCGTGCAGGACATCGCGTTTGTCACCGGCCGCTTCGACTACCAGGTGCGGGTCGCCTGCCGCAGCACCGAGGATCTGGACCGCACGGTGCGGGCGATCCGTGCCGACGGTGGCGCGGCGCTGACCGAGACGCGCATAGTGCTCCGCGCCGCGATGGCGATGCACGGGCTACAGTGATCGCCTGAACCCGGCGGTCGCAGGCCGACACCGGGTGTTCCCAGCCCCCCGGCAGGGGTAACGATTCAGCAACCACACGGGCAGAACGCCCGCGACAAGGAGATCAGGCCGCTCCGGCCACCCGGGGCTCTGCCGTGCGGCCGCGCACATGTTCAGCAAGCTCGGAGCTGCCCTGCTGGCGCTCCTCACGTTCCAGCCGTGGGCTCCCAAGCCCCACCTGACCCGGGTCCACCGTCCGCGTCTGACCCGCGTCCACGTTCCCCACCTGACCCGCGTGCACCTTCCCCACCTGACGCGCGTCCACCTTCCGCTCCTGATCCGCCTGCCACGCGACTACGGCGCCTGGTCACGGGTCGCCCACTGCGAGTCGGGCGGCTGGACGGTGCTGGGCGGCGCCTACCCGGACAGCCTCGGCATCAGCGCCGGCAACTACGAGCGCTTCGGCGGGGTTCCGTTGCCGCCCGGGCCGGTTGCGCCCGCGACCCGGATCCTGCAGATCCGCGTGGCGGACCGCCTGCTGGCCAGCTACCGGGCGGCGATCCCCGACCAGTACGGCTGCAGCGCCTGGTGAGGCCGGTCGCCCGCTGGCGACCGGCCGCACTGCCCACTCGGCCGACGGCCGGCCTCAGCCGACCAGTTCGCGCCCGCGCAGCGCCAGCCAGAACTCGATGCGGTCACGCGCGGAGGAGAGGTCGCGGCCGGTCAGCTCCTCCACGCGCCGGATCCGGTAGCGCAGCGTGTGCCGGTGGCAGAAGAGCCGCTTGGCCGCCCGCTCCCACTGACCGTTCTCCTCGATGAAGGCCTCGAGTGAGCGCATCAGCTCACCCCCGTAGTACCCCTCGCTCTGCTCGATCGCGCCCAGCACCGAGTCACAGTAGAGCTTCAGCGCCTCATCGTCCTGCAGCGAGAGCAGCAGCTGGAAGGAGCCGAGGTCACGGTAGGTGGCGACCTTCGACGCCTGCCCGAGCCCGAAGGAGAGCGCCTCCACGGTGCAGCGCGCCTCGTGGTAGCTGCGGCGCGCCTCCCCCGCGGGGACGGCGCGCCCGACGCCCAGGCGCAGCTCACAGCCCGGGAGCTCAGCCTGCAGGCGGGCGGCGATCCGCTCCGCCAGCGCAAACAGCGGCTCATCCGCCAGCCCCGGCACCAGCGCCGCGATCAGCTGGCCGCTGGAGGCGACCAGCCCGGGCGTGGCCTCGGCACGCAGCGCCCCCGCGAGCGCCAGCTCGGCGGGCTCCGGCTGGGCGGACACGCCACGGCTGGGCTTGGGCCGGGGCAGCACCAGCGTGGCGATGCGATCAGGCAGCCCGAAGGGCTCCAACCGCCGCTTGAGGTCCGCGCCCGCCAGCTCACCGGCCAGCAGGCCCGCCAGCACGTCCCCGGCGAGCCGCCGCTCGGTGTCGCCGGCGACGCGTTCACGCAGCAGCTCGAGCGCGACGATCGTCACCGCCTGACGCAGCGCCAGGCGATCAAAGTCAGAGAGCGGCGCGTCGTCCTTGACCGCCACCAGCCAGGCCTCCGGTGCCGGCGCCCCGCCGACCGTCGCCTCGGAGGCCACCGCCAGCGCCAGCGCGCGTCCGGGCTCCGCCAGCTCAGGCATGAACTGCTGGCTGTCACGGCGCTGGATGCGCTCGACCAGCGCCGCCTGAATGGTGTCGAGCTGCTCTGCGGCCAGCGGCCGCCTGAAGGCGTGCTGGACCATCGGCTCGCCGCGCCCGTCGTAGATCAGCACGCTGGCCCCGACGAGCGTCGCGAGCGTGCCCGCCAGCGCATCGAGCCCGCGCTCCGACAGCACCACGCGCTCCAGCCGCTCCTGCGCCGAGAGCGCCCGGCGCAGGACCGCGTACTGCTCATTGACGAGCTTGCTGAAGGCCGCCTCGGTGACGGCGATGAACGGCAGCTCGTAGGGCACCGCAAAGACCGGGAAGTCGAGCTCCTGCGCCGCCTCCACCAGCGCCGGCGGAACCTCCTGGTGAAGGAAGCCGACGCCGAAGCCGACAGCCGCCAGGCGGCTCTCGGCCAGCAGCTCCACGAAGGCACGCTGCCGCTGCGGGGTGTCCAGCAGCATGCCGGTGGTGAGCAGGACCTCACCGCCAGAGAGCCACGGGGTCGGGTCCAGCAGCTCGGAGATGTGCACCCAGCGGATGGGCAGATCGAGCCCGCCCTCGCCGGCCAGCAACTGGACCTCGAGGTCCGATATCAGCTCTCTGACGGTGAGCAATCCGATCCTCCAACTATCGCGGCCGCGGCAGAGCCGCCCTAGCCACGGACCTTCATGCGGTCGCCCGCCTCGATCAGCAGCGGACGCAGAATAGACTCGATCTCGTCGAACTGCTCCTGGTCTGCGATCAGCGGCGGCGAGAGCATGATCACCGGGTCTCCACGGTCGTCCGCACGGCAGATCAGACCGCGCCGGAAGAGCTCGCCGGAGAGGAAGCCGCGCAGCAGCGTCTCGGACTGCTCATCGTCGAAGGTCTCCTTGGTCTGCTTGTCCTTGACCAGCTCAATGGCCCAGAAGTACCCGGCTCCGCGCACGTCGCCGACGATCGGCAGCTCCAGCAGGCGGTCCAGCATCGCCTTGAACGGCGCCTCGTTGCGGCGCACGTGGCCAAGCAGGTCCTCCTCCTCGAAAACACCGATGTTGGCCAGCGCCACGGCCGCGGCCGCGGGGTGCCCGCCGAAGGTGAGCCCGTGGGAGAAGCTGTTTGAGCCGGTCATGAACGGCTCCGCGACACGGTCGGAGACAATCACCGCGCCCATCGGCGCGTATGCGCTGGTGAGCCCCTTGGCGGTGGTGATCATGTCCGGCAGGTAGTCGTAGCGCTGGGCGCCGAACCACTCGCCCAGACGGCCGAAGGCGCAGATCACCTCATCTGAGATCAGCAGCACGTCGTAGTAGTCGCAGATCTCGCGCACGCGCTGCCAGTACCCCTCGGGCGGCGTGAAGCAGCCACCCGCGTTCTGGAGCGGCTCCATGATCACCGCGGAGACCGTGTCCGGGCCCTCAAACTCGATCCGGTGGGCCACCGCCTCGGCCAGCTCACTGACCGGGTAATCAGCCGGCAGCCTGTAGGTGTTGGTGTTGGGGACGTGGCAGGCGCCCTGCGGCAACGGCTCGAACGGCGACCGCAGCTCCGTCACCCCGGTCGCGGCCAGCGCGCCCATGGTGGTGCCGTGGTAGGCGATCTCACGCGCGATCAGCTTGTACTTGTTGGGCTTGCCGGTGAGGCGGTGGTACTGGCGCGCGAGCTTGAGCGCCGACTCAACCGACTCACTGCCGCTGTTGGTGAAGAACACGCGGTTCAGGTCGCCCGGCGCGAGCGAGGCGACCTTGGTGGCCAGCTCAATGGAGCGCGGGTGCGCGTAGGACCAGTTGGTGAAGAAGCCGAGCTCCTTGGCCTGGTCGGCACCGGCCTGCGCGACGTCCGCGCGGCCATGGCCGATGTTGGTGCAGAACAGCGAGGCGAGACCATCGAGGTAGCGGTTGCCGTGCTCGTCGTAGACGTAGCAGCCCTCGCCGCGCACGATGATCGGGATCTCAGCCTGGTCGCTGTACCCGCCCATGCGGGTGAAGTGCATCCAGAGGTGCCGACGCGCCTGCTCCTGGAGCGTGGCGTCGGCGCTGAGTTTGCTAACGGGCTCACTGCTGGTGGTGGACATATGCCCCTCCTCAAGGACATCGGTGCCGATTTGTACAACCGGCACAGTCATGATGCCTTCAGATAGTGCCATATGCGACATGTTACCGCGAGTCGTTGGACATCACGGCAGCTGAGATGTACAGCTCGTACATCTCGCTGGCACCCCGGCGTTCACGCCGCACACAGCCTCCACCAGCGGATCACACCATGGCCGCGGGGTCAACCGGTCAGGGGGTCGGCGCCGTTCAGAGGGCGCCACGGTGGGTGGGTTGGCTCAGGCGGCGAGCGCCGGGGCGCGCCCCGGCCCGGGGGTCAGCCAGGCGGCGATCAGCACCATCACGAACGCCAGCACGCCGGTGACCACGCCGACGATGCTCGACGGGAACGGGTCCCCGAAGACCAGGAGCCCGCCGAGGATCCCGGACACGTTGGTGGCCGTCGCGGTCACGGCGATGACCGCCACCGGCTCACCGTCCTGCAGGCTCTTGGCGGACGTGTAGAAACCGACGATCGAGCCGAGCACCGCGATCGCCAGCCACGGTGAGACCAGTCCGAGCACCCCGTGCGCGCCAAAGACGCCGGTGAGCGCCTTGAGCGCCACGTCTGAGACGCCGAACATCGTGCCCGCCGCGCCGGCGAGCATCGCCCCGTGGTGGTCGGCGCCCGCGCCAATCCGCGGCCCCACTATCAGCAGCGCCCCGACCCCGAGCAGCGCTCCCTCGAAGCCGAGGATCCCGCCGACGGAGAAGTGCGACTGGGCCCCGTGCGCAGCCGGCAGAGAGATGCCCAGCAGCATCAGGCCCGCGGCCGTCAGCAGCAGGCCGAGCCACTGCCGCAGGCCGACGGCGACACCCAGCACCCGCTCCGCCATCACGGCGAGCAGCACCACACCGCTGGCCAGCACCACCTGCACCATCGAGAGCGGTGCCAGCGCCATCGCCGCGATGTGAAAGACCCACGCGCCGGTGGCGATCAGCATCCCGATGGTGAACAGCCTGGAGGCGAACAGCTGCTTCGCCGACCACAGCGGCCGACGGCAGTCGACGGCCGGCGCCGCGCTCGCGCCACGCTGCTTGCAGAGAAAGCCGAAGTTGGTGGTGAGCGCGCAGGCCAGTGCCAGCGCCAGGCCCAGGGTTTGGGTCATCGAGCGGTTTCCATCTAGAGGGTTCACGACGCTGGCGGCCCCGCGCGTCGTGCGGCTGCTGCTGCAGGCCGCTAAGGCATCTTCGGCTTTTTCAAGCTCAGGCTTGAGCCACCGGAGCTTCGCTCCACACCCCGGGCGGTTAGGACATCGCCCGAAGCGAACAGTCAAGGCCCAGCGAGCCGCCGCGCGCCCCGATCCAGCCTTCACGATACTGCACGCGAAGCCATCGCCCAGCCAGCGCCCATCGTGGCTCGTCAGCCGTCACGGAACAGGTAACGGGAAACGGGGCTGCGGTACACGGGGCTGCGGTACACGGGGCCGCCCACCCGACCGTCCACCGAGAGCGTCGAAGGCAAACCTCGATGAACGCGCCACAGCGAAAGCGGCCCGTCCCTGGGGGGACTTTGCCACCGTGGGGCCGGGAAACTCCCCCAGCATCGATGAACTCGCCGCGGTGAAGGCGGCGAGACCGCGAGCATCAGCGCCCCCTGCCCGGCCGGGCCGGAGCCTCGATGAACTCGCCGCGGTGAAGGCGGCGAGACGCGGCGCCCAGGCCCGTTCTCGGAGAGCATCAGGCGCGCCTCGATGAACTCGCCGCGGTGAAGGCGGCGAGACGCCCTTGGTTGTAGCCGGCGCTGTACCCGGTGTTGCCTCGATGAACTCGCCGCGGTGAAGGCGGCGAGACGCGGCGCCCAGGCCCGTTCTCGGAGAGCATCAGGCGCGCCTCGATGAACTCGCCGCGGTGAAGGCGGCGAGACGACCCGCACTATGCCGACTTCAACGAGTACCGGAGACGCCTCGATGAACTCGCCGCGGTGAAGGCGGCGAGACACTTGCTGTCGCATTCGGGACAGTTGACGTACTCGCTGGCCTCGATGAACTCGCCGCGGTGAAGGCGGCGAGACCACCACCTCTACGGGGTGCCCGGCGCCCTGGTGCCGCCTCGATGAACTCGCCGCGGTGAAGGCGGCGAGACGACCGCCAGACGGACAACGAACGCGCCCAGGCCCGTGCCTCGATGAACTCGCCGCGGTGAAGGCGGCGAGACTCAGACAACCCCGTGAAGTGAACAACCGTGTCGGGGTCGCCTCGATGAACTCGCCGCGGTGAAGGCGGCGAGACACGGTCAAGGCGTACGACTCTGCGACGGTCAGGGCGCCTCGATGAACTCGCCGCGGTGAAGGCGGCGAGACTTTGGATATGGCTAAGGGTGGCTGCCCATGCCTCGCTGCCTCGATGAACTCGCCGCGGTGAAGGCGGCGAGACAGCGGCATGAGCCCCGGCGCGCCGCTCGTCGGCGGGCCTCGATGAACTCGCCGCGGTGAAGGCGGCGAGACGGGGGCAGTTCCTGCGTTGCCGCATCGCTGCGTTGCCGCCTCGATGAGCTCGCCGCGGTGAAGGCGGCGAGACCGCGTGTGCTTGCGGAGCGTCGCACCCGTCCCGAGGCCTCGATGAACTCGCCGCGGTGAAGGCGGCGAGACTCCTGGGAGGAGACATACTGCAAGGTAGGCGACGAGCCTCGATGAACTCGCCGCGGTGAAGGCGGCGAGACATTGCAAGGTGGGTTGACAACTTGGCAGGGGCTTGGCCTCGATGAACTCGCCGCGGTGAAGGCGGCGAGACTGCTTAGCAGGAAAGTCGAACCAGCTGAACCACGCGCCTCGATGAACTCGCCGCGGTGAAGGCGGCGAGACCTGGCTGACGGAAAGCGCCCCGTTTGCTCCCTGCTCGCCTCGATGAACTCGCCGCGGTGAAGGCGGCGAGACCGCAGGCGGTTCTGGATCGCACCGGGCCGAACTTCGAGCCTCGATGAACTCGCCGCGGTGAAGGCGGCGAGACCATGGCTGGCGCGGCGAGGAGTGCCCGCGCATCTGTGCCTCGATGAACTCGCCGCGGTGAAGGCGGCGAGACGCGAGATGAGGAAGCACTACCAAGATGCCTGACCAGGCCTCGATGAACTCGCCGCGGTGAAGGCGGCGAGACGCCGGTGCTCGCGCCGCCGTCTGCGAGGCCCTGGTTGCCTCGATGAACTCGCCGCGGTGAAGGCGGCGAGACTGCGGCCAGTGAATCGGCCGCGATTTGCAGGCAGTTTCCGACGGTCTGCGCAGGCTGCGATGACTCTTCGGTTGTCAAGGAACGAAACGCGAAGCCTAGCTCAGTTTTTGAGGCGGATTTGCAGGGATAACGGCGAAGCGCAGTCTGAGCGGGAAAATCGGGCCAGCGGAGCCTGCGCAGATCAAAGGATGAGGTGCGGGGCGTCGCCGGTCAGCCGCGGCGGGCGCCCAAGGTAGATGGCGCGGCTGCGCGCAGCCTCCAAGGAGCCCAGATTGCAGAGCAGGACACGATCAGCATCTGGATCTATCAGGCGACGCAGCGTCGCGCGCAGCCGGACGAAGTCCGCTGGCTTGCCATCCACAAGGAAGATGCTGAACTGGACGCGCTCACCGTAGGCCTGAAGCGCGACCGCGACACGGTCCCGCCTGGCATCGTCGGCGATGTCGTACGCCACGAGCAGGCGGCTGATCGATTGCCTCATCGCTGAACTATCGGGCGATAGGCGTCGAACTCGCCCATGACGAAGCCGAGAAACATCCGGGCCTGAACCTCCATGGCGCGACGCCAGCTGACCTGGTATCCGAACTCAGGATGACTGAACTCAGACGTGGCACGCCGCTCGTACGCGGCGATCAGCGCCTTGCGACCCGGTGCGGTCAGCCTCACGGCATCGAGGTCGCGCCGAAAGTGGGAGCCACGCAGCTCTCCGTTGTTGAGCGCCCACACCACGGCGGAATCCGCAAGCGGAGCCCGGAACTCCTCCATCAGGTCAAGGGCCAGCGCCGGCTTGTTGCGGCCGGGAGAGTGCAACACCCCTCCCGATGGGTCGAGCCCGCAGGCGACGACGCTGCGCAACACGTCGGCGAGCAGCAGAGAGTAGGCGACGTTCAGCGCGCAGTTCACGGAATCCGTCGCGGGTCGTCCTGTGCGGCGCTCGATTGTCGCCCAACCGGGCTTGAGCACCTGGTTCAGGGCGGCGAAGTAGACGGCTGCGGCGCGCCCCTCCAAACCGAAGATCTCAGCGGAGCTGCGCGCCCGGCCAGCGGTGCGAGCAAGCTCCCTGAGTGAGGCTCGCTCATCACAGTTGTGGCGGCGCAAGAGCGCTGCCTGGTTCAGGATCTTGGCGCTCACGATCGAACGGGCTGCGGCGATGCGGCGCGGACCCGGGAGCTGATGCTGCCGGGGACGCGCGTCGCCGTTCGGCCCATCTGCGGGAGCTGCCCAGCCGACCACCGTTCCAGCCCAGCTGCACCAGACAATCGGATAGCCGCGCAGAAGCGTCTCCCGGATCAACGCGGCCGAGACATCGGCGTTGCCGTGTACGACGATCCCGGCGACCTGCCCAAGCGGAACGCTGACCGCGTCTGCGTCGGGGACCTTCACCAGAACCTGTCCCCTGCTCAGACTCGCGCGGCTTCCAGGAGAGCTCAGATGAAGCACACGCCCTGCCGGGTCGCTGACCGCGATCCGCCGGGCGGATGGCCTGAGCCGGTGCTCATCCGGCAGGCAGACGCTCACGTGGCTGCAACGCGCGCAGCGTGAGTCATCCTCGAGCGCAGGCGGCGCGGCATCACGGTCAACTACCTCTCGGGTCGCCTCAACCTGCTGAGCGGCCTCCGCGAGCAACTGCGCTGTGAGCTCAACCGGCACCCGCTTGCGAGTCGTCGTGAACCACACGGCAGCACCGCTCACAGGGTGGCCCTGCTCACGCAGACACGCGGCCTGGAGCGCCAGCTGGATGCGCTGTGGATAGGTGGCCTCCGGCAGGCGCCTGAGCGGACTCGCCTTGTGCTCGACGACCGTCATCACACCGTCAGCGGCGATCTCAACCGAGTCACAGCGACCGACCACGCCGAGTTTCTGGGAAAGCACCTCCACAGCTCGAAGGCGGGTGGCACGCGAGGACGAGGGCTCATCGACCACGCCATGGTCTGCCACACCCTGGGCCATCTGGCCGGTGTCGGTGCGCTCACCATGCACCTCGAGCCACGCTCTGCGCGGACAGAACGCGTGGTGCGCGACCACCGAGATCGGCACGGGATCACTGGCTCCGGTCACAGGTCTATCCGCTCAGCGGGCTCGAAGAAGAACTGGACCATCGTGCCGGTCGATCCATCACGCACCACGAAGATCGCCAACGCCGTGATTCCGAGCCGCTTCAGGCGCTCCCTCGCCGCCGGGCCGGGTGAGTCGTCCGCAAGCTCCGCCGTCTGCAGCAGTGCCCGCAGCCGCGGCAGAGACACCGGATCAGCGAGGACCGGCAGCGTCACGCCACGCGCTGTCCCCTCCCCCCTCGCGCGCCTGTCCCAGAACGCAGGAGTGCGGGACCTGCCCCGTCCAGCCAGCCCGACAGGCAGCAGCGTCAGACCGAGGCCCGCCAACCACTGCCAGGCCGCTGGCAGCGCGCTTCGGGGCGGAGACCAGCGAAAGCGGTCCTCCGCGTGCCCGGGTTCGTCATCACCCGGGGCCTGGGTGAGCAGATTGTCGAGGTCCCTGGCCGCGGCGAGTCCGGGCCTGAGTGCGGAGCGCACGATGTCCGCGCCGATGTTGTAGGGCACACCATCGAGGCGGGTGGCGCCCCAAGCGGGCAGCCGCTTTTCACGTGAGAAGGGATCGACCACCCAGGGCGCCGGTGCGCCAAGGCCGGCGATGAGGCGGGCAGCGAGCGACGAGCCGGCACCGTCGAGCTCATCGAGCAGCTCCTCACGTCGCTGAAGCGCGAGCACGGCACGCTCAGCATCCGTCGCCCTGGCCCGGATGACCGGGATCCGATTGTTGCCGCTGGTGCCCGGGCTGAGATCCCGCTCCACGGCGTCCTCGCACTCGGCAGCAGAAGCTCGCACCGCGTCCAGCACCGCTGCAGCCTCGAGCTCGGTCATCACCAACGCGGTCAGCTCGAGTGAGTCCGGGTCGTGGCCAACCCAGACAGGCGCGCCGCTGCGCTCGATCGCCGCCGCGAGGCCGTACGCGGCGAGCTGAGCGACCAGCAGCCGCCCCGAAGCCGGGACCTTGATCACATTCACCTCAGCTCCCCTCCCGTGAAACCTGCATATCAGCCGCGCGGAGCAGTGCCTCCAGCCACGCGAGCCGCAACGGCCCAAGCTCATCCCGCGCGCGGCGGCGCAGCACCTCATAGTCACCGAGCGGCCCGAACAGCGCAGCTGCCTGTGCTGACACCTCAGCCGGGCAGTCATCCCAGCCGGAGAGCAGCGCCTCGTGCATGCGGTCAAAGAGCGGCCGCCCATGCCCGTGGTGCGCCCCAACGAGCGCCACCACAAGCGGGTCAGCGCCACTGCTCAGCGCGGCGTAGGCAGCGCTCAGCTGCTCGTGGCGCCAGCCGTCGCCGCGATCCGGCTGATGGCCGGGGCGCGGCTTGGCCAGAGGCCCGTCGCCATCGGCGGCACCCATCCGCGCCTGGAAGCGGACGTGGCGCTTGCCGTCGTCGTGACAGCCGGCGGCCAGCGCGAGAGCGTCCCGCTCACGAGCTGATGCCGCGCTGCCGAGCTGCGCGACTATTGCGTGCGCCCGATCGCTCACCGACTGGTTGTGAGCGTCGACTGAGATGCACTGCTCAGGCACTATCAACGCCGTCTGCGCCGCCCTGGACGCCATCTCAGAGAGGAGCAGCAGCCCTACGTCAGCATCGGCACCCCCGCACCAGCGCAGCTCCAACTGCGAGAGGCGCTCATTGCGGTTTCTGACCAGCCGATCGGCGAGCGCCTGGTGCCCCGCGTCTCTCAGGGCTTCGCTGAGCGCATCCCGCGTGGCGCGACGGCCGAGCGCCGGATCTGAGCTGACCAGCGCGGCGATCGCCGCCGCGGGAAGTGCGACCACGGTGTCACGTGAGGCGCCGTCGACCGGCAGCGACAGGACGTCGCGCATCGGTTGCGCCTGGCCGCGCAACACGCCTAGCCCCACGACCCCTGCCGTGCAGATCTCCGCCCCGTCCGGGACCACCAGCGTGTCACCGTCGGCGGCTTGCTGATCGCCGAGCCGTGAAGCACGCAACACACCCGCTTCGGAGCGCAGCAACCACGCCTGCTCACCGACCACCTCGAGCACGCGCCTGAGCTCATCGCCGATGGGCAGCGTCGCAAGCTCGTGCGGCCGCGGCGGACACGCCGTCAACATGCCGCTGATCACCTCGTCGTCAAGCGGGCGCGGCTCTCCCGTGCCGCGGTCGTGCTGAGTCAGGTGTGCGCGAGCGACGATATTGACCTGCGCCTCCGGTGGTCTCGGCCCTGTCAGATAGAGCTCAATGTCAGGGTCGGCGGCCAGCGCGTCGCCGGTCATCTCGAGCGTCTCCAGCTCAGCCGCGCGCAGCCGCGGCAGAGGCGGCGCGTCGGTTGCCGGGATGCCGACCTCAGCGACGCGAGCGGGCGCGATCGAGTCACCGAGCGCACGCAGCCAGAGCGCTCCGGCGAGCAGCTCGGCACCCTCATAGGGACCGGACCGCGGGATGTCGGCGGGCTGCCGGTCTGCCAACCCTTCCTGGGCGATGACCGTGAACGTCGCCTGCTCACAGCGACCAGACCGGTTGAGGCGACCCGCGCGCTGCGCGAGCGCAGCCGGAGGGGCGATCAGGGTCACCATCGCAGGGAGATCGATGTCAACGCCCACCTCCAGAGACTGCGTCGAGACCAGGAATCTGACGGCGGGGTCCCCGCGCGGGGTCAGGAGATGCGGACGATGTGCGCGCAACAACTCCACGTCCGCTGGACGCATGCGGCCGCAGACCAGCTCAACCTCATCACCGCCGGTGGCGAGCTGATCCGCGACCCGCAGCGCGCTCGGCACGTCGTTGACAAACACGCCCACCGTGCCCGCGCCGGCCACCGCCCTTGCGCGCGCGACGAGCTCAGACTCGGCTCCACGTTTGAAGTCGTCGAGCTCAACCAGAGCAATCCGCTTATCGGCGGTGATACGGCGTCGAAGCTCGGCGCTCTGCCGGTCACCATCGGAGAGCGTTACCGTGTGACCTCGGCGCGCACGCGCGGTTGCGCTCATGGAGACGACCTGCAGCGCTCCCGGGCCGCGGCCATGCTCGGCCACAGCCTCCGCGGTGTCGAGCAGTCGCTCATGCAGATGCGCCTCATCGACGATCCCGACGCAGTCATGGCCGAGCAGTCCGGATTCCAGGTTTCGCGCGGCACGCGAGGAGCCGTAGCCTCGAAACAGCAGGCGCGACCCCCACATCTGCGGAGTCGCACAGATCACCTGGCAGGCACTGGGCTCCAGGCGCCAGCCCGACCCCCGCTGGATCCCGCCACGCAAGCGCCACACGCCGATCGGCGCAGCCGGCGACTGATCCGCGATGCACATCGCCGTCAGTGCCTCAGCGATCTGCCCCACAGGGCCACCGGTCGTGCGGGCATCTGTCAGCAACTGCCGGAGCCGGAGAGCGCGATCATGGTGGTCGTCCACCAGCACGCGGCGCGGCGCGACGAGCACAAGCCGGCGTGGTGGCCTTGAGCCCGAGAGCGCCAATGCGTGGGCCGCAACCAGGAATACGTGGATCTCAACCACCGAGGACTTGCCTGCGCCCGTCGGAACTGAGATGTCAGGCCAGATGCCCGTGCCCGCCACCTGCTCGACGAGCGCGCACTGCCAGGGGTAGGGCTGAACTCCGTTGGCGGCCGCGTAGAAGGCGTTGAAAAGCTGCTGAAGCTCCATGTCTCACGCTCCTCCTGCCAGGGGACGCAGGAGACCGCCGCCCAGGTGCCGTGCGCGTCCGAGTGCAAGCAGCCCCCGACCCCCCGGATCGAGCTCACCGAGCCTCACGACTGCGTGAGCTGCAACCAGCAGATCACCCTCCCGGCCGCGGTGCACGTAACGCGAAGCGGGTCCCGTAACTCGAAACGCGCGCGCGTGGACCCCGCGCTCGCGCAGATGGCGAACCAGCGTCCCGCGGAACTCCCATCCGTTTCCCCAGGGCAAGCCCGAGCGCTCCAGCGGGCCCCGCATCGCGTACCCGACCGAGCAGACAACCGCATCGTCGAGCGTCCAAGGTCCATGCCGCGGGGTGCCGGGGGCATCCAGGACCAGTGGCACCTCGGTGGCCCACGCCGCTTCGCTCTGCGGCCAGCAATCGAGCGCGGAGCCGATCCGCTGCGGAGCGCCGAGTCGGATCAGCCGGCGCCCGACGCGGACAACGGGACCCGACTCGAGCGCCGTCAGGAGCTCCGCGCGATCGGCGGCCGGAACGTCAGGCGGGATCCCCAGCCACAGCTTCAACTCCTCACCAGGGGCAGCGCGGGCGAACTGGATGGTCAGATGCCCGGTGCCGATGAGCGGACCCTCGCCATCGCGCCCCGTCACGAATGACGGCACGTCATCACCGATGGCCGCCACCAGCGCGCGATGCACGCTGACCGCGGTGGCGACGCGACGGTCGATCTCCATCGACCTGGCGGGCCACCGCGACTCAAACGGCACCTCCCAGAGTTGCTCATATGGCCAGTTTCCGACCGGGGCCTGGATCTCAAAGCGGCACAGCGCCGTCGCCCGGTCAGCTGCGCCGGCCACCGGCTCGTCGCGCGCCTGCTTGCTCTTCAGGCCAGCGCCGTGTCGAGCGCCGGCGAGCCGCGTCGAACGCCGGTGCGCGTCAACGAGCGCGTCGAAGCGACCGGGCTGTGCCACCCGCAGCACTTGCCCGGGCCCCCTGCCCGCCGCGAGCGTCAATGCACCGGGCTGTGAGGCGTCGAACTCACCCTCGATCACCGCGACGACCGCGGTGGAGTCCGCGCGTCCGACGTGGGTGATCTCAGTGGCGAGAGCCGCGAGTCGCTCGCGGACGACGGGGTCGGGGAGCGGCCACGCGAATACGACCGGACCTGCCATCGCGGAGAACGGCTCAAACGAGGTTTCGTCTCTATGCAGGTCGTGGGTGCCCTTCACGTCGACTGCGAGCCGAACGCGATGGCGTACCGCCGCGTAGCTGACCTGCTTCACGGCGGGGGCGATCAGACCGAGCGGCGGGTGGCTCTCGAGCCAGGCGACGGCCTCCCGGTCAGCTTCGCTGGCGACGAGCACTCTGCTGTCGGTTCGCGCAGCGGGACCGCCCCCTGCGGCGCTGACAAAGGCCGCATGGACGCGCGCCGGTGAGGGCAGCTCCTCGGGCTGGCCCAATTCGCCACCGCGATAGACGCCACCCGGGAAGGCGACGCGCACGAGTAGCGCCCTGGCCATCGCTACTCGTCCTCGCCGGCTGCGTCCTGCGCGCCGCGGTTGAGCGCCTCGTCCCCGAGAACGCGCTGAACCTGTCCTGTCCAGGCGAGACGCTCAGGGAGCCTCCTGATCGCGAGGGCAAGGAACGCCTCACAGCCCTCGATAGACAGGTCGAGATCAGTGACCTCGCCGTCCAGGTCAACGGTTGCGCGCGGCGCCGACACGTCACAGTAGGCCCGCAGGTCGGGGTCAGCGTCAGAGTACGCGGCCCCCAGCAAAAGCATCGCCAGCAGCGCCGCCCGGGCGCTCACATCGTCCTCCATAGAGCCGCCGAACCTGAGTCGCCGCAGGCCCGCGAGCGAGAAGGTCCGGGCGCGCCTGACCTCTGGGACGGAGACCCCAAACGGTGACTCAAGCGACGGGGGGATGCCACCGAGGTTCAACTCCGAGGCGGAGATCGTCTCGGCCTTCTTCTTGCGAGCATCGGCCAGCGATCGCTCCAGCTTTGCCACCAGTCGCGGCGAGAGCTGTGCGCGCTGCATCTCGATCATCTGCTCAAACTGATCCGGCGCGACATGGAAGTCCTGGCCAAGCGGGTCAAGCCGGGCGCCGGACCGGCGCGAGAGCCGGTTCTCCTCAGCGTCGACCACGCCGAAGAGCTCCGAGACGAGCAGCCCGCGGAGGCGAAGCTGGCCCGAGCGGCGGCTCGAGTCCCAGCCGCCGAATGCGAGCATCGCGGGCGCCGTGACGAACACGGGCGAGAGATCGGCATGCGTCGCGTCTCGCAACGCCTGATACCAGCCCCGGTTCACGACAGCCTCGTCCTCCTGGCGCGCGAATCTGATGTGCGCGTCGACGGCCCGGTGCGGGAGCGCCAGGTCCGACAGCGGCTCGCGGCCGCTGTAGTGCACCTCGATGGTCGGGATGTTCGTGGCGGCGCCACCGTCGCGGCGCGCGGCGAGCAGTCCTTCCTCCGCGCGGTTGGCCTGGCTCTGCTTGGAGTCGATCAAGACGGTGCGGCAGAACTGCGAGCCGATGGCGCGGGTCTCAAAGACGAACTCCGAGCCGTTGCGCCCGGCGTATCGCGCCGGCGCGATCACGGCTCCCTCAGCCACGCCATACACGGCCGGATGGTTGAGCGTCGCGGCGCCGCCGCGGCGAAGGTGGTCGTAGAGGTCTTCAAGTCGCATCCGTTCCTCCTGTGGCTGGTCCTGCTGTCAGGGATGGCTCACTGCGGGGATCCGTTCTGCCCCGGGGCCCACGAACCGCGTGGGACCAGCGGGCAGGCGTCCGGATGGGCGCCGTCCCGCTTGGCCACCGAGGGCATCCGCGCTCCGGCCTCGATGAACTCGCACAGTGCGCGAGGCGGCAGTCTCCGGTTCCGTGGCACTGATGTTCTGTGCTCCGAACGTTGAGATGGTTGCTCCGGTTAGTTGGTTGCGATCCGGTCCGGCACATTACTTGAATCACATTGCGCAGTCAAGAGGCCTAGGGCCTCTTTCTCTCCGGTAACCGTCATCCGCGGCCAGCGCGCCGACGCGACTTCAGCCAGCGATCAGCGAGGCGGCGGCAGCCGCCTGCACGGCCCGGGCCACGCGGTCCAGGGAGTCGGAGCGCAGGCGCGACTGCTGCCAGTACAGCGGCACGTCGATCGGGTGGCGGTCATCGAAGCTGACAAGCGACCCCCGGCGCAGCGGGTGCGCGCTCTGCAGGTCCGGGACCATGCCCCAGCCGATGCCCAGCTCGATGGCGCTGACAAACGCGCCGGAGCCCGGGATGTGATGGCGCGGCGGGCTCACCGGGCGCCGGCAGCGCCCCCGCAGGTAGGCGTCCTGCAGCTGGTCCTGGCGGTCGAAGATCACCACCGGAGCCTGAGCGAGCGCCTCAGCGCTGGGCCCAGAGGGCAGCCAGCGGGCCAGGAACGCGGGCGCCGCGCAGGCGCGGTAGCGCATCACGCCCAGCGGGGTGCTGGTGCAGCCGGGCAGCGGCTCACGCGCGGCCGTCACGGCGGCCACCACGGAGCCGTCGCGCAGAAGCTCTGCGGTGTGCAGCTGGTCGGCGCGACGCAGATCCAGGCTCAGCTCTGAGGCGACCGCGGCCAGCGCCGGCAGCAGCCAGGTGGCGAGGCTGTCCGCGTTGACCGCCAGGCAGACCACGATCCCACCCGCACGGTCGCCGCCCAGCTGCTCCCAGACATCCGCGGCGATCACCTCCAGCTGCCGCGCGGCGCGCAGCAGCACGGTGCCTGACTCCGTTGGCGTGACCGGCTTGGAGCGGCGCAGCAGAACCCTGCCGGTCCGCTCCTCGAGCGCCCGGATGCGCTGGCTGACGGCTGAGGGCGTGATCTGAAGCGCCCGGGCAGCGGCTTCGAAGGTGCCCTCCGAGACAGCCGCCGCAAGCGCTCTGAGCTGCTCCTGATCGAGCTCACCGGCCATAAGCGATTCTAATCAAACATCAGAAAGTTCAGTGGCGCTGAAGCATGGTCTGCGCCTAGCCTGTGGCGGTGCCAGCTCTCAGCCTCAGCACCGCAGCCGCCGGCCTGGCGTTCGGCCTCTCACTGATCGTCGCGATCGGGCCACAGAACGCGTTCGTGCTGCGCCAGGGAGCAGCGCGCACGCACGTGGCGACGGTGGTGGCTGTCTGTGCAGCGTCTGACGTGATCCTGATCATCGCCGGCGTGGCCGGCGCCGGCGCGAGCCTCGACGCCAG